>PXRR01000050.1 GCA_003021975.1 Halobacteriales archaeon QS_5_70_17 | reverse complement strand
CGTTCCCGGAGGCCGTGCGCCGGAGAACATGCGCCTCGACGCGCCGGCGGCCGCCGACCTGATCGCGGCGTTCGACGACGAGGGGAAGCCGATCGCATCGATCTGTCACGGCGCGCAGCTGCTGATCAGCGCGGACGTACTCGACGGGCGGACGGTGACGGCCTACTGGTCGCTCAAACCGGACGTCGAGAACGCCGGCGCGACCTTCCAAGACGAACCGGTCGTCGTCGACGGTAGCCTCGTCACGTCGCGGTACCCCGACGACCTGCCGGTGTTCACGGAGGAGTTCCTCGACCTGCTCGACGAGGCCTCGCCCGGCGGCGACGAGTGACCTCTCGTCACGTAGCCGGGAGGACCTCCCGGAACCGCCGGAGTTGCCGGTGCTGGTCGTCGGTCGGGAACCGGACGACGAACTCCTCGACGCCCGCGTCGACGAACGCCCCGATCCGTTCGGCGACGGCTTCCGGGCGGCCGAGGACGACCGTCTCCAGCAGTTCCTCGACCGTCTGGGCGCCGTCGTCGGGGTAGTAGCGGTCCATGAACCGCTTGGCGGCGTGGCGACACTCCGCCTCGGAGCCGACCAGGACGTCGAGGTAGAGCAGGGCGTCCCGCGCTGCCGGCTCGCGGCCGCCCTCGGCGACGAGGTCGCGGAATGTCGCCAGCCCGGTGGCGTACGTCTCGGGGGCGAGCTGACCGGGCAGCCAGCCGTCGCCGTGGCGGCGGATCCGCTCCTCGATCAGCGGGTGGAACGACTCGCCGTCCTCCAGCCCCAGCGAGGCGACGTACACCGGTGGCTCGCTCGACGGCCGGACCCCGACGCCGGCGTCCTCGAGGTCGTAGAACTCCCCGCTGTGGGTGACCGTCTCCTCGGTCCACAGCGTCCGGAGGACGTCGAGGTGCTCGTTGAGCAACCGGCCCCGGCGCCGGTAGGGCAGGTCGAGCTGGTCGTATTCGTGGCGGACGTCGGGGCCGACGCCGACCCCGACGCCCAGTCGGAGGCGACCGCCGGCGAGTTGATCGAGCGTCGCCGTCGCCTGGGCGACGGGAAGCGGGTGGCGAAGGCTCGGGAGGTAGATGGCGGTCCCGACGTCGGCCGCCGCCGTCCGCTCGGCGACGGCGGCCAGCGTCACCAGCGGCGCGTGACGCGGCTTGGCGACTAGGCTGTCCCCGACCCAGACGGCTCCGAAGCCGGCCGCTTCCGCCCGGGCGGCGTTCTCGACGACCTCGGTCCGGGTCCGGGCGACGCTCTCGGGGCCGTCGGTCGAACTCGCGATCTCGCGGGTCGGCAGCAGGTATCCGAACGTCGGCATCCCTCGCGACTGTGGACCCCGCGTCCGTGTCTCTTTGGGTCGGGATCGGTACAGGTCGGCGCTCCCGATCGAAACCTCCTGGCACCACGGAACTCCGGGCGGAGCGCGGTTTCCCGGCTAGCGATCGATATATCAACCGCCGGTCGGAAGATCGCGGTATGCGAACGATCGACTGGGACGCCGACCGCGACTGCGTGGCGATGGTCGACCAGACGCGGCTCCCGGCGGAGTACACCACCTACTACGCCGAGACCGTCGACGAACTGGTCGAGAGCATCCGGATCCTCCGGGTCCGGGGCGCCCCGGCCCTCGGGGCCGCCGGGGCCTACGGCGCGGCGCTCGCGGCGCGACGCGCCGACGCGGGGTCGTTCGAGGAGTTCGAACGCCGCGCCCGCGCGGCCGCCGAGCGGGTGGCCGAGGCCCGCCCGACGGCGGTCAACCTCGCCCGCGAGGTCGAGGCCGTCCTCGCGGAACTCGACCGCGCGGAGACGGTCGCCGAGGCCCGCGAGCGGACGCTGACAGCCGCGGAGCGGATCGCCGACGCTGACGTCGAGCGCAACCGCGCGATCGGCCGGCACGGCGCCGACCTCCTCGAGGACGGGGCGACGGTGATGACCCACTGCAACGCGGGCGCGCTCGCGACCGTCGACTGGGGGACGGCGCTGGGTGTCGTCTACTCGGCCGACGAACAGGGCAAGAACGTCGACGTCATCGCCAACGAGACGCGGCCGCTCAACCAGGGGTCGCGCATCACGACGGTCGAACTCCGCGAGCGCGACGTCCGGACGACGCTGATCCCCGACAACGCGAGCGGGCTCTGCATGCAGGAGGGGCGGATCGACGCCGTCGTCGTCGGCGCCGACCGGATCGTCCTCGACGGCGGCGAGCAGTTCGGCGACGGGGCGGTCGTGTTCAACAAGATCGGCACCTACAAGCAGGCGGTGCTGGCCGACCGCCACGACGTCCCCTTCGTCGTCGCCGCGCCGACCGCGACCATCGACTCCGACTCCGACGCCGACGAGGTCGAGATCGAGGAGCGCGACCCCGGCGAACTCCGGGAGATCTACCGGCGACCGAACGCCCCCGAGGACGTTCCCGTCTACAACCCGGCGTTCGACCCGACGCCCGCGGAACTGATCGACTACCTCGTCACCGAGGACGGGGTCTTCGAACCCCCGCTGGACGCCGACGCAGTGCTGGGCGGCGAGGACGCCACGGATCGGGAGGCCGCGGCGCAATCGACGTGATCGGGGTGGAGATCGGGGCCGCAGGCCGGCATTACGCCCGGGAGCGCAGGCGGAGCGCGATCCCGTCCGGATCGGTGGCCTCGATCCCCGTCCGGTCGCTCGACGACGGCGTAGTCGACCGCCTCCAGGCGCTCGCGCGCTGCTCTCAGGCCGTCGTCGGTCGGTACCGTCAGTTCGAACCACGCCAGCCCGCGGCCCTCGCCCGCCGGCGCCGACCGCCCGTTCCAGACGTTCAGTCCGACGTGGTGGTGGTAGCCGCCGGCGGCGACGAACAGCGCGGAGTCCCCGTAGGTCGCCTGCACTCCCAGTCCCAGCGCGTCGACGTAGAACGGGCGGACGGCCGACAGCGACGCGACCTCCAGGTGGACGTGCCCGACGCGAGTCCCGCCGGGGACGCCGTTCCCGGTTTCGCTTCCGGCGTCGTCGGCCGCCGCTCGGATCGCTCCCAGATCGAGCGGGAGCGTGTCGATGTCAACACGGCCGTCGTCGTCGACGTCCCAGCGCTCGCGCGGGCGGTCGCGGTAGATCTCGATCCCGTTGCCCTCGGGATCGGTGAGGTACAGCGCCTCGCTGACGAGGTGATCGGAGGCGCCGTCGAGCGTCCACTCGCCCTCGATCTGAGCGAGGGCCCCGCCGAGCGCCGCCCGGGAGGGCACGAGGAAGGCGGTGTGGAACAGGCCCGCCTCGTCGAGGCCACGCTCGGGCGCCGACGGGTCGCCGATCAGGTCGAGCAGCGGCGTCCCGCCGGCTCCGAGCGTCGTCCGGTCGTCGCCCGCGCGGAGGACGTCGAGGCCGACGACCGTCGCGTAGAAGTCGGTCAGTCGGTCGCGATCGTTCGCCACCAGCGCGACTCGGCCCGGCCGGGTCCCGTCGGGGAGTGCGTCAGTCGCCATGCGAGCACTCGGTCGCCCGGCGGGGTAACCTTACCCCCGCTCCGATCGTCGGGCGCGAGCGGTTCTGACCTGGCGGCGGTGTCCGGCGGTGCTCCCCGGTTCGGGGGCTTTCGGCGGGGCCTTCCACTGCGCTATCGCCGGATGACGCCGAGCTCCGCCGGGTCCGAGGGGACGCGCCCGCCGGCGATCCGCCCCGCGAGCGCGGTCCACGGGACAGCGAGGAGGGCGGCGGCCGCGACGAGATACGGGTCGCGGCCGGCGACGTACGCCGCGACCGGGATCCGGGCCGTGACGAGCGTGGCGAACCAGTGAGTCGCCCCGTAAGGGACCGCGGGAACGTAGACCGCGGCAACGAACAGGCCGGCCAGACAGAGGCCGCCGACGGCGCCGCTGTAGAGGCCGTGACGGCGCCCCCGTTCGGGCGGGTCGCCAGCGAGATGACCGGCGGTGGCGCCCCCGAGTGCGCCTGCGCCGGCGAGCAGAGCGGCGCTCGACAGCGGGGCGGTCCCGACGGGAAGCGCTAGGAGCGCGAGGAGGTAGGGAACCTGGACGGCCGCGCCGGCGGCGACCGCACGGAGCGACAGCGGCCGGCGGTCGCCCGGATCCCGCGTCATCCCTCGGGTCGAAGCTGAGAGAGGCGCATCGCGTTGCCGGTGACGCCGACCGTCATCCCGGCGTCGCCGGCGAGCACGGCCAGCCAGATGGGGACGAATCCCAGCGGAACGCCGGCGGCGAGCAGGGCCTTCGCCCCGAGGCTCGACCAGACGTTCTGCCGGATGACGTCGTTCGCCCGATTCGAGAGGTGGTAGAGGTAGGGGAGCCGCGAGAGGTCGTCGCCCATCAGCGCGACGTCGGCGGTCTCGAGGGCGGTGTCGGTGCCGGCGGCTCCCATGGCGACGCCGACGTCGGCAGTCGCCAGCGCGGGCGCGTCGTTGATGCCGTCGCCGACCATCGCGACGGTGCCGTACTCCTCGCGCAGCGCCTCGACGGCCTCGACCTTCTCCTCGGGCAGGAGCTCAGCGCGGAACTCGTTGACCTCCGTCGCGTCGGCGATAGCGCCGGCGGTCCGCTCGTTGTCGCCGGTGAGCATGACGACCCGCTCGACGCCCAGTTCGCGGAGGCGCTCGACCGCGCGGCGCGCGCCGGGGCGGACCTCGTCGGCCACCGCGACGACCCCCTCCAGTTCCTCGTCGGTCCCGACGAGGACGACCGTCTTCCCCTCGCGCTGGAGTTCCGGGACCGTCCCCTCCAGCAGGTCGAGGCAGTCGTTGCGCTCGCAGAGTTCGCGGCTCCGCGGGGTGACCTGGCCCCCGTCGGTCGTCGCGTGGACGTGCCGGAGGTCGACTCCGAGGCCCTCGAACAGCCCCGGCTTCCCGGCGTAGTGCTGCGTGCCGTCGAGGCGGGCGCGGACGCCCTCGCCCGTGATGCTCTCGAAGCGCTCGACCGACCGGTCGCCTGCGTCGGTGCTGGCGCCGGCCTCGTCGGCCCGGGCGACGATGGCTTCTCCGATGGGGTGTTCGCTCCGGGTCTCCAGGCCCCGCGCGCACCGGAGGACGTCCTCCTCGGTGTTGTCGTTCAGCGGGACGACGTCGGTGACGGTCAGCTCTCCGGTCGTCAGCGTCCCCGTCTTGTCCAGCGCGACGACGTCGACCGCGCCCATCGCCTCGAGGTGGTCGCCGCCCTTGATGAGCACGCCGTTCTTCGCGGCGCTGGTGATCCCCGAGACGACCGAGACGGGCGTCGAGATGACGAACGCGCACGGACAGGCGAGCACGAGCAGTGTCAGCCCCCGCACGAACCAGGTCGCGGGTGCCTCGCCGAACAGCAGCGGCGGGACCGCGGCCACGAGGGCGGCGGCAGCGACGACGACGGGCGTATAGGCGTCGGCGAAGTGCTTGACGAACTGCTCGCGGTCGGTCCGGTTGGACTGGGCGTCCTTGACCATCTCGACGACCCGCGAGAGCGTGGTGTCGGCGGCCGGCGTCGTGACCCCGACCTCGAGGTAGCCGCTCTCGGTGATCGTCCCGGCGTACACCTCGTCGCCCTCCGCCTTGTCGACGGGGACGGACTCGCCAGTGATCGGCGCCTGGTTGACCGCGCTCTCGCCCTCGACGACCCGGCCGTCGACCGGGATCTTCTCGCCGGGGCGCACGAGGACGACCTCGCCGACGGCGACGTCCTCGACGGGCACCGTCACCGTCTCCCCGTCGCGGCGGACCGTCGCCTCGTCGGGCGAGAGATCCATCAGCTCCCGCAGCGAGGTACGTGCGCGGTCCATCGAGTAGCGCTCGAGCAGTTCGGCGACGCTGAACAGCACCGCGAGCGTCGCCGCCTCGAAGTACAGCGACTCGCCGAACGCGACGCTCGCGAGGACGGCCCCGCCGATGGCCGCGCTCATCAGCAGGTCGATGTCGAGGCTCAGGTTCCGCGCGGAGTAGTAGCCGTTGCGGGCGATCTCCTGGCCCCCGGCCGCGACGGCCGCCAGGAAGAGGCCGTCGGCGACGGACAGTTCCAGGCCCGCGACGGTCACGAGCCCCGCGTCGAGGCCGGCGAAGAGGAACTCCACGAGGAGGCCCGCGGCCAGGAACGCCGCGCCGACCCAGGTCTTCAGCGCGCGGGGACTCGTCCAGACCCTGTCCCCGTTACCGGGAGCGGTCGCCGACTCGTCGTCGGCCTCGCTCCCCTCGACCTCGTAGCCGGCGCTCTCGATGGCCCGCACGACGTCGGCCCGGGACAGCACCCCGTCGGTGTAGGAGACGACGACCGTCCCGGTCGTCGGCCGGGTCTCGTAGGCGTCGACCCCGCCCGCCTCGAGCGCGTTCCCGACCTTCTCGGCGCAGGACGCGCAGTCCATCCCCGGAACGTCGAACCGCTCGGTCCGGGCGGCCCCGCTCCTCTCGACCTCGTAGCCGGCGCGCTCGATCCGCTCGCGGACGGCCGCCGGCGACGTCGCCGCGGGGTCGTAGGCGGCTTTCACTCTCCCCGTCGCCGGTTGGGGGTCGACGCCGGTGACCCCCTCGAGGTCGCGGACGCTCCGCTCGACCTTCCCGGCGCAGGAGGGACAGTCCATCCCGGGCACGCTGAAGCGAGCGGTCTCGCCGGTCGCGCTCCCATCGTCCGGCGGCCGCTCGGCGGCGGGAGCGCGATCCCGGTCGCGCTCGCCGTCGCTCCCGCCGCGTCCGCGGCTCTCTGTCCCCTCTCCGCTGGCGTCCAGGTCGGGGTCGGAAGCGGGCGGAGGCGCGGGATCGCTTCCGCCGTCGCGTTCGTCCATATCTCACCGTAGCCGCTCAGGAGTTATTAATTCGTCTGCTACGACGGGCGGTCCATACCCCTAACAGCTAGTAACCATACGGAAGTGAATTATTAACTTTCTCGGCTACGTTCCGTCGTCGCCGTGTCCGGGACCGGGTTCGGCCTCGCTCTCTGGGGAGTCGCCCTCCGGGGAGTCGCCCTCCGAGGCCGGACTCTCGGCCGGCCGCTCGTCGGGGTTCACCTCGGGACGGGGATACTCCCCCTCGTCGGGGTTCGGCAGGATGTCGGCGGCCGTCGGGGTCGGGGTCAGAGTTTCGCCGTGGATCAGTTCCGGGACGACGATCCGGAACAGGTGGACGAGCAAGACGAGCAACAGCGGGCCCAGGAAGAGGCCGTACCAGCCGAACAGCAGCGGGCCGAGGATGTACGCGAACAGGACGAGGCCGACGTGGAGGTTGCGCCCCGAGATGTACGGCCGCAGGAGGAGCTCGGTCAGGCCGTCGATCAGCGTCAGCGCGAGCAGGAAGAACACGGCCGGGAACCACAGCAGGGTCGGATCCGACAGCGCGGCCACGGCGCTCAGATAGAGCCCGACCGGGACGTAGACGGCCTTCATCCCGACGACGGGGATGAGGCTCGTCGCGCCCGTCAGCAGGCCCAGCAGGGTCGGCACCGGGATCGCCAGTCCCGCCGGCGCGATCACGTTGAGCAGGTTGTACGAGAGCGCGGCGATGACCGCGACGACGAACGCGTTGAGGATGTTGCCGAAGTAGATCGTCTTGAGGTCCTTGTCGACTGCGCAGCCGTAGGCGGCGAGCACTTCGTCGCCCCGGCTGATCTGGGTGCGTGCCCATCCTGCGAGCCGGTGGTCGTCGCGCAGCAGGTAGAACGCGACGCCGAGGGCGATGCCGACCTGCAGCAGTCCGGTGGCGACGACTCCGAGGTACGCGCCCAGCGACTCGGCGGCCCGCCGGAGCGTCTCCGGGTTCCCGAGGCTGGCGAGCCGTCCGGGATCGCTCACGAGCGTCTCGAGCAGGTCGCTCGGGTTCTGGGCGCCCGAGAGGTCGACGTACGGCTGGAGGAACTCCTGGTAGGCCGAGATGTCCGTCCCGGCCAGCGCCGAGAGCTCACGGATCCCGATGGTCACCGTGTACGCGATCAACACCAGCACCGGAAGCGCGACGATCAGCAGGGCGGCCATCGCCCGGAGGCTCCGCTGACCGATGCGATCCAGGCGATCGAAGACCGGTCGCGTCGCGTAGTAGACGAACAGGCCGAGGACGAACGTCCCCAGGAAGGCATAGAGGATACCGGCCAGTATCGCGACCAGCGCCAGCGTGAATACCCACCAGGCGACGCGGCCCCGGTCCGGGACGGGAACCGGCAGCGAGAGATCGCTTCGATCCACTACCGGAACCTCTCGTCGGAGTGGTAAACCCGTTCCGCCTCGGAGTCGGGCGAATTAATGTCGGGCGGGTCCCGGCGCCGGCCGGAGCCGCCGGCTCACTCCGCGAGCGCCGTCAACGCCGCGTCGTCGAAAGCGACCGGCTCTCCGGACCGGTCGAAGCAACCGTACTCCGTGACGCCCTCGATGCTGACCTCGCCGTCGCTGGTGAACGTGTGGGCCACCCGGACGGTCCCGGCGTCGGCGGCGAGGACGTCGCAGGTCACGCGGAGCGTCGACTCGTAGGGGACCGGCGATCGGAACGACCACCGCCAGTCGCGGGGCCGGAACGGTTCGGTCGGACCGCGCAACTCGCCGAGGGGCGTCCCCCGCGATTCGAGGTGCTCCTCGAGCGCGACGTCGGCCAGTCGCGGGTACTCCTCGAAGTACGCCAGATCGGCGCCCTCGCTGTGCGGGCGGCGGATCCGCGTCGCGGACTCGAAGGAGGCCAGCGGCCGATCACCGTCCTCGCACTCGTCGCTCTCGTCGGGACCGACCGACGGCGATCGGTCGACCTGCGCGTCCCGGACGTTCGATCGCACCGTCTCCGGCAGCGGGAGCGAGTCGCCACCAGCGCCGATAGTAACGTGGGTCATCCGCGCCGTCGCGAGCAGTTCGCCGGTCCCGTCCTCGACCTCGTAGAGGAGTTCGACGCTGGTCTCGCCGACGTCGACGGGGACGACGTGGACGGCGACGCTCTCGCCGACCGTCGGGTAGCGCTCGACCGACGTCCCGACGGCGACCGGCGCGAAGGGGATGCCGTCGTCGGCGAGGATCTCCTCGAAGGGGAACCCGAAGGCCTCGACGACGGTCTGCGTGGCGATCAGCTGCCAGTCGAACCACGCCGGACCGCCGACCAGCGCTCCGGCGAGTTCGCCGAACCTGACCTTCCGTTCGGTGATTCCGTACACGTTCGTACGTGACAGCCGACTACTACTACGGCACGGGAACCAGCAAAAGGAGCCGCCGGGTCCAGGGCGGGTTCGACCCCACCGCTGACTCTCGGCCACCGGCCGGTCGAACTCACAGTCCGGTTCCCGGCCCCCGGCGATAAGATATAAGAAAAATGGTAATTAGAGTGATTTACCAGGAAAATTTAGTATAGCTCTGGTCGGGAGCTGACCTGTCTCGCCCGTCGTCCACGCGAAATTTCCTGGACCGGTCCGTGCCCTCGCCGGTGGCCGCCGGCGACTTCGCGGCTGTCGCGTCGAGAGCGTCGGTCTGTTCCCGGAGTCGTCGATTCACGGATCGACTCGACGTCGTTCGGGACGCCGCCCTCGATCGGCGGACGGTCAGTGACGTCGACCGTCGGTGAGCGGAATTCCGGTCAGAGGCCGTTTCCGGCCCCGTCCAGCCGAGCGCTGTCGGTTCTCACCGCGAGCAGTCCGCAGACGGGGCGTCGGCTGGCGCGTCGCGGAGAAGCTGACTCGAACGGAGATATACCAGAGATAGTTTATACTAGCAGATTTGAAGTAGTCTCGAAACCTCGGACAGCCAGTACCGGCCTGCCGGTCGCGCCTTCGGAGAGGTCTGTCTCCCGGAGTCACCTTCTTGCTCCCCCCGTGCCAAGCGGGTGGCGACTCGGATGAACGGCGACAGGATCCTCGACATCGTCGCTGTCGGCCTCGCGCTCGCGGTGGTGGCCGCGGTAGGGACCGTGGTCCTCGCCGCGGTCAGCGCTCCGGGAGCGGGCCCCTCGCCGCCGGACGCGAACTGGACGGCCGAGCGGGTAAACGAGAGCCACGTCCGGGTCGCGCACGCCGGCGGCGAACCGGTCGAGCGCGAGCACCTCGCGGTCGCCGTCAACGGCACCGAGCGCGCAGTCGCGTGGCCCGACGTGATCGTCGAGGGCGACCGGGGAGTCGTGCGCGCCAGCGAGGGGTCGGTGGTCGAACTCTACTGGTCGACCGAGCACAGCCGACGGACCCGGATCGCGAGCTGGCGGCTCTGAGCGATCGCCGCGTCGCTGTCCGGGGCGCGGGGTTGTACTGGCGCCGTTCCCTCGTGTGTCCGATCACGCCGTCCTCGCAGCGCGGCGCCGGCTACGGGTCTCCCTGGAAGTGCTCGGCGAGTCGCTCGTTCAGTTCGAAGACGGCGTCGGTCGGTGGTCGGTCCGGGGGAAGCCGGTAGCCCGGTCCGTCGAGCGCGTCACCGTCCGTCCGCTCGACGATGCCCGCTTCGAGGAGCGCGTCGAGCGCCTCCGAGCACTCGGCCTCGTCCAGCCCGGCGATCCGCCGGAGTTCGTTCTCGGTGAACGCCTCGAGACCGTCGCCCGGGTCGGTGAGCATCGCGGCGACGATCCGCGTCCGGGGGTGGAGCCCGAAGACCCGCGTGAGGGGCACGTTCTCGACGAAGCCCTCGCCGTCGTCAGTCATAGTTCGACTCAGGGGCAACGGACAGTTAACGCTACGGCCCGCAGACGAGCGACGGGTCCCGCCGACGGTCAGCCCTCGTCGGCGGGCCGGACCGCCTCGCCGTCCTCCCAGACGTAGAACCCCTCGCCGGTCTTCCGCCCGAGCTTTCCGGCCCGGACCTTCCGCTTGAGGACCTGGGGCGGACGGAACCGTTCGCCGAGTTCCTCCCGCAGGTACTCGAGGATGTCGAGGCGGACGTCGAGGCCGACGACGTCCGTCAGTTCGAGCGGTCCCATCGGGTGGCTGTAGCCGAGTTCCATCGCGGCGTCGATGTCCTCCGCGCTCGCGACGCCGCTCTCGACCATCCGCATGGCCTCACAGCCCAGCGCGACGCCCAGCCGAGAGGAGGCGAAGCCGGGAGCGTCGTCGACTTCGACGACCGTTTTCCCGAGGCCGTCGACGAACTCGCGGGCGGTCGCGAGCGTCGCGTCGGTCGTCTGCTCGGCGACCACCACCTCCACGAGGTCCATGACGTAGACGGGGTTGAAGAAGTGGAGGCCGACCGCCCGCCCGGGCCGATCGAGCGCGCTCGCGATCTCCGTGACCGACAGCGAGGAGGTATTGGTCGCGACGACGGCGTCCCCGGCGACGTGGTCCTCGACGTCGCCGAAGGTCCCCCGTTTCAGGTCGATGTCCTCCGGGACCGCCTCGACGACGAGGTCGACTCCCTCGAGTGCGGCCGCGAGGTCGGTGTACCCCTCGATGCGGTCGAGGGCTGCGTCGGCCTCCTCGCGGGTGAGCTTGTCGCGCTCGACGCCGCCCTCGACGGTCGACCGGATCGTCTCGAGGCCGTCGTCGACGTACTCTCGCTCGATGTCGCGCAGGCGGACGTTGTGGCCGCTCGCGGCGGCGACGTGTGTGATGCCGCTGCCCATGGTCCCCGCGCCGAGTACACAGACGTTCATCGCCACGAAGTGGCGGCGGCGGTCACGTAAATCCCTCCCATCCTCCCGGCCGAGCCGACGGTCCCGAACGTGTTCCGGCGAGGAACTATCCCCCCTCCGATCCGAAGTCGAGTACGCCACGCTTCGACGCGTCCGATACCCCCGGTGCACCCGGCGACGTCGGCGGGGCCGATTCGGCCGACGCCTGCTCCGGCTGGGATCACTCGGCGTGCGACGGCACGCCCCACTGCCCGCCGCGGTGTCCCCGGTTCGTGGGCGGCGAGGGGGAGGGCCTCGTCGTCCGGCCCGTCGGGGACGGCGAGGACGACCTCGTGTCGCTGCTCGCGATGTACGAGCGCCTCGATCCGGCCGACCGGACGATGGGCGTCCCGCCGGCCTCGCCCGGGCGGCGCCGGGAGTGGCTCGCGTCGCTGCTCGCGGGGGGCTGGAACCTCGTCGCCGACGCCGGGAGCGAGGTCGCCGGTCACATCGCCGTGACGCCGGCGACCGGCGCCGAGCCGCTGTTCATGATCTTCGTCGACGGGCGCTACCGGGACCGGGGGATCGGGATCGGACTGGTCCGGCAGGCGATCGCCCGCGCGGCCGACCGCGGCCACGACACGCTCCGGGTCAACGTCTCGACGGGGAACCGGCGGGCCGTCAGGGTTAGCCGTAACGTCGCCTTCGAGGTCGTCGAGCGGGGCGCCTCGGAGCTGGGCATGCAGCTGTCCCTCGACGAGCCGACTGCCGACCGGGTCCGGCTCCCGCCCGCCGAGCGGTGACTGTCGGCGCAGCGAGCGGATTCCCCGGGCCCCCGACGCTGGCCGCGGCTCGTCCCTTCGATGCGCAGTTCGCGGCGGTCGCGCGTTCCGCGCCCCGGTCGGGACGCGGTGTAGCGGACCGTGGGGTCCCACCGGTGCCCGACGCCGCAGTCGCACCCGGGAACGATCGGTGGACAGCGCGCCTGCCACCAGTCGTACGCCCACGCTGGAGTGAGCGCGACCGCGCAGGGCCGAGAAAGCGTTATGCCCCTGGGAACGACTGGTAGGGTAGAGACGCATGCTAGCCGTGACAGATGCCCGCAAGGAGTTCGGGGGGCTGGTGGCGGTCGACGACGTCACCTTCGAGATCGGCGACGCCGAGATCGTCGGCCTGATCGGCCCGAACGGCGCTGGGAAGACGACGCTGTTCAACGTCATCGCCGGCGTCTACCGCGGTGACGGGGGGACGTCCGTCGAGTTCGACGGCACCGAACTGACCGGGGCCGAGCCCCACTCCATCGCGCGCGAGGGTGTCGTCCGGACGTTCCAGATCGTCCGGACGCTCGACGAGATGACCGTCCTCGAGAACGTCGTCGCGGGCGCGACCTTCGGGACCGAACCCAACCCCGACCGGGCGGTCGCCGAGGAGCGCGCCCGCGAGGCGCTGGCGTTCATCGGTCTCGCCGACCGCGCCGCCGACCTCGCGGGGAGCCTCCCGATCGCCCAGCGCAAGCAACTCGAACTCGCGCGGGCGCTGGCCACCGACCCGCGGCTCCTCCTACTCGACGAGATCGCCAGCGGGCTGACGCCCGGCGAGATCGCGGAACTGACCGACGTCATCGGCCGGATCCGGGACGAGCGGGGGATCTCGGTGTTCTGGATCGAGCACATCATGGACGCCATCATGGGCACCGTCGACCGGATCATCGTCCTCGACAGCGGCGAGAAGATCGCCGAGGGCCCCCCCGAGGAGATCCAGCGCGACGAGCGCGTGAAGGCGGCCTACCTGGGTGAGTCGGCGTGATCGTCGCCGAGAACGTCGACGTCTCTTACGGGACCATCCAGGTGATCTGGGACCTCTCCTTCCGGATCAGCGAAGACGACGGCGTCGTCGCCATCGTCGGTCCCAACGGCGCCGGCAAGAGCACGCTGCTGAAGGTGCTCTCGGGCATCCACCCGATCGACGACGGCACGATCACCGTCTGGGGAGAGGACATCGCGACGCTGTCGCCGACGGACGTCGTCGAGCGGGGGTTCGTCCACGTCTCCGAGGGCCGGAACCTCTTCAAGGAGATGACCGTCGAGGAGAACCTCCGGATGGGCGCGTACACCCGCCGAGAGGGCATCGACGAGCGGCTGGCGGACGTCTACGAGACCTTCCCCATCCTCGACGAGCGCCGCGAGCAGACCGCGGGATCGATGAGCGGCGGACAACAGCAGATGCTCGCGCTCGGCCGAGGGCTCATGGCCGACCCGCGGATCCTCGCGCTCGACGAGCCCAGCGAGGGCCTCGACCCCCAGATCACCGACGCGATGTTCGAGAAGATCGAGGAGATCAGCGAGGAGACGACCGTGCTGCTCGTCGAGCAGCACGTCCACCGCGCGCTGGGACTCGCAGACCGGGCCCACCTCATGGAGAACGGCGAGTTCGTCGCCGAGGACGCCGGCCCGGCCCTCCTCGAGAGCGACCACATCCAGCGCGCGTACCTGTAGCGCGCCGCCGGTTTTCACGGAACGGTCGAGACGGTCGGCGTCGCACCCCCGCCAGCGCGACCAGGGATGCGGGATTGCGGACTCGGAGCGGGTACTGGGTCGGGGACGCCAGCTACGGCTCTGACCCCGGTCCGGACTCCGTCGCCGCCTCGGCGTCCGGTTGGCTCCCTCTCCCTCGGAATCGCCCGGCCGCGTCCGCCACCGCGGGGACGATCCCGCTGCGGAAGTACAGGAAGAGGACGATCAGCAGCGCCCCGAAGACGGCCGTGCGGTACTCCGTCGTGCGCGACAGTAATTCGCGGAGCAGGACGATCACCGTCGCGCCTACGACCGGACCGAGGGTCGTGCGCAGCCCGCCGACGATCAGCATTATGAGCACGAGCACGTCCACCTGCAGGAAGGTGAAAAGCGAGGGCGTGACGTACCCCTCGAGGCTCACGTAGGTGACGCCCGTCAGGCCGATGAGGGCGCCCGCGAGCGTCCCTGCGATGGTCTTGTAGCGGATCACGTCGACGCCGATGGACTCGGCGGCGGTCTCGTCCTCGCGGATAGCGTCGAACGCGACGCCGTACTTCGAGTCGATCAGACGGACGTAGCCCACCAGCGAGAGCGTCAGTAGCGCCACGAGCAACCAGTAGAGCACGACGAGTCGGCCGATCCCCAGCGTGTCGGCGACGTCCCGGAGGAGCAGCCCGTCGAACGGGAAGCCGGTCGACCCGCGGGTGATCGACCGCGCGCCGACGAAGAACTCCACGGACGCAAGCTGGAGGTTCAGCGTCAGGATCGAGATGAGGATGACGGTGAAGTTCCGCTTGGCGGCGATCCAGCTGACGAACCCGTCGTGTAGGCGCCGACGCCGGCCAGCCCGCCCACGAACAGGAACAGCTGGTCGGTGTGGCCGAACACGACGTTCAGCGCGACCGCCAGCAGCGAGAACACGAGCACGAGCACCGCGATCCGCATGGCGTAGTTGCTGACGCCGAGCGCGAACGGAACGAGCGCGAGGAGGGCGGCGACGGCGCCGATCCGGCGGTACTCGCTCACGCAACCACCTCCGGTTTCGCGAGCAGCGCGACGATGGCCACGAGAAAGAGGATCATGCTTGCGACGAACGAGCCGATGAAGAAGTTCGCGTAGGTGATCACCAGCCCGAGCATCAGGCCGGCGGCGACGGCCCCCTCGACGCTGCGGACGCCCCCCACGATCGAGACGATCAGCGCGAAGACGGTGAACTCGAAACCGCTGGTCGCCTGCACCGGCGCGCCGACGGCGAAGGTCACCCCCGCGACGCCGGCGACCAGCGCCGAGAGGACGAACACGAGCGAGCGGACGCGCCGGGGGTCGACCCCGACCAACAGCGCCCCGGTCTCGTCCTGGAAGACGGTGCGGGTCGCCTGTCCGAGAAACGTCCCCCGCAGGAACGCGAACAGGGCCGCGAGCACCACCGCCGCGACCCCGATGGTCAGAAGCGAGGAGGCGCTCAGCGAGATGACGCCCGTCCGGACCACCCCGAAGCTGACGGGGAGGCTGTACGACGAGGGGTAGAACACGAACAGCACTCCCTCAATGAGGATCGTGAGTCCGAGAGTGACGAAGATGCCCAGCAGAATGCGCTCCTCGCCCTCCGATCGGTAGACCAGCGACAGCAGCGTCCGGTCGACGATCAGCCCGAGGACGCCGACGGCGAGCACGCCTGCGACCGCGGCCACGGGCACGCTCACGCCGGCGCCGGTCAGTGTCACCGCCGCGAGCGCCCCGACGACGGCGAACATCCCGATCGCGAGGTTCAGCACCTCGCCGAGACCGAAGACGAGCGTGATTCCGACGCCGAGGAGCGTCAGGAACAGGCCGAACGCGATGCCGTCGACGGTCACGCCGATCAGCTGGCCGACGTCGACTTGCAGGAGTGTGCCGTGTGCCCCCATTATGCTCGCCCCGGCGGTCCGCGCCGGCCTGTAGCTTTCGGAATCATCGGTAGCCGGGCGATCAGTTCCCCGGGTCGTAGGGTTCGAGGGGGTCGGTCCGGAACTCCTCGACGAGCTTCCACTCCCCGTCGGGGTAGTACTCCGGCGCGCCCGTGTCGATGGTGCTGTAGAGCTGGCGCTGGTTGTCGAGTTCGCCCCACTCGGTGTACTGAATGGGGTTCGCGAAGATGGTGTCGAACTCGATGTTTCGGATCGCGTCGGCGATCTCGACGGGGTCCGTCGAGTGAATCGGCTGGCGATGTCGACGAACTCCTGGGAGTAGACGTCGGTCTGGTGGACGTGGGTGAACCCGCGGGTCGCCGTCTCGCCGAGCGCGCCGAACACCGTCGCCGGCGGGATGCTCGGTCCCGTGGTAATCTCGGGTTCGTAGCCGAGTTCGAACTGCTGGCCCATGATGGTCAGCGACCCCGGAGGGTGGCCGCTTGCGACCATCATCTCGAGGCCGTCGGGCATGTTCCGGATGAACGGCTTGAAGTCGTCGGCGCCCAGCGGCGCCGTCTCGATGGCTACGTCGACGGGGAAGAACTCCTGGATGCTGGATTTGACCGCCTGCCCCCAGGCGTAGTCGCCGATGATCGCCCCGACCCGCTCGTAGCCGGCGTCCTCGACGAGCTGGGCCTGCGCGCGCATCATCGTCGGCGCCGGGACCAGCCCCACGCGGAAGGTGTACCGGCTGTCGCGGGTCAGCACCTCGTCGGAGCCGGCCATGTGGAGCATGTTCGCGATCTCAAGGTCCTCGGCGGTTCGGGCCGTCCGGATGCCCACGTCGCTGGAGACCGGACCGGTCGCCGCGACGACGCCCTCCTGTTCGGCCAGCCGTCGGAAGATCGAGTCCGCCTCGGTCGCGTCGCTCTCGGTGTCCTCGACGACCAGTTCGAGTTCTCGGTCGAGGACGCCGCCGTCGGCGTTGACCTCCTGGATCGCGAACTCCAGCCCTGCCCGGTGGGCCTCCCCCCAGGGAGTGAAGTTCCCCGACAGCGGTTCGAGCGCGCCGATGGCGATCGCCTCGTCGCTCCCCCCTCCGCCGTCACCGCCGGTGTCGTTGCCGCCGGTGTCGTTACCCTCGCCGCCACCGCCGTTGCTGTCGCCGCCGCTGTCGCCGTTGCCACTGTCGCCACCGAGTCGGGCACACCCGGCGAGCAGCCCGACGCCCGCGGCCGCACCCCCGGACCTGAGGAACGATCGTCTATCCATGGTCGATGATCATTACAGAGCATAGCTTGCATTTAAAGGTATCGTCGACGGCGAGCGCTGCGATTCCCGGTCGGCGGTCCTCGGTGCGAGTCGTGCCATCGAGGCCCACGTCTTATACTGGGGGGCGAGGCCTTCGCGTGTGCCGATCGACAAGACCACCGGGATGGCCGAGGCCGTCTCCCGGATCGACGCGGGGAGTTCCGTCGCTGCGGGACTCGCCCTGGAACACGCGATCCCGTTCGCGGCGGGCCACGAACTCCTCCGGCAGGGGACCGACGACCTGACGTTGATCGGCCCGATCAGCGATATCCTATTCGACCAGCTCGTCGGCGCGGGACTGGTCGACCGGATCCGCGCCGCGTGGGTCGGGAACGTCAGCGCCGGCAGCGGCTACAACTTCCGGGCCGCCGTCGAGAGCGACGAAGTGACCGTCGAGAACCACTCGAACTTCTCGATCGCGCTGGCGCTGCAGGCCGCGGCGCTGGGCGTCCCCTACCTCCCGACGCGGTCGCTGCTGGGCAGCGACGTCGCCGCCGAACCCCACTTCCGGACGACCGAGGACCCCTTCGAGGGCGAGCGGATCGTCCAGGTGCCAGCGATCGCCCCGACTGGGCCGTGGTCCACGTCCAGCGGGCGGCGCCGACCGGCGACGCCCACACGTGGGGCAACACCGGAGTCGCGATGGAGGCGGTCCGGGCCGCCGACCGCGTGCTGGTGACCGCGGAGGAGGTCGTCGAGCCGTCGGTGATCAAGAGCGACCCGAGCAGAACCCGGATCACCCGCGAGCAGGTCGACGCCGTCGTCGAGGTCCCCTTCGGCGCCCACCCCTCGCCGGTGGCGGGGCGGTACGACCGCGACAACGAGTTCTACGTGGAGTACGCGGCTGCGACCCGCGGCGGCGGCTTCGCGGAGTGGGCCGACGAGTGGATCCACGGGGTCGAGAACCGCGCGGCCTACCGCGAGCGGATCGACCGCGACCTCTCGGTGTCCGACCCGACGACCGCGGCGGAGGTGCAGTATGGGAAGTGAGGGCGCGGGAGAGCG
>PXRR01000049.1 GCA_003021975.1 Halobacteriales archaeon QS_5_70_17 | reverse complement strand
GAGTCGCCCGCCGAGACGGCGTGCTCCTCGTCGCCGATCCCGACGACGTACTCCCCCTCGAGGACGTGCTGCTCGTGTTCGACCTCGTTGGTGTGTCTCGGCACTTCGCCGCCGGGAGCGAGCGTGAACCGCCGGATCGCGAGGTTCGGCGCGCCGTCGGCCTCGCCCACGAGCACGCCCTTCTCCAGTCCGTCGGCCGCGCCCACCGACTCGTACGCGACGTCTTCGGCCCGCCGGATCAGCGGCTCCGGGCCCGTCTCCCGTCCCGGGTCGGCTCCCGACTCCCCGTCCTCCGCCTCCTCGGTGTCGCTCATACCCCCGGTAGGGCCCCCGCCGAGTAAGCCCTGACGACTGGCGCCGGACCTACCCGGAGTACGGACCGCGCTCGCCGTCGGAGTCCGACTCGCGGCGCGGGTCGAAACCGGACGTCGGGACCCCTCCGGGGCTCGTTTCCCGGGGAGCCGGCCGCGTCCGGGGCGGATCCCCGACCTCGATCTCGACCTCGACGGCCGCATGCAGTTTCGCTGACGGGACACGGCTTAATACCGCGCCGCGAGTAGGGGGCGTATGCGAAGCTTCCGTATCGGGAGCGCGTTCGGCATCCCGATCAAGCTCGATCTCACCTTCCTGCTGGTGTTACCCCTCTTCGCGTACGTCATCGGTTCGGAGACGACGTTCTGGGTGGACCAGATCGGTCGACTGACCGGCGAGACGATCGAACTGGGGCGGCTCGGCGAGGGGCTGGCGCCGTACGCCCTCGGCCTCGTCGCGGCACTAGGGCTGTTCGCGAGCGTCCTCCTGCACGAACTGGGTCACTCGCTGGTGGCGATGCGCTACGGCTTCCCGATCGCGTCGATCACGCTGTGGATCTTCGGCGGGATCGCGCAGTTCAGCGAGATGCCCGAGGACTGGAAGCGGGAACTGGCCATCGCCCTCGCCGGCCCGGTGGTCAGCGTGGCCCTCGGGATCCTGTTCTGGATCGCCCTGTTCGTGCTCCCGCCCGCGAGCGCGGGCGGCGCGGCCGTCGGCGCGGCGCTGTTCGTCGTCGGCTACCTCGCGGTCGCAAACGTCGCGCTGGCGGCGTTCAACCTCCTGCCGGCGTTCCCGATGGACGGCGGGCGGGTGCTCCGGGCGCTGCTCTCGCGGAACCGGCCGTACGCCCGCGCGACCAAGCTGGCCGCCGAGGTGGGGAAGGGCTTCGCCATCCTGATCGGCCTGGTGGGGCTGTTCGGCGGGTTCAACATCTTCCTCGTGGGCATCGCCTTCTTCATCTACATCGGCGCCGCGTCGGAGGCCCAGCAGACCTCGATCAAGGCCGCGTTCGAGGGAGTCACCGTCCGGGACATCATGACGCCCGCCGAGCAGGTGAGCACGGTACCGGCCGACGCGAGCGTCTCGGAACTGCTGGAGACGATGTTCCGGGAGCGCCACACCGGCTACCCGGTCGTAGCCAACGGCGAGGTAGTGGGACTGGTCACGCTCGAGGACGCCGAGTCGGTCCGCGAGGTCGAGCGCGACGCCTACACGGTCGAGGAGATCATGAGCACCGAACTCATCACGGTCGGCCCCGAGGCGGACGCGATGGAGGCGCTCTCCCGGCTCCAGTCCTCGGGGATCGGTCGGCTGCTGGTGATGGACACCGCGAGCGACCCCGCCGAGCGGGACCTCACCTCCGAGTCGGGGGAACTGGTCGGCCTGGTGACCCGGACCGACATCATGACCGCGCTGAACATCATCCGGTCGAGCGGGTCCGCCTCGCCGCTGACCGGCCGGGACCCCGGCGGGCCGGGGACGCCGCCCGATCCGGGAACCGGGTCGGAGGACGCCGACTCGTCGAACCGCTCCTGGGACACCCGGTGACGTCGGCGAGTGGGGTGGCCGACGCCTCCCCACCGGTCACGCGGCGCCGCTCCCCGGACCGCCGTCGCCCTCGACGCCGTCGATGGCCAGATGCTCGCGGAGCCACGCCTCGGCCTCGTCGACGGCCGCCGCGCTCTCGGCGGTGATCTTGATCCGGTTGGGGTCGTCCCCGCGGTTCGGGTACGACCCGAGCGCGACCTCGGGGAGTTCCTCCCGGGCGGCCTCGAGGACCGGCGTCACCTCCGACTCCGGCAGGGGCGTCCGGAGCGTCCGCGTGCGGACCGCGCCGGCGAACTCGTCGGCGACCGACTCGAACATGGGCTTCATCTCCCGGGGGATCCCCGGGAGGACGTAGACGTTCTCGAGGACACACCCCGGCGACAGCCCCTCGCGGTTCAGGATGGGTCGGCCGCCCGCCGGGAGGGAGGCGTGGCGCTCGACGTTCACGTCGATCTCCCGGTCGGGGTTGGCCTCGGCGTAGGCCGCGACGGTCTCCTCGACGTCCGCCAGGGCGTCCTCGTCGGCGGTCAGCGAGCGGTCGAACGCCGCCGCGACGGCGTCCATCGTCACGTCGTCGGGCGTCCCCCCCAGGCCGCCGGTGACGATCACCGCGTCGAAGCCGTCGGCGTACCGCCGGACGTGGTCGGCGATGACTGCGACCTCGTCGGGGACCACCGCGATCCGCTCGACGGAGACGCCGCGCGCGGCGAGCTGTCGGGCCAGCCACGTCGCGTTCGTGTTCTCGACGTCCCCCGAGAGCAGTTCGTCGCCGACGGTGAGCAGTGTCGCTTGCACGTCTACCGGCAGACGCGGCACCGACCTAACGCTTGTGCGGTCGGCGCTCCGCCCCTCGACGGCGGACTGCGACCGGCGCGGCCCCCGGTCGCCAATCGAGAGAAACGGTCGTAGGCGCCTCCTACCCAGTTAATCGGGCGCTTCCGTCTCTCGGCGAGACGCTCGCAGAGCGTTACCAGCCGGGTTACTACCCGTCAGCGGGCCGACGAATCGCTCATGGACGGATCAATCGGCGTCGTGGTCCCGGCGTACGATCCGGACGTCGACCGGCTCCGGACGTACCTCCGTACGCTCGAGGGCACGGTCGCTCCCGACGCCCTCCGCGTCGAAGTGGACGCTCCCGCCCCCGAGACGCTCGCCCGGCTGGCCGACGCGCCGGGGACGGTCAACGCCGTCGACCGGCGACGGGGCAAGGGAGCGGCGATCGGCGACGGCTTCGACGCGCTGGAGACCGACCGACTCGCGTTCGCGGACGCCGACGGGAGCACGCCCGCCGCGTCGCTGCTGGCGGTCGTCCGCGGACTCGAGGGAGCGGACCTCAGTGTCGGGTCGCGGCGTCACCCGGCGGCGACCGTCAGTTCTCACCAGGGCGTCCTCCGGCGCGCGCTCGGCGACGGGTTCGCGTGGCTGGCCCGGCGGGCTCTGCCGACCGAACTCCACGACTACCAGTGCGGCGCGAAGGCGATCCGCGCCGACGCCTGGGAGCGCCTCCGGGGACACGTTACCGAGGCCGGCTTCGCCTGGGACGTCGAGGTCGTCGGTCTCGCGGGCGCGCGACCAGCCCGGATCGACGGTCGCGCCGCTGTCGACGGCACTCGACCTCGGGCGGACGCTGGTCGAGGTCCGCCGGCGGACCGCCGACCTCGATCCGGCCGAGGTCGAGCGTCCTGCGAGCGCGCCCGTGCCGGACCCCAAGCCGACGGTGCGGACGGAAGGCGAACCGACTGCGGGGCTGGAGCGGGGGACCGCCTCCTCCGACGGTTCCTGGTCGGCGGTCGCCGGCGACTGACCCTACAGCAGCCGCCGGATGATCCGCAGCGGGAGCGTGACGATGAAGATGAGGAGGTCGACGATCCGTCGCAGCAGGCTCCTGATCGCACCGATGATCAGTGGCATACCCCCTCGGACTCGCCGGAAGCGGGTGACACTCCTGCTTGCTATTTCAAGCCGCCCGGTCGATCGTCCCCGCGATCGGGCGACCGCGGCCGCAGGTTGCGTTCGTACTGCGGGACGACCGTCCAGTAGTACATCAGGACGGCGTACCCGAGGACGCACAGCCACGTCGTCGCGACCATCGTGACGGGATCGGAAACCATACTCCGGCGTTCGTCGCCCGCGCCATTTCCGTGATCGCTATACAGTGAACCCGCGACCGTCCGGCGACTACACCTGTAACCAGGGGCGTCGCGGTCGGCCCGTTCGGAGCCCGAAAACGGGCGTTTTTATACGGCTTCGAGACGGTTCATCGTCCAGATGGTGTCGCTTCCAGAGGTCGTCCTCATCGCGACGGCCGCCGGGTGCGCGACGGGGCTCGGGGCAGTCCCGACGCTTCTCACCGACCGGGTGAGCCACCGCGTCTACGACTCGGCGATCGGCCTCGCGTCCGGGATCATGTTCGGCGCGGCCGTCTTCGCGCTCGTCCTCCCCGGCCTGGAACTCGGAACGCTCCCCGAGGTGGGGGTCGGCATCGTCGGCGGCGGGGCCTTCCTGCTGGCGGCGAACGCGGTCCTCCCGCATCTCCACCTCGAGTTCGCGGGCGAGCACCGGGAGGGGATGTCCGTCTTCGAGGAGAACGGCCTGCGGCGCGCGCTGCTGATCGGGGCGGCGATCACCATCCACAACGTCCCGGAGGGACTGGCGGTGGGCATCGCCTTCGCCAGCGGCGAGGAGACGCTGGGACTCGCGCTGGCGTTTGCCATCGCCGTCCAGAACGTTCCCGACGGGTTCGCGATGGCCGTGCCCGCCGTCTCGGCAGGCGTCTCGAAACCGAAGACCGCGCTGTACACGACGCTCTCGGGGGGAATCCCCGAACCGCTGGCGGCCGTACTGGGCTTCGGA
The DNA here is from genome assembly GCA_003021975.1 of Halobacteriales archaeon QS_5_70_17. Lineage (GTDB taxonomy): Archaea > Halobacteriota > Halobacteria > Halobacteriales > Haloarculaceae > Halomarina. The sequence continues at coordinate 1,184 of PXRR01000049.1, read as the reverse complement.
CTGGTCTCGGTCATCACCGACCTGTTCCCGCCCGCTGCCGGGTTCGCCGCGGGGGCGATGATGGCGGTCGTCTTCCGCGAGATGGTCCCCGCCAGCCACGGGCACGGCCACGAGGACGCCGCGACGCTGACGTTCGTCGCCGGGTTCGTCGTCATGATGGTCGTCGACATCGCGCTGGCTGTGTGAGACGCCGGTCGTCCGGGCGGCCGGCACTGTCGGTGCGAACGGGCCCCAGCGTCGCCACCGTTACGCCGGTAGCGTCCCGAACTCCGGCGTGAACCTCTTTCGCTTCCACGCGGATCCCGAGGCCAACGCCCGCGCGTACCCGGACACGTACACTCACAACCAGGTCCGCGAGTCCGCCCAGTTCCTCCTGACCGCGCTCGCCGAGCACGGCGCCGACACGGAGTACGGTACCACCCACGAGAACCACCCGATCACCCTGTGGGCGGGCCGCTCGCTGGCGAACTGGCTCGACGCCTACGCGCTCACCGCGGCGTGTCACGCCGAGTACCGCCGCCGGTACGGCGCCGAGAAGTACCACGCCTCCTTCCGGACGCTCAACGAGCACTACTCGCTCGCCTTCGAGCATCTCCCCGAGGCCGGGTACGCGGTTCAGCCGTCAGCGATGGCCGAGGAGTTCCGCGTCCACGACCCGGCGACGACCACCGAGGAGGTGATCGAGAACTACCGCAACTACCTCGCGGAGTCGAAGTCGAGCCGGGACTTCTGGACGTACGATCGGGCCGATCCGCCGGAGTACGTCCGTCCGTGTCTGGAGTGACCACGGGATACCCGGCCGGGACGCGCTGCCACTCGCGGTGATCGCGGCCGCTTGTTCTCGGGGCCCTCTCGCACCCCTCAGCGACGCCGCCAGGTCCCGGAGATCGGTCGACTCCGTCCCTGACCCGCGCCAAACGGCGCCGGAGATCGACGCGCGCCGGGATTACTGGTAACAATCAACAAGGAATAAGCACCGCGTCGTCGTTACTACCGCTCACGGAGCTACTGGAACGACCGACCTTCGGGTCAGCGGACGGCGAGCGGATCTACCAGCACGCCGAACGGAGCGGATCCGCCGAAGTGGACGCGATCGGGGAGAAACTCGACCACCCCGAGGACGACGTCCGCGATCACGTCGACGCCCCGACGGCAGCGGGGTATCTGGAGGAGCGAAACGGAAG
>PXRR01000048.1:16849-21875 GCA_003021975.1 Halobacteriales archaeon QS_5_70_17 | reverse complement strand
TCCGGCGACGACGTGGCCGCGTGGTCCCCCGGACCCCACGGCGGCCTGTCTCGCCGTCAACGGCGTTGCGCTCGGCTCGCTGGGCCTGCCTCCGGTCGGCGATCGGCGCGTTCGCCCTCTCGGGGTTGTGGGGCTACGTGTTCGCCGCGAAGTCGAAGAGACCGAACGGCTGACCGGGTTCTCCGGCCGCCTACCGACCGCTCCCGGTTCGACCCTCTCCACGCCGTCCCGAACCCAGGTTTAATCCCCTCCGGGACGTAGCCGGTCCCATGCCGAAAGTAGAGATGTCGCTGCCCGACCGGATCGACAACCAGATAGACCGCCTGGTCGAGCAAGGCGAGTTCCTCAACCGCGAGCAGGCCGTCGAAGAGCTGCTCACGATGGGCGTCTCGGCGTACGACACCGAGGAGGAGGCCCCCGAAGAGGCTGGCGAGGACCTGTTCACGCAGGCCGTCGACGACCAGCAGGACCCCGCCATGCAGGACCAGCCCGACGACGACTACTCGTTTTAGCTCCCGACGCCGGAAGCACCAGGCCCGAGCGAGGGAGTCGTGGGGGCACTCGGGTGGTCCTCGCGGCGCCGGTCGGTGTCGGTCCGGCGCCGTACAGGCCGGCGAACGCCAGCGACGCGGCGACGATCAGCCCCGCCGCCATTCCGAACGCCGTCAGCACCCCGGTCGCGTCCCAGACGGCGCCGACGGTGACGGGGCCGGTGATCTGGCCGACCTTCCAGGCGATCGAGCGCAGCGACATGCTGGCGCCGACCGCCTCGAACTGCTCGCCCTCCTCGACGAACAGCGCCATGCTCGCCGGCAGGCGGATGCTGTCGGCGACGCCGCAGATCCCGTAGGCGCAGAACAGGACGAAGAAGGCCGGAACGATCGTGTATCCGGCGACGGTCACCCTTGGGAACACGAGCGGAGCGTACTCCGCCAGCGGGATCGTCAGCGCGCCGAGGGCGTAGACCACCGCCCCGACGAACACGAAGTAGTGCTTCCGGCCGACGCGGTCCGTGTAGCCGCCGACGAACCCCTGCGTCAGCCCCTTGGTCACCTTCCCCCCCGCGAGGATCCCCCCGATGAGGAACGCGTTCATGCCGAAGCGCGTCCCGGCGTAGATCGGCAGGAAGAGGATCACCGCCATCTTCCCGAAGCTGAGTCCGAACCGGAAGACCACCAGCGCCCGGATCGCCGTCCGGTCGAGGAGCGCCCCGAGGGTCTCGACGCCCGTCGCCGACTCCGGGTCGGTCCGCCCGCCCGGGTCGTCCCGGAGGGAGGCGAGCAGGAGGAGCGTCGCGCCGACGGTCACCGCCGTGAGCGCGGCGTAGGCCACGCCGAAGCCGTAGACCGCGAGCAGGAACCCGCCGACGAGGTCGCCGGCCAGCGAGGAGAACGCGCCGACCTGGTTGTACGTCCCGAGCCACTGGCCCTGCTCGCCGTCGGGACTGATCTCGCCGACGACCGCCGACCCGGTGATCCAGAGGACCGAGGCGCCGACTCCCTGGAGCACCCGCATCAGGATCACGTCGGTCACCGAGGACACCTGCGAGAACCCCACGAACACGAGGGCGTTGAGGCCGAGTCCCGCGAGGAGGACACGCTTGGCGTTGTGCGTGTCGACGTACCGGCCCAGCGGGAGCACGATCACCAGCTGGGCGAGGGCGAAGGCCGTGGCGAACAGCCCCTCGACGGTCCCGGTCGTCTCGAAGGCGTCGGCGTACAGCGCGAGCGCGATGGCGATCGTCGAGTACGCCTGCGCGCGGGCGAAGGCCGTACCGCTCAGCGCGAGGAACTCCCGGTCTCTCAGGACGCCCAGCGATCCGCGGGACACGATAGCCGGATCGAGGACCGGGACGCTGTTAAATCCATCAATCGAGGGACAGTACGAAAGGGACTCGCACACCGCGGCCGGCACCGGGATCCGGGCCCGGAGCGGTCGGACCGCCGGAGCGACCGACGGAGGGAGAGCCGCGGTCGATCCCGGCTCAGAGTTCGATGCGTTCGACGAGCTGCTCGCCGCCCTCGTGGATGTTGACCGCGACGATCCGGATCTGGTCGTCGACCAGCGACCCCTCGAGCTTCGACTTGAGGAGCTCGTCGACCTGGTAGACGCCGGCGGCGTCGGTCATCTCGATCTCGACGAGGACGGGCGCCGAGTCGCCCTCTCGGAGGCTCACCTCCCGGATCGCCTGGCTCGAGAGGGTGTTGATGCCGCGACCGCCCCGCTCGTAGGGCATCCGCGACCGTCCCCGCTCCATGTCCAGCCCGTCGGCGATCCGGAGGACCCCCGCCTCGCGGGTGAGCGGTTTCTCCTCGGTGTGGTGACAGAGGATGGCGTGGAGCACCTCCCCCTTCATCCGGACCGCGCCGGCCACGCCGTAGAACTCCGGGAGGATCCGATCGAGGAGGTCCGACGCCAGCGGGATGGAGTAGTAGGTGTGGTCGTCGCGGTGGACGACGTGCCCGATATCGTGGAGTTCGGCGGCCAGCGCGACGATCACTGCCTCGTCGGCCTCCTCCAGTCCCTGCTGGTCGGCGCCGTTGAACTCGACGCCGCCGGCCTTCAGGAGGTCGTAGAGACAGAGCGCCCGGTTGCGGACGATGCTGATGTGTTTCTTGCCGTGGTCGTTGTACCCCTTCCTGTCGACGGCGTTGACGTTCTGGGCCTCCAGGTAGGCGGTGACCTCCTCGTCGTCGTCGAGATACGCGAGCACCTCGTTGAGCCGCTCGTCGGGGAAGGCGTGTTCGGCGTCCGGTTCGTAGGTCCGGCCGCCGTCACTGCGTTCGGCGTCGCTCATACGGTAGAGGCGGGCCGGAGTGCAAAAGTCGCTTCGGGTGTACTATTAGGCCGCCGAGACGGCGTCCGCGACCTCCTCGTAGTCGGGTTCCACCGAGGGGTCGTCGCTGACCCAGGCGTACGTCACCGTCCCGTCCTCGTCGATCACGAGGACGGCCCGCTTGGCGATGTTCTCGACACCGAGTTCCGCGAAGTCCATCGAGACGTCGTAGCGCTCGACCAGTTCGTGGTTCGCGTCGCTGATCAGCGGGAAGTTCAAGTCGAGTTCGTCGCGGAAGGCGTTGAGCGCGAACGGCGAGTCGACGCTGACGCCGTAGAGCTGTCCGTGCTCCGAGAAGTCGTCCATGCGGTCCCGGAACGTGGACATCTCGTGGGAGCAGACGCTGGTGAACGCCCCGGGGAAGAACGCGAGGACCACGGGACCGTCTTCCAGCGCCGCCGAGAGTTCGAACGTCTCGACGTCGTCGCCGGTCGCGAGCGGTGCAGTGAAGTCGGGCGCGGAGTCGCCTTCTTCGACCATATCCCACCGTTCGCCCGCCGCGCGCATATACTTCCCCCATCCGGCACCGCTCACCGCCGTCCGCGAGCGAGGCGACGGCCCGCCGTGCGAATGAGTACCGAGCAAAAGGCCTATAATCTGGAGTGGGTAAGGTGCGGTTAGACTCATGCCAATGGCACCGCTGTTCCCCGGGCTCCCCGGCGGAATCGAGATCTTCGTCGTCCTGCTCATCGTCGTGCTCCTGTTCGGGGCGAACAAGCTCCCGAAACTGGCCCGCTCGAGCGGACAAGCGATGGGCGAGTTCAAGAAGGGCCGCGAGCAGGTCGAGCAGGAGCTCCAGGAGATGAAAGGCGAGACCGAGGGCGAGGCGGTCGCTGAGACCGGGACCGGGACGACCGCTCCTGAAACCACCGCCACCGAGACCCAGACCTCCACCGGGGCCGAGACGACCACCGAGGAGCCGACGACCGAGGCCGAGACCACGGCCGAAGCCGAGACCGAAAAGCAGAACTGACTTCTCTGTCCCTACCCCTCTGCCGGCCGGGGCGTGTGGCCTAGTGGACAGGGCGAGGGGTTCCTAACTCCTCGATCGCGGGTTCGAATCCCGCCACGCCCGTTCTGCGACGAGCGGACGCGAAGAGCGAACGGGTCCGGAGTCCGAACCCCGTGAGACGAGCGAAGCGAATCTCGCTCCGGTTCGAATCTCGCCACACCCGCTGTCGTGTTCAGCGAAGCGACACCGATAGCGGTCCGTGCGGGATGCTGATCAAGGGGATCGCACAGCGAGGCCCGAGGACTTCGGTCGACTACCGGACGCCGCGAAAGAACGAGGGGATTCGCAACCGCCGTCGACCCGTCAGCGGTGATCGCGGAGGTAGATGCCGTCGTCCTCGCGTCGGTCGACGTCGTCGCTCCGGAGGTCGTGCTCGTTGGAGTCGTCATCCCACCCGAGGGCGTCTTTCACTTTGTCGAAGATGCCCTCGTCGGTATTCTCGTCGCGGTGGACTCTCGCAGTGTCGTCGTTGACGTCGTTGACGGTTCCGATGCGGTCGCCGCTGGACGTGTAGACCGGTTTGTCGCGGTCGTCGTCGGTGAACTTTGCTGACATTGCAGTCAGGACTACCAGCGGTACGCGGGTAGTCGTCGCGCCTGCAACCGCCGGGTCAGCGCCGCGGGGCGGTCGTCCGGCCCGCACCGGCGCCGGAAGCGGCCCAGTACCGGCTCCGAACTCTGGGCCGACGGCCCGTTCGACCCCACATGATAGTGCAAGGACGTCCGTTACCGAACGGACGAGCGTAGAGGCGACTGTACATGACCGACTACGACGTCCACGAACCGGAGTACTCGGACGCGACCGAGGAGGACTGGGACTCCCCGCAGGAGAACGACTTCGGCACCGACGACTTGGGGGAGATAGCGGACCACTTCGTGCTCTCGGCGTCGGGGTTCGACGACCCCGACCGGTACAGCGACCTGAAGGCGCCGGTCGTCGACCCCGACTGCGACCTCAACGCGAACGCGCTGCAGACGGCCTACAGTGGCGGGCACAGCGTCGAGAGGATCGACGACGTCGACGACGACACCGTCGACGACGCGCGGGACGTCCTCGAGGACCTGGCCGACGAGTTCGACGACGTGGGCCTCGAAGACTAACCCCACCCGGGACCTGCCGTCTCTCTCGAGGGCGCGACGGGTCGGGCCGCGCTCGCGGGCGGACCGGCGGTTCGACGG
>PXRR01000048.1:15607-16824 GCA_003021975.1 Halobacteriales archaeon QS_5_70_17 | reverse complement strand
CCCCCCCCGCCGGTCGCGAGCGATCAGGCCGAGGGATCGGGGTACTCGCGTTCGATTCCGAGGGGGAACAGCGCGTCGAGATCGGCGCCCGGGTCGGCGATTCCGTAGCGCCGCGCGCCGTCGACCTCCTCGGCGGTGAGGACGCCCGCGGCCGCGAGGTGATCGAGGTGCGCCGACGCTTCGCCGGGACCGTGGAGGATGTGGACGTTCGAGAGGCCGCCGAAGAGGTGTGCGCTGACGGTCCAGGCGTCGGCCGGACCGTGCTCCCGGAGCACCGAGAGCACCCGGTCGGTCCGCTCGCGGTGGTGAGCGACAATGTCGGCCGCCCGGCCGGCCGGGTCGACGATCGGCCCTCGGTGGCCCGGCCAGGCGCGGGCGTACTCCGCCTCGACGACGCCCGCGAGCGTGTCGAGGTAGTTCGCCAGCGGTCGCTCGACGCGGACGTCCGCGCCTCCGACGTTGGGCGTGTAGTAGGGCAACAGCGCGTCGCCGCAGAACAGTTCCCGGCCCGCCGCCCCCGTGAACGACCGGTAATCCGTCTCGGCGACGAACCCGCAGAGCCCGGCGGTGTGCCCGGGGAGGTGGACCGCCTCGAGCGTGCGGTCGCCGGCGGCGAAGCGGTCGCCGGCGGTGAAGGCCTCGACGTCGGCGGGCCGGCCCTCGATACCCTCGCCTCGCTCGAGGAAGGCGAGGAGTTCCTTCCGCGGGTCGTCGGGCATCCCCCACCGCTCGAGGGCCGCCCGCTGGCGCCGCTTCAGGTCCTCCCGGGCGTCGGCCTCGCCCGCGGCCAGCGCGGCGTCGGCCTCGTGGGCGCGGACGACGGCGCCGCCGGCGTCCTGTATCTCGCCCGCCAGTCCGGCGTGGTCGGCGTGGAAGTGCGTCAGGAGTACCTGTTCGACGTCGCCGACGTCGTAGCCGGCCCGCGAGAGGCCGTCGGTCAACTGCTCGCGGGCGGTGTCGGTCGCGACGCCCGTGTCGACGAGCGTCGTCACCTCCCCTTCGAGCAGGTAGGCGTTGTTCAGCCCCTCGAAGGCCGTGTTGCCGAGGCTGATGGCCCTCACGACGACCCCTCCCTGACGGCTTGCCCGGCGAGCGGAGCGACCCGGAGCGGGGGCCGCAGCCACGGAACCGGCGATCGGCCCTCGATCCGTCTCCGCTCGCGCCCGTGTCTGCCGGCGGACCCCGGAACGCGGCCCGCGAAGTCGACTCGCATGCCA
>PXRR01000048.1:0-15528 GCA_003021975.1 Halobacteriales archaeon QS_5_70_17 | reverse complement strand
GACAGGGGAGACCGGGACAGGATCAGCTACGAGGTCGCCTTCGATCCGGAGTCGGCCGACGAGCCGAGCATCACTATCTTCGAGACGCTGGCGATGCTCCCGGACCTGGTCGACGACGGGGAGCGGGGACTCGTCGAGGGGATCGACGCCGAGGCGATCGACCGGCTGTTCGACGACCGGCTGGACCGGGAGGTGGAGATCCGTCTCGCGGTCGCCGGGTACGACGTGACCGTCATCGGGGATGGGACGGTGCGGTTCAGCCACCCGACCTGACCGGTCAGGGTCCGTCTACCGCCCTCCGCTCCCGGACCCGGTACCGGCGGTCGACGCTCCCGTCGGGGAGCGCGGTGACGGCGAGCGACGGCGGCGCCGACAGCGACTCGACGAGTTCCTCGTACGCCATGCCCCGGGGTTCGACGGCCCCGGTGGAAAAAACCGGGGCCGCAGCCTGACTCCGGGGGCGTTCCGGTAGGGCTATCGGCGGGAGCCGTCGTCCTCTGAGGCGTCGGTGCCGCGCTCGCTCCCGCCGTCTCTCTCTCGGGTCGAGCCCGGGCCGCTGGAGACGGCGCTGGACCCGTCGCCGGCCGCACCGGCGTCCCCGGAGTCGACCTCGGAGCCGGTCTCGGCCCCGTTCCCGGTCCCGTCGACCTGCGGCGCGTCGCGCTCCGTGATCCGGATGCCCTTCCCCGCGAGGTGGCGCAACTGCTGGCGGGCGAAGTCCTCCTCGGTGGTCCCGCGGGTGGCGAGAACGTACATCAGCGCGCTCCCGACGGGCCGCATCGTCCGCCCCGCCCGCTGGGCGCCCTGCCGGCGAGACCCGCCCAGGCCGGAGGCGACGACGGCGACCTCCGCGTTGGGCAGGTCGATCCCCTCGTCGCCGACCCGTGAGATGATCAGCACGTCGCGCTCGCCGGCGGTCCCGTCGGCGCCCCCGGCGTCGCTCCGCTCGCTTTCCTCGCTCTCCCCCTCGCCGTCCATCCCTCGGGGGGCGCCGCGCCGCTCCCGGCCGCGGAACTCCTCGAACAGCACCTGCCGCCGCCCGTGGCGCATCTCGCCGCTGATGAACGGGACCCCCAGTTCCTCGCTCAACCGTTGGCCCTGTTCCAGGTAGTCGACGAACACCAGCACCTTCGACCCGGCGTGCTCTCCGAGCAGCGTCCGGACCGCCTCGACCTTCGCGGGGTTGGTGGCGGCGGCCTGCCGGCGCTCGTGGCCCGTCGTGGTGACGTACTCGTTGCGGGCGTACTCGTCCGCCCAGGGGACGTAGCGGATCTCGACTTCCGGCTCCGCGACGAAGCCGGCGTCGAACAGCGCCCCCCAGTCGGTGCCGATGGGCGGGCCGATCAGCGTGAAGATCTCTTTCTCTCGGTCGTCTTCCCTGATCGGCGTCGCCGACAGCCCGAGGCGGTGTTTGGCCTGCAGGTCGGTGCTCCGCTTGTAGATCTCGCTCGGGACGTGGTGGACCTCGTCGTAGACGATCAGCCCCCACTCCCGCTCGTCGAACAGCCGTCGGTGGCGGTCCATGCCGGCGGTCTGGTATGTGGCGATGGTCACCGGGCGGATCTCCTTCGTGCCGCCGTGGTACTCGCCGATCTGGTCGTCAGTGAGGGTCGTCCGCTCGAGCAGTTCGCGGTGCCACTGGTCGGCCAGGTCCCGCGAGGGGACGAGCACGAGCGTCTCCGCGCCCACCTCCGCCATCGCGCCCATCGCGGCGACGGTCTTGCCCGACCCCGGCGGCCCGACCAGGACGCCCGACTTGGACTCGGTGAACCGCTCGACCCACGAACGCTGGTACTCCCGGAGGTCAAGCCGGAGGTCGAACTCCAGGGGCTCGCCGCGCTCGAGGTCCCGGCGGTCCTGGACGGGATAGCCCGCCTCGTAGAGGATACGCTTCACCTCGCCGACCGCCCCCTCGTTGATCCAGACCTCGTCGTCGTCGATGGGCGCGCGGACGTGCTCGCCCTGTTCGAGCTTCTGGAGGGCGACGTTGCCCATCAGGTCGTCGCTGGCCGCACGGAGGACGGTGTAGCCACCGCGGGCTCCGCCGGTTCCGCCGGCGTCCCGCGACGTCTCCCCCGTCTCGTCGTCCCCGTACGTGACGAGCGTGAACCGGTGGGCCCGGCTCCACTGGCGCTCGATCCACTCCTCGAGGTGCGGCGAGCGCTCGGGGAGGACGTCCCGGACGGTCGCCAGCAGGTCCTCGGCGCCGTCGTAGGGGGCCTGCCAGACGTCCTCCTCGCGGATCCGGTAGAGGTAGGCGTCGCCCGTCGCGTCGACGAGGTGGGCGAACTGCGCCAGCTGCGCGCGGGTGAACTGCCGGGGGTGTTCGACGACCACCTCCCGGCGGTCGGGGAAGGGAATCAGGTGCTCGCGCTCGGCGAAGGACTCCAGGTCGGCGGGGTACCAGACCACGGGATCGTCGGAGACGTCCGCGCGACCGATCCGGCCGGCGGTAGCGAGGTCCTCCAGCAGGTCGCTGGCCTCGGCCTGCGAGCACTCCAGTTCGCGGGCCACCTGGCTCGCCGTCACCACGGGGGTCCGGAGGCGCTGGACGATCCCCTGGAACTCCTCGGCCGAGAGACTGCGGTCCGTCACTGTCTCGGCTACGCGGGGCCGATTGAAACCCGTTGCGTCACGGCGGGCGGGAAAAGGGATCTCGCGGTACGAGCGCCCGGTCGCCGATCACTCGCCGGCGCCGACCGAGACGTCCTGGAGTTCGAGACCGACGTCATCGACGACGATCGTGACCGCGCCGATCCGGTGGGTCTCGCCGTTCACGTCGACGGTGAACCCGTCCGTGGCGACCGTCGCGTCCTGGACGGTGTAGGAGGCGCTGCCGACGGACCGCTCGGGCAGTCCGGTGCCCTCGAGGTGTGCGTCGGCGATGGTCACGGTCAGGTCGCTGATCTCGACGACCGTCCCGTCGCGGTCTCCGGGGGCCGCGTCGCCGGAGGCCGCCGCGGCGCCGGGAGCGGCCGCAGTCAGCAGCACCGCGGCGAGCGTCAGTGTCGCGAGCGTTCGTCTCATGTGCACCACGGTCCCCCCGACGCGGCGCCCCTACAAATACCCGACGGCCGGTTGCACACCGGTGCGGACCGTTGTGACGGGACCGATCGGCTAACGGGACCCTGAGCGGAGCCGCGGTCGGCGACAGCGCGGCCGGCCACGGCGGCCTCGCCTCGCAACGACCGGAGTTATGTGCGGCGACGATAACACCAGGATATGAACGAGAGAGCACTCGGAGACGATCGAGTGGCGACACGTCCCGCAGGCGGGGGCGACGCGACGGCGGGCGAGCGGGAGCAGGAGCGCGAGCGCGTCCTCGAGATCGGCGCCGACCGACCGATTCGGATCAGCGCCGGCCACCGGCTCCGGGACCACGACGGCAAGTGCTCGCGCCCCCACGGTCACAACTACGAGGTCAGCGTCGCGGTCCGGGGGGAGCTGACCGACGCGGGGTGGGTCGTCGACAAGGGCGCGGTCACGTCGGTGATCGAGGAGTGGGACCACCGCTTCCTCCTCGAGGAGGGCGACCCGCTCGTCGATGCCTTCGAGGCGGCGGGCGACGGCGACGCCGTCGTCGTCCTGGAGGCACCGCCCACCGCCGAGGTGATGGCCGCCGTCCTCGAGCGGCGCCTGCTCGCGGAACTCCCCGGCACGGTCGTCGAGGTGTCCGCGGCGGTCGCGGAGACCGGCGAGCTCCGGGCGGGGCGAGCATGCCTGTGAGCGCCGACCCGTCGGTCGACGCCGACGGATCGGACGACGGCGAGGGGGACGGGGACCTCCCGATCAACGAACTGTTCGAGTCGCTGCAGGGGGAGGGAAAGTTGGCCGGCGTTCCGTCGGTGTTCGTCCGCACGAGCGGCTGTAACCTCCGGTGCTGGTTCTGCGACTCGTATCACACCTCCTGGGAGCCGACCGGCGCCTGGATGGACATCGACGAGGTGATCGAGGCGGTGCGGTCCTACGACGCCGACCACGTCGTGGTGACCGGCGGCGAACCGCTGCTCCACGACGCCGTCGTCGACCTGCTCGACCGGCTCTCGGCGGCGGGCTATCACACCACGGTCGAGACCAACGGGACGATCCACCGCGACGCGGCCGTCGACCTCGCCTCGATCAGTCCGAAACTCGCCTCCAGCACGCCCGGCGACCCCGAGGGGGACGGGGGGACGCCCCCCGAGCGCCCCGACGGGAGAGCCGTCGACGCCGACTGGGCGGAGCGCCACGAGGCCGAGCGACTCGACGTCGAGACGACCGCCCGCCTCGTCGAGGACTACGACGCTCAGGTGAAGTTCGTCGTCACCGGTCCCGAGGACCTCCCGGAGATCCGCGAGGTGATTGAGCGCGTTCGGGCGGCCGCCGGCGTCCCCGTCCCCGACGACGACGTCCTGTTGATGCCCGAGGGGACGACCCGCGAGGCGCTCGCGGAGCGCCGCGAGGCGGTCGCCGACCTCGCGATCGAGAGCGGCTTCCGGTACACGCCCCGCCTGCACGTCGACCTCTGGAACGACGCCCCCGAGACATGACCGGGGAGGCGACCGCCGCCGGTGACCGGTCGGAGGACCGCGAGCGGGCCGTCGTGCTCGTCTCGGGCGGCATGGACAGCGCGACCGCCGTCTACGAGGCGCTCGACCGGGGATACGACCCGCTGTTCCTCCACACCTCCTACGGCCAGCGCACCGAGGGCAGGGAGTACGAGTGCGCTCGACGGCTGGCCGAGGTCGTCGACGCGGAGTTCCTCCGGGTCGAGACCGACCACCTCGCGCGGATCGGCGGGTCGGCGCTCACTGACGACGGCATCGACGTGGCCGACGCCGATCCCGACGACGACGGCGTCCCCGACACATACGTCCCCTTCCGGAACGCGAACCTGCTGTCGATGGCCGTCTCGGAGGCCGAGGCCGTCGGCGCGCGCGCGGTGTTCGTCGGCGCCCACGCGGAGGACTTCGCGGGGTACCCCGACTGCCGCCCGGAGTTCTTCGAGGCGTTCCAGCGGGTCGTCGATGTCGGGACACGCCCGGAGACGGACGTCGCGGTCGAGGCGCCGTTCGTCGAGTGGTCGAAGGCCGACATCGCAGAGCGCGGGCTGGAACTGGGCGTGCCCTACGAGCACACCTGGAGCTGTTACCGCGAGGAAGACCCCGCGTGTGGCACCTGCGACGCCTGCGCGCTCCGCCTAGAGGCGTTCCGCGCGACGGGGGCGCGCGACCCGATCCCGTACGCCGAGCGACCGGAGTACTAAGCCCCCGCCGGTCGTCGGGAACGGACATGCGCGAAGCCGCGTTCGCGGAGTTGATCGGACCGCCGGGCGTCGAGATCAGGGAGCGGCCCGCGCCGATCCCCGACAGCGGGGAGGCCGTCGTCGACGTCGGGGCGTGCTCGATCAACCGCCACGACCTCTGGATCCTCGAGGGGGACTCGGCGATGGTCGACGGCGACGACCTGCCGTTCGTCTCGGGGCTCGACCTCGCCGGGACCGTCGCGGAGGTCGGCGACGGCGTGACCGCCGTCGCCCCCGGCGATCGGGTGGTCCTCTGTCCGAACGAGACGTGTGGCACCTGCGAGTTCTGCCGCGAGGGCCCGGAGAACCTCTGTGAGAACTTCTCGCTGTACCACGGCGGACTCGCCGAGCGGGCGCTGGTCGACGCCGACCGCCTCGTGGTCCTCCCCGACGAGGTGAAGACGACGACGGCCGCGGCGCTCCCGACCGCATATATGACCGCCTGGCACATGCTCCGCCGGGCGGACGTGACCGCCGGCGACCGGGCGCTCGTGCTCGGCGCGACCGGAGGCGTCGGAGTCGCCTGCGTCCAGTTGCTCGACGTCCTGGGGGCCGCGTCGATCGGCACCTCGACGTCGGAGGCGAAGCTCCGGCGACTGTCCGACCTGGGATGTGACGTCCCCGTCGAGGTCGACAGCCCCGACGCGCTCCGGGGGGCAGTCGGCGAGGTCGACGCCGTCCTCAACCACCTCGGCGGGGAGTACACCCGCGCGGCACTCGACGCGCTCCGCCGGGGCGGTCGGATGGTGATCTGCGGCCGGACCGCCGGCGACCGCTCGTCGTTCGACGTCGCCGACCTCTTCCTGAACCACTACCGCGTGATCGGGAGCACCATGGGCACCCAGGCCGACCTCGAACGGCTGGTGGAACTGGTCGCGGCCGGCGACCTCGATCCCGTCGTCGGCGAGGAGTACGACCTCGAGGACACCGCCGCGGCGTTCGCGGACATGCGGTCCCGGGACCTGTTCGGAAAGTCGATCGTCCACCCGTAGCGCCCGCTCGACGCAGGGGTAGACGACCGTGGCGCGCGGGACTCCGAGCGGTCGTCTCGCCGCCGCAGGCCGTCTCCGGCCGCCGGGCGGTCACTAGTCACTCCGCGAGTTCGCCGTGGATCCGGTCGAGGCGGTCGGTCGAGTCCGCGGTGAGCAACGTCCACGCCGCCAGCCCGAAACAGGGGAGGCCGGCGAACAGCGCGAAGTACATCACCGAGGCGACGACCCGCCAGGGGACGGCGCCGTAGGCGTCGCTGCTCGGAACCGGACCGATCGCCCCCAGGGGAACGGCGACGGTGAACGCGACCGTCGCCAGCGCGGTGTACCCCGCACCCAGCCACATCGGGGTGACGGCGCCGCGCCGGCGGACCGTGGCCCCGACCCCGACGGCGATCGACAGCGCGAGGACGAGTGCGACGAGCGACAGCGCCGACCGCTCGGAGGCGATGGCGCCGAGCGTCGCGTAGGTGGCCTGCCACCCGAGGACGGTGAGCGCGATCGCGCGCCGGTGGGCCCAGAGCGCGGCGGCCGCTCGCCGCCTCGTCGGGAGCGCGCGGACGCTCACCTCCTACCCCCCCGGCATCGGACGGGCGTACTCGCCGGGTCGCCCCTGGGTTCCCCACTCCCCATCATGGTACGTGGGGAGGAATCGAACGGCATAAACGCATCGCCTATATGGATCCTTACAGGCGTCAATCGCTGTCACCGGTCGCCGTCGACCGATCGCCGCGCGGCGAGCGCACGGAGCGGTTCCGGCCGTATTACGGCGGGTAACGGAACGTTAAGCGGGGGAATAATTCGGCACACGCAGGCATAACAAAGACCCTCCAATTCGACGTGTAGTAGCGTATGGAACGGACTACCGCCACCGTACGCGCCGCGCCGTTCGACCGGTCCACCGGTGGTGGTCCGCGATGATCCGCGGTCCCCACCGCCGCCCGGTCGAGGCGGGTTCCAGCCCCGACTTCGGAGAGATGCGCCGGGCGCTCCGGGCGCTGGTCGCCCGCGAGCGCGACACCGAACTCCCGGCCGTGCAGCCGATGTACGACGACTGAGAGCCCCCGAGCGCGCCGACCACCGCCGGTTGGCGGGTCGGACGCGACAGCGACGAATCGCTACCGCTGGTCTCCGCGGTCCGAAATCGACGGACTCGCGAGGGCCGCCTTCGAGTCCTCTCTTAGCTCACCGCCGGAAGCGACCGAGGAGTCGGTAGTCGGTCTCGGGATCGTATTTCCGGAACAGCAGGCTATTCGTGAGGACGCTCACGCTGGACAGCGCCATCGCGCCCGCCGCCAGAACCGGCTGGAGCAGGCCCAGCGAGGCCAGCGGGATCATCGCCGTGTTGTACCCCAGCGCCCAGAAGAGGTTCTGCTTGATCTTCGCGAGCGTCCCCTCGGAGACGCGGATCGCGCGGACGACGTCGGCGGGGTCGTCGCGCATCAGCGTCACGTCGGCGGCCTCCAGCGCGACGTCGGTCCCGCTTCCGAGCGCGACGCCGACGGAGGCGGTCGCCAGCGCGGGCGCGTCGTTGACGCCGTCGCCGACCATCATCGCCCGGCGGCCGTCGGCCTGGATCGCGTCGACGGCGTCGGCCTTGTCGCCGGGCAGCACCTCCGCGCGGACGGTCCCGGGGTCGACGCCGACCTCCTCGGCGACCGCGCGGGCGGTCCGCTCGTTGTCGCCGGTGAGCAGGTGGACGGCGAGGCCGCGGTCGCACAGCGCCGCGACCGCGTCGGCCGCAGTCTGCTTGATCGTGTCGGCCGTGGCGACGACGCCCGCGACCCGCCCGTCGACGGCGACGAACATCGCGGTCTTGCCCTCGGACTCGAGGCGCTCGGCGACGCGCTCTGCGGGGCCGACGCCGACCCCGGCGTCGCCGAGCAGCGAGCGGTTGCCCACCAGCACGTCGCGGCCCTCGACGGTCGCGCTGACGCCCTTCCCGGGGGCGTTCTCGAAGCGCTCGGGGCTCGCGGGGTCGATCCCGCGGTCGCGAGCGCCCTCGACGATCGCCGCTGCGAGGGGGTGTTCGCTGTCCCGCTCGGCGCCGGCCGCCAGCCGCAGGACCGCTTCGCCGTCGAGGTCGTCGGGGCGGGCCAGCTGACCGCCGTCGGGCGCGGGGTCGCGTCCGCCGTCGGAGCCGACATCGACCGCCTCCACGTCGGTGAGGCGCATCTCGCCGGTCGTGAGCGTCCCGGTCTTGTCGAAGACGACGGCGTCGACTTCGCGGACCCGCTCGAGGACGTCCCCGCCCTTGAAGAGGACGCCGTTCCGGGCACCGATGGTCGTTCCGACCATCGTAGCCGCCGGCGTCGCGAGTCCGAGCGCGCAGGGGCAGGCGATCAGCACCGCGCTGGCGAAGACGACGACGGCGAACTCGAAGGTCCCGACGCCGGCCGGCCCGCCCCCGACCAGTCCCCACAATGGGAGCGCACCGACCACGTCAGCGAGCGTCCCGGGGAAGAGATACCAGACGGTCGCCCACAGCACGGCGTTGGCGATCACTGCGGGAACGAAGTAGGCGCTGATGCGGTCGGCGACCCGCTGGATCTCCGGCTGGCGGGACTGGGCGACCTTCACCTGCTCGACGATCTGCTGGAGCGCGGTGTCGGCGCCGACCTTCGTCGCCTCGACGATCAGCGCGCCGTTCTCGTTGATTGTCGCGCCGATCACCTCGTCGCCCGGCCCCTTCTCGACGGGGACGGACTCGCCGGTGACCATCGACTCGTCGACCGCGCTCTCCCCCTCGACGACGACACCGTCCGCGGGGACTTTCTCCCCGGGGCGGACCTTGAGGCGGTCGCCGACCTCGACCTCGTCTATCGGCACCTCCCGCTCGCCGGTGGCCTCGCCGTCCTCGTAGCCGACGACGGTCGCGGTGTCGGCCTCCATCTCCAGGAGGCTCCGTAGCGCCGCGCCGGCCCGGCTCTTCGAGCGGGCCTCGAGGTAGTTGCCCAGCGTGATGAACACGAGGATCAGGGCGGCCGTGTCGAAGTACAGCGCCCCCTCGACGAGGCCGACGAGGACGGCGACGCTGTAGAGATACGCCGTCGAGGAGCCCAGCGCGATCAGCACGTCCATGTTGGCGGTGCGGTTGCGCACGAGCGCCGTGTAGGAGTTGACGTAGAACTCCCGGCCGAGGACGACCTGGACGGGCGTCGCGAGCGCGAACGCGATCCAGCCGACCGGGACGCCGGCGACCGACTCGGGGAGGCCGCCGCCGAGCAGTTCGACGACGAGCATCGCGACCAGCGGCACCGAGAGGGCGGCGCCGAACAGCGTCAGGTTCCGCTGGCGGCGGGCGGCGGCGCTCCGGGCGGCCTCGGCGCGGTCGCTCCCGGCCCCGTCCCCGTCTGCCTCCTCTCGCTCCCGGACCGGCGCGTAGCCGGCGCCCTCGACCGCGTCGTAGAGGTCCGACGGGGCGGCGGTCTCGGGGTTGTACCGGACGCGCGCCTCGTCGGTCGCGTAGTTGACGTCGGTTTCGATCACGCCGGGGAGGTCCGCGAGCGCGTCGGCGACGGTCGCCGCGCAGTTCGAGCAGGTCATGTCCGTCACGGCGACGGTGATCGTCTCGCCGACGGCGCCGTAGCCGGCCCGCTCGACCGCGTCGTATATTTCGGCCAGCGAGGTCCGCTCGGGATCGTACTCGACGGTCCCCTCGTCGGTGGCGGCGTTGACACTCACCTCCCGGACGCCGTCCAGTGACTCGACGGCGTCGGTCACCGTCGCCGAGCAGTTCGCACAGCTCATTCCGGTGATAGCGAGGCGCTCCCGACGGGTGGTCATACTAGATCCAACGGGGGGACCGTTCAACCCCCTTGCGCTTTCCGAACTGCGGGTAAACCCCTCGCCCCACTTTCGATCCGAAACCCCAGCGGGTGGCGAGTGCCGGGGAACGACGAAGACCGATCCGGTCGTACCGCCGGCCGTGCCGGACTCGGTCGCGTTTCGGGTATCGAGTCGTCAGAGGCCCCAGAGGAGAGCAGACGAGCCCTGGAGGGCGTCCCCGACGCGACCGATGTCCGGGTCGACCGCGCGTCGGGTCGGGCCGACATCGACGGCGAGGCCGAGTACGACTAGCTCGTCGACGCCGTCGAGTCGGTCGGCTCCACCGTCCGGGACTGGTGAGGGCTACGCGCTCTCCCGGAGTTCCTCGTAGCGGGTCGTGAACCGGTCGGCGCAGGACGAACAGCAGAAGTGGTAGGTGTCGTTGTCCAGCGACCCGGAGACCCCCTCGCTGGTGACGGTGTTCCCGCACTCCACACAGGAGGGGGCGAACTCCGCGGCGCCGATCCCCGGCGACCACGACTCGTCGGTCACCAGGCGCACGTCGAACGACCGGACCGCGTCGAAGTCGACGGTGTCCTCCAGGAACGACCGGACGTCTCCCTCCGGAACCCGGAGCGTGAACACGAGCGTCCCCGAGGCGGTCGTGTAGACGTGTTCGACGGGGTCGGCCCCGGTCAGCCCCGCCCTGACGGTTTCGACGGCCCGGGTGTCGACGTCGAGGTCCACGAGCACCGCGACGCCCTCGCGGAGGCGCTCGCGGTCGACGTCGAGGGTGAACCGGCGGATGATCCCCCACTCCCGCAGGCGCTGGACGCGGTCCGAGACCGCCGGCGGCGAGAGGTCGACCTCCTCGGCGATGTCGCTGTACGGCCGCCGCCCGTCCTCGACGAGCAAGCGGAGGATCGTCCTGTCGGTGTCGTCTAGGTCCGGCATGGCGACCGCTACACCCTTTCGTCACAATAGCGTTCCGACCGATCGGCTTTCGATTCCAAGCTGACCGGACGGAACAGGGGAGAGGGGGACGAGGGAGTCCCATACGTGGCGACGGTCGACGACGGGGGCTCGGGAAGGACCCCCGTGCGTCCGGCGCCACGGCGGAACGTACTCGGGGACCGTATTATTCCTTTGTGGCTCAGAATTCGAAGCGGAGAACAGGACCCAGAGCGCCTGAGGGGCCGAAACACTCCGATCGGCCGCGTATAACACGATTGACGGTTCGGTATCGACAGTACTGCCGCCGATCGGTTCGGATTCGACGGCGATCCCAGCGGATCGGACCGGAATCGGAGGCCGGTCAGCGACCGATCGCGTAGAACTCCTCGTTGGGGCGCATGTCGGCGACCGTCGCCATGCGGTTCGAGAGGTTGTAGTACGAGACGACGCTGGCGATGTCCCAGACCGCTTCCCGGGAGAACCCGTGGTCGAGCAACGCCTCAACGTCGTCGTCCTCGACGCGACCGGGCGACTCCGTGAGCTTCACCGCGAAGTCGAGCATCGCCCGGTGGGCGTCGTTGAGGTCCGCCGAGCGGTAGTTGGTCGCCAGCTGGTCGGCCAGCTGCGGGTCGTCGGCGTAGATGCGCACCAGCGCGCCGTGGGCGACCACGCAGTACAGGCAGTCGTTGACCCCCGATACCGTGACGACCAGCATCTCGATCTCCTCGGGCTCGAGTGCGGTGTCCTCGACGAGCGCGTCGTGGTACTCGAAGAAGGCCCGGAAGTGGCTGGGTTTGTACGCGAACGCCGGGAAGACGTTCGGCGTGAACCCCGCCTCCTCGGTCTCCTCCTCGATCCGCTCCCGAACGTCCTCGGGCAGTTGTTCGCGGTCGGGGACGGGGAAGTTGCGCATCGCGGGTTCGCCGGACCGGTCGTCGTCTGACATGCTTCCAGTAGCGTGCGGGCGACCCTTAGCTGTTGGCCGGGGCGACGGACCGATCTCCTTTCGGTCGCACGCCGAAGAGCTATGCGGGCGAGGATCCGACTGGCCCTGTGCCGATCGACGCTGCCGGCGAGCGTGCGAGCGATCACGTTCTCTCGCCGAGGACCGGCGACCTCCCGCGAGACGGCCCCGACCACGTGGGGGTCGTCCACCGGCCGGGCGACGTCCACCGGACCGGCGTCGACGCCCTCAACGAGCGGACCGAACTCCGGACGATCCCGGCCGGGAACGTCTACGAGGCCGTCCGCCGGCCGGACTCCGAGAGGACCGGCGACGACGAGGTCGTGACCGGTCCCTACGACGGCCTCGCGCGGGCCAGCGAGGTCGCCCTGAACCGGGCCGAGGCCCGGTACCTCCCGATCAGGGACGCCGTCGACCGCGTCCTCCCCGACGCCGAGGCGCGCGAGCGGCGGCGCGGGGGCAGTGGCCGCCCTGGCGTGACGAGGCCCGTGCGGTGGCCGACGCGCTCTCCGAGGACCTCCCGGTCTCGGACGGCGACCACGACGTGGCGGTGCGGATCGGTCTCTCCCCCGACCCGACCCCCCCGGCGACGACGCCGAGCGGTCGGCGTTCGCCGACCGCTTCGACGTGACCGTCGCGCACAACCCCGGTACGGGCTACGAGGTGGCCGAGACGATCGAACGCGGGATCGAGAGCGGGGAGAGCGCGGTCCGGATCGCGGTCCGGACCGCCCGACAGCGGGAGTGGCCCGTCTACCCCGCGATCGCCTGCGCGCCGGCGACGCGGTAGCGCGCCGCCCGGGGCCGCGCTCCCCGGTCGGCGGCACCTTCTTGTTCGACGGATCGAATCCCCGCGCATGTACAAACTCGGCCACTGGGGGGCGTCGCTGTTGCTGTACGCGCCGGTGGCGTTCGCGCTGGCGCCGACCCGCCCCGGACTGGCGGTCGCCGGCGGCGTCGGCGTGCTGGCGCTGGCGCAGTTTCCGGACGTCGACCACCGGCTACCGCTGGTCGTCCACCGCGGCGTGACGCACACGCTCCTGTTCGCCGCGCTCGTCGGAGTCGCCGCCTGGGCCGGGGCGCTCGCGGTCGAGGCGATGCTCGGCGTCGGCTCGGAGTACGCCCCGTTCGCCGCGTTCGTGGGGGCGTTCGGGATCTGCAGTCACCTCGCTGCCGACGTCATCACGCCGATGGGAGTGCCGCTGCTGTGGCCGCTCTCCCGGCGTCGGTTCACGCTGTCGGTCGTCTACGCCGACAACACCCTCGCGAACTACCTGCTGCTGGGGGCGGGACTGACGGCGACGGCCGCCGTCGCGGTCGCGTGGCCCGGATAGCGGCCGTCAGTCGTCGAGGTATCCCTGGTCCTCGAGCTGGTCGAGGATGTCGTCGACGAACGCGTCGGGGCTCTCGTAGGGGAAGTCGCCGCCGCCGAGTTTCGTGTTCAGCTCCATGGCGGTCATCGAGAAGTCCCCGGACTCGAACTTCGTCGACGGGCCGTTGGGGAGCGCGGGCACCAGGTCCATCGGACTGGTGACGGGGTAGTCGGCGCCTTCGAAGGCGTCCATCATCTGCGCGCGGAGTTCTTGTCGATCTGCCATCGCACGCAGAAAAACGGAGACGCACGATAAAAGGACCGGAGAACGCGGCGTGGTACCTCGGGGGGTGGAAACGACGACGCCTCACCGCCGGAGTGACCGCGTGAGAGCGGAGACGGACACCGCGATCCGGATCCACCGCGGAGCGCCTCGACGGCGGCCGCGAGGCGGGCGTGGAGCAGCCGACCGGCGGGCCAGCCGAGGATCGACGTCGCGAACGGCTGCAGGCTGAGCCTCAGGTGGCCGACTGCGTCCCCGTCGCCCGTCACCCCGACCCCGAGGGAGGGGTACGCCGCGACGTCGACGATCGCGGCCGAGAGGCCCACCGTCCGCAGCGGGCGCTCGCCGCGACCGCAGCCGAGAGGTCGTAGAACCAGTTCCCGCCCTACCGGGCGAGATTCGCCAGCCGCGGGCGAAGGACCTGAACCAGACGATACGCTCCCCGGGTCGTACCGGCGGGGGGCGGAATCACTCCTCCTCCCGGCGCCGCTGGTAGCCCCTGAAGCTCATCGCCGATCCGTCGACGATCACCGTCTCGCGGCTCACGTCGACGGGGGCCTCGGTCGCTCCCGTCGGTTCGCCGGCGGGGTCGTCGTCGACTTCGTCGAACAGGTACGGACTATCAGGGTTCCTCATACCCCGAAGTGGGACGTCCAGCTACAAAAACCTGTGCTATGTGTGATCGTCTACCACGGACCCGATCGCGCCGAACCGATCGATCACGCGGTCCGGTTCGAGGTCGGCGGAAGAGCCCGGAAGCGGAGCGACGTCGGCGCCGAGGTCGGCCCGCGTCGTGGTCCCCGAGAGCACGAGCACCGTCGTCATCCCCCCGCGCTCTCCGAGGGCGACGTCGGTGTCGAGGCGGTCGCCGACGATCAGGCACTCCTCGAGCGGGCAGTCCAGTCGCTCGCGGACGACCGCCAGCGTCTCCGGCGCGGGCTTGCCCAACACGTGATCGGGTTCCCGTCGCGCGACGGTCGCGACGGCGCCGGTGATCGCCCCGGAGCCGGGGCGGTCGCGGCCGTCCCCCCCGGGATAGGTGAGGTCGGGGTCGGTCCCGACGAAGGCGGTCGCGTCCTCCAGCGCCCACAGCCCCGCCGTGAGGTCGTCGTAGTCGAACTCGTGGTCGTGGGATGTGACCAGCACCTCCGCGGCGTCGGGATCGTCGGTCCGGACGACGCCCGCCTCGTCGAGCATCTCCCGGAGTCCGGGGCTCCCGATGACGTAGGTGGGTCGCTCCGGGTACTGCTCCGCGAGATACGTCGCGGTGATCGATCCCGCCGAGAGGATCCGGTCCGGGTCGGCGTCGAGTCCGAGCGATTCCAGTCGGTCGGCGTAGGCCGACGGCGATCGCGTCGGGTTGTTCGTGACGAACAGGGGGTCGATTCCCCGGTCGCGTAGCGTCGCGACGCCGTCGAGCGCGCCCGGAACGAGCGTTCCACCCCGGTAGACGGTGCCGTCGAGATCGACGATCGCACCCCGGTAGCCCATGGGGAGCGATCGGACGCGACGATAATAAGCGGCGAGAACTCAGCGTCCGCGCAGACCGCCGGGGGTCGGGATGTCGAGTTCGTCCTTGGCGTCCGCGTCGGGTTCCGTCTCGGTGTCGATCTCGGCCTCGGGGTCGTCTTCGTCGTCGGGGTGGATGGCTCCGGGCATCTCTACTTCGTACTGACCGGGCATCGCGTATAAGCTCTGTCTGAAGTGATATGATACACCACGGACTGTATTAACGAATATTAGGACACTCTGCTATCACCCCTCGGGAACTAGTGAGTAACTCGGTAACAAGGGGCGTAAAGACGGGCGCGGGGCCTGAGGTGATCTGACGCGTTTCGAGGCGGATCCGGGACAGCGAGTCACGCTCGCGGCGGTGGTCCCCGGTCCCGCGGCGTTCTACGCCCGCACTCCCGGGATCCGCCCCCTGGATTCCCCCCGCTGCTGGCGCTCGCCGGGCGTTTCCTGGCCGCGACCG
>PXRR01000047.1 GCA_003021975.1 Halobacteriales archaeon QS_5_70_17 | reverse complement strand
GCCGAACACGTACAGGCCGACGAGCCCCATGCCGCGGGCCTGTCCGATGGCGTAGACGAAACCGATCAGGAACGTCGTGATCGCGGCGATGGCGCGGGCGGCGTCGGAGTTGAAGCGGTCGCCGACGAAGTCCGGCGCCGTGTATTTCCCGAACCGCCGCATCTGGGCGGCCATGAAGATCAACACGATGAAGAAGGCGGTCGTCCAGCCGACGATGAACGCCAGCCCGTAGACCCCCGACAGCGCGATCAGCGCCGCCATGCCGAGGTACGACGCGGCCGACATCCAGTTGGCGCCGATCGCGGCCCCGTTCTCGAGGTTACCGATGGAGCGGCCGGCGACCCACATGTCGTCGGCGTCGGCCACCCGGAAGACGAACCCGATCGCGAGGAACAGCCCCAGCATCGACAGGACGAGGATGGCCGGGATGAGCTTGAACGAGACGTTCAGCCCCTCCGGGAGCAGGTCCCCGCTCTGAAGCAGGAGGCCCGCGGTCATCACGCCTCGCCCCCGTGTCTGATGCCGTACTTATCGTCGAGCTGATCGCGCTTGCGGACGTACCAGTACGCGAGGAGCAGCCCGGTGGTCGGGGCGCCGATGGCCATCAGGAAGTAGTGCAGCGGGAACTCGATGAGCGGCATCGGGGTCGTCATGACGCCCGGTGCGATGGCCGTCAGCGTCGGCGGTCCGAAGACGGCGACGAACCAGATGGTGAACCCGGTCCAGATGATCCGCAGGTGGTCGCGCATGTACGGCGTGCTCGGCGACAGCAGATTCACCTCCGCGTCGAGGTAGTTCGTCGACGTCGCGTCCGCCCCCGCGCCCGGCCTCGGCCCGGTCGCGTGCCCGCCGTCGACTGCCGTCTCCGCGTCGTCGCTCATGGTATCGATTCACCCCTCGCCGTGGCCTCGGCGGCCGGCGCGGTCGAGTTGTCTCTTCCGATCCCCTGTCGTGACATGACGTTACGAACTCTCCCGAACGATCAACATAAACAGCCCACCTAACTGCATAAAATTCCGCTTTCGTCGAGCGGGGCCGCCGAGATGCCGGGGACACGTCCCCCGCGGACCAGTTCGGCGAGTTCCGGACGGCAACGGCGCAAATCCGGGCGCTCCTGGCGGCGCGGATCGAACGGGACAGCTAGTCTTCGCTCCCGAGGAAGACGGTCAGGAGTTTCTGCTGGGCCCGGCGGAGGTGGTTGTGCAGCGTCGGCGAAGAGACGCCCACGGAGTCGGCGAGTTCCTCGGCGGTCGTCTCCCGGGGCCACTCGAAGTAGCCGGCGTAGTAGGCCGCCCGGAGTACCGAGGCCTGCTTGTCCGTCAGGCGGTCGTCGAGACCCGCCCGGAACGTGCCGCCGGTTCGGGCGGGGCGCTCGACCTCCCGTTTCGCCACCAGTCGGGTGTCGGGAAACGGCTCGCGGACGTCGTCGACGACAGCGCGCACGTCCGCCTCGCCGGCCACCTCCCCGACCAGCCGGACGGTCCCCTCCTCGGCGACGAGTTCCCGCACGGTCCCGCCGTGGTCGACCAGCGCCCCGGCCAGCGAGTCGGCGAGCACCAGTTCCAGCAGCGACCCCTCCGGGTGATCGCTGACGAGCCGCGCGTCCTCGACGGCCGGATCGCCGCTCGCCCGGTCGAGCGCCGCGTCCGGCGGCGCCCCGCGCAGCGTCACGTAGTGCAGCAGTCCGCCCCCGCCGGCGGGCGCGAGCCCCTCCAGACGGAACGCGCACCCGAGGGCCCCCGATCCGGTCCCGAGGAACCCGCCGGCGGACTCGAAGGTCAGCTCCGTCACCGTGTCGGCGAGCAGCAGCCGGCGGTGCTCGACGCGGGCGAGCGCCTCCGCGACGTGGATCCCGTAGGCCGCCAGCAGGTCCCGCTCGGCGTCGCCTACCGGCGCGTCGGGGACGACACAGAGCGCCCCGTAGACGCTCCCGTCGCGGACGACCGGGACGACGGTGGCCGTCGCCCCGCCGACGGCCGTCGATCGGACCACCTGCTCGTCGACGGCCGCGTCCACGACCGCCCGCCCGTCGCCCTCGGTCGTGGCGCCGGGCAGGTCGCCGACCGCTCCGGCGGTCGCCCGCAGTTCCGCCTCACCGCCGGTCGGGTCGAGCAGCCAGGCGCCCCGGTAGGCCGATCCGACGAGCCCCTCGCAGGCGACCTGCTCGACGGTCGCGGTCGTCGCCGCCTCCGCGAGGGCGTCGGTCGCCGGTCGGAAGCGCTCGGCGACCGCCCCGAGTCGGCGGGGGTCCCGGCGCGTCCGCGTCCGCGTCCCCGCGAGGTCGCCGCCGGTCCGGTCGAAGGCCGCCGCCACGGTCTCCCGGTCGGCCGGTTCGAGGTGCTCCGCCAGCTGTTCCGGCCGGTCGTACCGCCCGACCGCGAGCACGACCCGGGGGTCGATCCCCCGCTCGACGAGCAGCCGCCGGGCGTGGTAGCGCCGCAGGTCCCGCGTCGAGAGGTCCTCGAAGACCGACCGGCCGGTGGCCTCGGCCGCCCGGGCCGCGACGTCGGCCACGAGCATCTGCACGCGCCGCGGGCTCACGTCGACCAGCGGTTCGTCGGGCGCGACGCCGGCGCTCCGGGCGTACTTCCGGAGCGCGTGCTCGACTGGGGCGGGCAGGTACGCCTCGCGGCCCGGGCGGTCGTCGGTCGGCCGGACCCGCAGGAAGTAGTGGTCGCCGTGGGAGAGCACGTCTGCGGGCCGGACCCGGGTCACCTCCGCCGGGTGGAGGCCGACCTCGGCGGCGAGCCGTACGACGACGTCCTCGCGGTGCGTGTCGGCCGCTCGCCGCAGGCGGTCGTAGTCGTCGGCCCCGAGGACGCCCGGGCCCTCCGGCGGGCGCTCGACGGACATGTTTCGCGGTAACTCGAAGGACCGAAATGAAGCTGTCGGCTCCGCGGCGACTCTTCCCGGATAATCTGGGGGGACACTCCGGCGCTCGACCGGACCTGTCGGCCGCGCCGCGTCCCGTCGACCGATATTCACGGGCGGGAATCCGTCACCGACGACGAGAATAGTTCCGCGGAAACGAGAGAACGCGAAACTCACCCCTCGCGGACTACCGACTCGATCTCGCCGACGACCTCGGGGTTGCGCAGCGCGCTGGTGTCGCCCAGGGGTTCGTCGTTCGCGATGTCCTCGAGCAGGCGGCGCATGATCTTCCCCGACCGAGTCTTGGGGAGTTCGGGGGTGAACACGACGGCCTCGGGCACCGCCATCGGGCCGACGGCCTCGCGGATCCGCTCGTCGATGCGCGCCCGGAGGCCGTCGCCGGTCGGGTGGCCCCGCTCGGGGCTGACGTAGGCGTAGACGGCCGCGCCCGTAGTGTCGTCGTCGCCGCCGATCACGGCGGCCTCGGCGACCCCCTCGGTCTCGACGATCCGGCTCTCGAGTTCCATCGTGCTGAACCGCTGTCCGGCGACGTTGATCACGTCGTCGATCCGCCCGAGCAGCGTCACGTAACCGTCCCCGTCGACTGTCGCCTCGTCGCCGGTGACGTAGCGCCACTCTCCCCCGGGCGGGTCGGGGCCCCACCCGTCGCCGTCGGCCAGCGACGCCGGCATGGCCGGCCAGGGGCGCTCGAGCACCAGGCGCCCCGGTTCGCCGGGCGGCAGCGGTTCCCCGTCGGCGTCGACCACGTCCGCCGCTATGCCGGGCAGCGGGCGGCCGACGGATCCGGGCTTCATCTCGTCGACCCCGGGCAGCGTCGAGACGGCGATGGCGCCCGTTTCGGTCTGCCACCAGGTGTCGACGATCGGACACTCCCCGCCCCCGATCTGCTCGTAGTACCACTCCCAGGCGCGGGGGTTGATCGGCTCGCCGACGGTCCCGAGGAGGCGCAGCGAGGAGAGGTCCTGGCGGTCGGGGTACTCCTCGCCCCACCCCATGAACGAGCGGATCGCCGTCGGCGCGGTGTAGAAGACGTTGACCGCGTTGCGCTCGATGATCTCCCAGACGCGCTCCTTCTCGGGGTGGTCGGGGGTGCCCTCGTAGAGCAGCGTCGTCGTCCCCAGCGCCAGGGGCCCGTAGACGATGTAGCTGTGGCCGGTGATCCAGCCGATGTCCGCCGAGCACCAGTACGTGTCCCCGGGCTCGACGTCGAGCACCGACCGGGCGGTCCAGGCCACCTGCGCGAGGTAGCCGCCCGTCGTGTGGGTGACGGCCTTCGGTGTCCCGGTCGTCCCGGAGGTGTAGATGAGAAAGAGGGGGTCGGTCGCCGCCCGCGCGACCGGATCGACCGTCGCGCCGCTGTGGGTCGCCAGCAGGCCCGCGTAGCCGTACTGGTCCTCGCCGAGGCGCAGTTCCTCGCCCAGCCGCGAGACGACGACCGTCGCCTCCAGGTCGTGGTCGAGGCTGATGCGGGCGTTGTCGGCCCTGTTCTTCTGGTTGGTGGCCGCGCCCCGCCGGTAGTAGCCGTCGCAGGTGAGGAGGTACCGCGACTCGGCCCGTCCCATCCGATCGGCGAGCGCCTCCGCCGAGAACCCGGCGAAGACGACGTTGTGGACCGCCCCGAGGCGGGCGCAGGCCAGCATCGCGATCGGGAGCTCCGGGATCATCGGCACGTAGACGGTGACGACGTCGCCCGCCTCGACGCCGAGCGCCCGCAGGCCGGCCGCGAACTCGTTGACCTCCCGGTGGAGGTCGAGATACGTGTACGACTGGGTCTCGCCCAGCCGGCCCTCCCACTTGATCGCGACCTGGTTCTTCCGCTCGTCGAGGTGGCGGTCGACGCAGTTGTGCGACGCGTTCAGCCGCCCGCCTTCGAACCAGCCGAAGGGGGGCTCGCGGTCGTCGCCCTCGCCGCCGAGGACGGTCCGGTAGGGGCGCTCCCAGTCGAGCAGCGCCCCGGCCCGCGCCCAGCAGTCCGGCCACTCCCGGTCGAACTGCTCCTGGAGGTCGGCGTCGGTCACGTTCGCCCCCTCGACGAACGACTCGGGCGGCGCGACCGTCTCGCGGTCGGGGAGCCGCCCACCCGCGTCCTCGTCCATATCGGAGAGCGCTACGGACTCCGCACATTAAACGGTTCGCGGGCCGCCCCGGTTCGACGCCCGGGCGGCGGGGGACCGGTCGGTACCGAAACCGCAACCTTCAGGAACCGAACGCCCTGATAGGGCGTAAGACGGGCGCTCCTCCCGACGCTCCGGGTCGCCGTGCGGGACTCGCGGGGCGCGCCGGGCGAGTACGAGTCCGCGAGGGCAACCATGACGACCGACGCCGACACCTCGAACGTCGTTCTGATCACCGTCGACTCGCTTCGCGCCGACGCCATCAGTCCCTACGACTCCGACCGTCACACGCCGGTGTTCGACGGGATCGCCGACCGGGGGGCGGTTTTCGAGCACGCGTTCGCGACGGGCAACTGGACGCCGTTCTCCTTCCCGTCGATCCTCGCCTCCCGACCGGTGTTCGCCGACACGGGCCGGATCGGCGTCGACGGCGTCCCGACCCTCGCGGGGACGCTCTCGGACGCCGGAATCGCGACCGGGGGGTTCAACGCCGCCAACGGCTTTCTCACCTCTCACTGGGGATACGACGACGGCTTCGACGAGTTCGAGCCGTTCGTCGCCGACATCTCCAGCGCCTACAGCCGGTATCTCGCCGCCCACCCGACCGTCGAGGCGTGGCTCCAGCTCGCGGCCTCGCCGTTCCGCCGGGCGGGCGCCTGGCTCCGGCGGGACACCGACGAACGCCCCTTCCTCGACACCTCGCGGATGTTCGACGTCGAGCGCAGCGCCGCGGAGTTCGTCGAGGACCGCGGCGACGAGCCCTTCTTCCTGTGGGTCCACTACATGGACGCCCACACGCCCTACGTCCCCGCGCCGCGGTACGTCCGGGAGGTCTCCGACTCCGTGCTCGGCACCCACCGGATGATCCTCGCGCACACCCACACCGGCCTCGGCTGGGAGGTCGGGGAGCGGACGCTGGCCGACCTCCGAACGCTCTATCAGGGAGCGGTCCGGCAGGTGGGCCTCCGCGACGAGACCTGCCTGATCGTCGCGGGCGACCACGGCGAGGAGTTCCAGGATCACGGCCACCTCGCGCACTACCCCAAGCTCTACGACGAACTGATCCGCGTCCCGCTGATCGTCGACGCGCCGGGCGTCGACGGGCGCCGCGTGGAGGGGGCCGTCGGGCTGGACGCGATCCCGCCGACGGTCACTGGCGCCCTCGACGTGGCCCCGGCCGACGCCTGGGCCGGCGAGAGCCTCCTGCCGAGCGTCCGCGGCGAGGCCGTCCCGGCCGACCGCCCGGTCGTCTCGGTGACCGTCCGCGGCGAGGAGGTCACCGCCCAGCCCATCCCCCGGGACCTCGACGACGGCGACCTGCTGGTGAGCGCGCGGACGCCGACGTGGACCTACGTCGAGAACGCCGACGCTGGCGGCTGCGAACTCTACCACCGCCCGACAGATCCCGACCAGCAGGCCGACCGGTCGGTCGACCCGACGGCCGACGACCGCGCCGCCATCGAACGGCTCCGACCGGTCGTCCGCGAGCACGCCCGGCGGCTGCGCCGGGCGGCCGACCGCGAGGGAGGAGAGGGGATCGCCCCGGGACCGGAGGAACCGGACGAGGCGATCGAGACGCGGTTGAGCGCGCTCGGCTACCGCTAGATGGTCCGGGCGCTGCTCCGCCACCTCGTCGACGGCCCGCTGGCGGTTCGGCTTCGGCGGTTCGTCACCGTCGGCACCGTCGCGGCCGGCGTCCAGATGATCCTCCTGTGGGCGTTCGTCGAGCAGGCGGGGATGAACTACCTCGTCGGCGCGACGGTCGCCATCGAGCTGACCATTATCTTCCAGTACGTGCTGAACAACACCTGGACGTTCCGGGCGGCCCGCAACACGGGCCGCTCGGCCTTCCTCTGGGGGCTGGTCAAGACCAATATCGTCCGGGGCAGCGCCATCCCGATCCAGCTCGGGGTGCTCTACGGGCTGGTCTCCTGGCGGGGCGTGCCCTACCTGCTCGCCAACGCCGTCGCCATCGTCGTCAGCGGGCTCTACCGGTACGTCCTCGACGCGCGCTGGACGTGGGGATAACGGCCGCACTCACAGCCCCTCGACGAACGACCGAAGCTCCCGGTTGAACCGCTCGGGCGCCTCGAAGAAGGGCGAGTGACCCACCTCGGGGTACCACGACGTCTCGGCGTCGGGCAGCAGGTCGGCGTGCTCCTCGGCGGCCGCCGGGAGGACGACGCCGTCCTCCTCGCCGTGGACGACCAGGGCCGGCACGTCCGCCTCCCGCAGGTCGTCGTCGTGGGTGGTCGTCCGGGAGTGCAGCGCCGTCCGGACCCCCGGCGGGACGACGGCGTTGTATCCCAGCAGCCGGTAGCGCTCCCGCGGGGACAGCTCCCCGTGGACGCACCGGTCGACGAACGTCGACAGCGCGTCGACGCTCTCCTCGGCGTCGGTCGACTCGAAGCCGTCGACCAGGTCCAGGAAGTCCTCGCCGATGACCGCGAGCGCGTCCTCGGTCCCGAGCTTCGAGATGGCGCCGGCGAAGACGAGGCCGGCGATCCGGTCGGTGCCGCGGGTCGCCAGGTAGTCAGAGAGGATCAGCCCCCCGTAGGACCACCCGACGAGCACCGGATCGGCGAGGTCGAGTTCCTCGATCACGCCCGTCAGGTCGTCGGCCCACAGCGAGGGGTCGGCGTAGCCGTCCCCGGGCTTCTCCGAGGCGCCGTGCCCGCGGTTGTCCAGCGCCACGAGCCGGTAGTCGTCGGCCAGTTCCGAGCGCAACTGCCGGACCCAGGCGAGATGGGACTGGGTGTAGCCGTGGACGAACAGGATCGGCCGGCCGCCCCGGCCGGCATCGGCGACGCGGAGCCGCACGCCCCCGCCGCCGGTCACGTCGTGGTATTCCATACCGCGAGCGAGGCCCGAGGGGGCAAAACCGTTCGGGAGCGGTGTCCGTTTCGGACTGCGGCCGCCGCATTCGGCGGCAGTGGCCGCCCGGGACACAACCTCTTTCACGTCATAGCTCGGGGAGGTACGTATGACGCAGGCCATCGAATCGGCGTCGCTGTCTCAGCGGGTCGTGTTGCTGGGGATCGTCGAACTGTCCGAACAGGGGGAGACGCCGGCGCACTCCGGCGAGGTCAAGCGGACCTGCGCCGGACGGCTCCGGGAGATCGAGGGGGACGTCGTCGGGGGCATCTCCGAGTCGGAGGTCATCCGAGCGCTCAACGACCTGGCCGCCGAGGGGATCCTCTCGCAGGACGAGGTCGGGGACCGGTCGCCGGTCGGCAAGGGCCGCCCCGCCTACTCGCTGTCGGTCGATCCCGCCGAGGCGCTCGACACGCTCCGCGAGGACGAGCGCCTCGGGGCGCTCGTCGACGAGATCCGGGCCGACGCGCAGTAGCCCGCCGCCCCGCACCCCGCCGTTCCCGGAGGGACTTCAACGCCTTCAACGCCGGGCAGCGGGATTTAAACCCCCGGAGGACTCCAGTCCGTGTGATGGAGTTGCACGGAAGAACGGCGGAGGAGGACGTCGAGGACCTGTCGGGGTTTCTCGACCGGATCGTCGAGGCGCAGGCCTCGACGGACGCGGTCCGGGCGGTCGAGGTGCTGGAGACCGGTGCGACCGCCTACCGGCAGGGGGAGGCCGACTCCCGCGCCGG
Source organism: Halobacteriales archaeon QS_5_70_17 (assembly GCA_003021975.1). Lineage (GTDB taxonomy): Archaea > Halobacteriota > Halobacteria > Halobacteriales > Haloarculaceae > Halomarina. The sequence continues at coordinate 17,163 of PXRR01000047.1, read as the reverse complement.
ACTCTACCAGGTCCTCGAGGCGCTCGACCACCGCGAGAAGAGCACCGTCGCCCGCGTGTTCGCGACCTACTTCGAACTCGTCAACCTCGCCGAGGAGCGCGAGCGGGTCCGCGCGCTGCGGCGGGCCTCCCAGGAGGGGACCATCGAGGACGGCATCGAGACGGCCGTCGCGGCCCTGGAGGGCTGTGACCCCGACCTCGTCCAGTCGATCCTCGAGGACGTGCTCGTCGAACCGACGTTCACCGCTCATCCGACGGAGGCCCGCCGGAAGACGGTGAAGACGAAGCTCCGGGCGATCGCAACTCACCTGGAGACCCTCGACGAGCGTTCGCTGACCGACAAGGAGACCGGTCAGGTCCTCCGGGACGTCGACGCCGAGGTGACGAGCCTCTGGCAGACCCCTCAGATCCGCGAGCGGCGCCCCGACCCGGAAGACGAGGCCCGCAACGTGCAGTGGTACCTCGAGAACACGCTGTTCGACGTCGTCGGCGAGGTCTACGACGAACTGGAGACCGAACTCCGGGACGCCTTCGACGGCGCGGTCTCGGTGCCGAAGCTCTACGAGTTCCGCTCGTGGGCCGGCAGCGACCGCGACGGCAACCCCTTCGTCACCCCCGAGACGACCGCGGACACGCTGGTCCGCCAGCGGGCGGTCGTCCTCGAGCGCTACCGCGAGCGGTTGAAAGCGCTCTCGAGCGTGGTGAGCCAGGACGGGACCCGCGTGGACGTCGGCGAGGCCTTCGAGCGCTCGCTCGTCGCCGACCGCGAACTGCTCCCCGCGGTCGCCGAGACGGCCGCCGAGCGCTACCCCAACGAACCGTACCGCCAGAAGCTCCGGCTGATGCGAGAGCGCCTCGACCGGGTCGACGACGTCCGTCCGGGGGGGTACGGCGCCCCCGGTGAACTGCTCGCTGACCTCGACGCCATCGCGGACAGCCTCCGGGCCAACGACGGCGAGACCATCGCCCGGGCCCACGTCGACCCGCTGTGCCGGCAGGTCGACACCTTCGGGTTCGCGCTGGCGAGCCTCGACCTGCGGGATCACCGGAAGCGCCACACCGCGGCCGTGGGGGAACTGCTGGACCGGGAGGGCGTCGACTACGACGCGCTCGACGAGGCCGGCCGCGTCGAGGTGCTCACGGAGGCCATCGAGCAGGAGGAGGCGGTCGTCGACCTCGGCGCGACCGGGGGGCTCTCGGAGACGGCCACAGAGGTGGCGACGCTGTTCGATCGGCTGGTCGACTGGCAGGACGAGTACGGCGACCAGGCCATCGACACCTACTGCATCAGCATGACGGAACAGCCCAGCCACGTACTGGAGGTGCTGTTCCTAGCCGACCAGGCGGGCGTCGTCGACGCGCCGGGGTACAGCGGGCTGGACGTCGTTCCCCTCCTGGAGACGGAGTCGGCGCTCTCCCGGGCCGAGGAGATCATGGGGGCGCTGTTCGAGAACGGTGCCTACGCCGGCGCGCTGGCCGCCCGCGGGGGCCTCCAGGAGATCATGCTCGGGTACAGCGACTCCAACAAGGAGAACGGCTTCCTGGCGGCCAACTGGGACCTCTACCGCAACCAGCGCCGGCTGGCCGACGTCTGCGAGGAGTACGGCGTGACCCTCCGCCTGTTTCACGGCCGCGGGGGATCGATCTCCCGGGGCGGCGGACCGATGCACGACGCCCTGCTGGCGCTCCCGCCGGACACGGTCACGGGCCCGGTGAAGTTCACCGAGCAGGGCGAGGCCATCGCGGAGAAGTACGGCAATCCCCGGATCGCCGAGCGCGAACTCGAACAGATGATCAGCGCGCAACTGCGCGCGCGCAAGCGGTCGGTCACCGGCGACGGGGTCGTCCCCGCGCCCGACGGCGACTGGGTCGACGCCCTGGAGACGGCGGCGGCCGCCGCGCGCGCGGAGTACCGCGACCTGCTGGAGAGCGAGGGGTTCGTCCCGTACTTCGAGGAGGCGACTCCCATCTCGGTGATCGAGGCGCTGAACCTCGGGTCCCGGCCGGCCTCCCGGAGCGGCGAGCGCACGGTCGAGGACCTGCGGGCGATCCCGTGGGTGTTCTCCTGGACGCAGTCGCGGTGCATCCTCCCGGGGTGGTACGGGCTCGCGACGGGGCTCGAGACCTACCTCGAGGAGGGCGGGGACCTCGACACCCTCCGGACGATGTACGAGGAGTGGCCGTTCTTCCGGACGACGCTGGACCGGGCGGCCCAGGCGCTCGCGCGCACCGACATGGAGATCGCAGCCGAGTACGCCCGACTGGCGGCCGACGAGCGCCGCGAGCGGTTCTTCCCCCGGATCCGGGCGGAGTACGACCGCGCGGTCGACCTCCTGACGACGATCGCCGGCCGGGAGGACCTGCTGCGCCGGGAGTGGCTCCGGGAGAGTCTCGACCGGCGCAACCCCTACGTCGACCCGCTGAACCTGCTGCAGTGCCAGCTACTGGGGCGGACCCATCGCACCGAACTGGAGGAGCGGACCCTCCGCCTGACGGTCAAGGGGATCGCCGCGGGGATGAAAAACACCGGCTGACGGCGCCGCGGAGCCTCCGCGGACCGCCCGAGTCACGCACCGACCCGCGCGCGGCAGGGCCACGCGCCGCACCGACCACACACCCACCGAACACCAACACATGACGGACACCGACTACGACGTCGTCGTCATCGGCGTCGGCGGCATGGGCAGCGCGACGGTCTACCACCTCGCCCAGCGGGGACTCGACGTCCTCGGACTGGAGCGGTTCGACGTCCCCCACACCATGGGGTCGTCCCACGGCATCACCCGCATCATCAGGCGGGCGTACTACGAACACCCCTCGTACATCCCGCTGATCGAGCGGGCTTACGACCTCTGGGACGACTTGGCCGAGGAGACGGGCCGGGAGGTGATACACCGGACCGGCTCGATCGACGCCGCCCCCAAGGGCAACGTCGTCTTCGAGGGGTCGCTGCGCTCCTGTGAGGAACACGACATCCCCCACGAGGTGCTGACCGGCGCCGAACTCGGCGAGCGGTTCCCCGGTTACGACCTGCCCGACGACTACCGGGCGCTCTACCAGCCCGACGGCGGGTTCGTCGTCCCGGAGCAGTCGATCATCGGCCACGTCGAGGCCGCGCAGGCCGCGGGCGCGACCGTCCGGGCCCGCGAGCGGGTCTACGACTGGGCGGAGACCCACGACGGCGGGATCCGCGTCGAGACCGACAACGCCACCTACCGCGCGGACAACCTCGTGCTCGCCGCGGGGTCGTGGAACTACAAGCTCGCCGACGCGCTGGCGGGACTGGCGGTCCCCGAGCGGCAGGTGCTGGCGTGGTTCCAGCCCGAGCGCCCCGAACTGTTCGAGCCCGCCGAACTGCCCGTCTGGAACATCTCCGTCCCGGAGGGGCGGTTCTACGGTCTGCCGATCTACGACGTCCCGGGGTTCAAGCTCGGGAAGTACCACCACCTCGACGAGCAGGTCGACCCCGACGACTGGGACCGCGAGCCCGGGCCGGCCGACGAGCGCATCCTGCGGAACTTCGCGGAAAACTACTTCCCGGAGGGGGCCGGGCCGACGATGCGGCTGGCGACCTGCATGTTCACCAACTCCCCGGACGAGCACTTCATCCTCGACACGCTGCCCGATCACCCCCAGGTCGCGGTCGGCGCCGGCTTCTCCGGCCACGGCTTCAAGTTCGCCAGCGTCATCGGCGAGGTCCTCGCGGACCTCGCGGTCGAGGGCGGCACCGACCACCCCATCGACATGTTCCGGCTGGACCGCTTCGAGTAGCGGCCGCGACGGGTGGGATCGCGGCGTGCTTCAGTGGCGTCATCGCTGGGATCGACCTACTTACAGCGCTTTGGTGACAGCTCGCGCGTTACGGGTCCTCTGGAGCAGGCCGACCGGCGGTCCGCGCGGCCGTCGGCCGCGAGCGCGAGCGTCAGGAGTCGACGCTGCGACGGTCGCCAGCGAGAACCACGCCAGCGAGGCGGTCCTAGAAGCGCAGGGATCGGCGCTGGCCAACGAGTACGCGGAGGGGTACCCGGGGGAGCGCTACTACGCGGGGTGCGAGTACGCCGACGAGGTCGATCGGCGCTGCGAGACCAGCCCGATCCACGATCGATCGCCCGACCCGCCGGGCCGGCGAGGTCATCGAACGCTCGTCGGCCGGCACGGAGTCAAGAACCGGAAGCGACCGGGAGGCGTCCCCGTTCGGTCACGGGCTCCGCAGACCCCCGGAGCTCATCCGCGGTCGAGCGCCTCGCGGATGGCTGTCAGCACCGACGTGCGGCCCCGCTCCTCCCGGTAGAAGGTCCGCCCGGCGCCCGCGGCCGCGATCAGGGCGATGACCGCGAACGGGCCGCCGGTGAGGACGGCGACGGTCCGGAGCGTGTCGCCGCCGCCGAGCAGGAGGACGCCGACGCCGACCAGTCCCTGGACCACCCCCCAGAACACCCGGGTCGTGGTCGCAGGGGCCCGACCGTCCGTCGCGAGGACCGACACGACCAGCGTCGAGGTGTCCGCCGAGGTGACCATGAACGCCAGGACCAGCCCCAAGAAGATGAAGCTCAGCAGCCGACCCAGGGTGAAGGCGTCGAACAGCGGGTAGCCGGCGACCGCCTCCGGGAAGCCGTACCTGGCCATGGTCGCCAGGATATCCGTCCCGCCGCTCTGGAGCGCGAGCGCCGACCCGCCCACGAGGACGAACCAGGCCAGGGTGACCCCGGTCGTCGCGACGGCGCCGGTCAGCGCGACCGTCCGGATCCGGCGGCCCTTCGAGAGGGCAGCGAGAAAGAGGCCGACGAACGGCGCCCACGAGAACCACCACGACCAGTACCAGATCGTCCATCCGGCGGCCCACTCAGTGCCGCCGGTTGAGAGGCTCATCGAGAGGAAGTCGACGGTGTAGCCGGTCAGCGCCGCCCCACCGCGATCGACGGCGAAATTCAGGGGCCCGACGCCGGCCAGCAGCAGGCCGAACAGGCAGAACAGGATGAGGTTCACGGCGGCGAGGCGACGGATCCCCCGCCGGACGCCGCTAACCGCCGACACGACGAAGACCGCCGTGAGCCCGGCGACGAACAGCACCGGTGCGAGACCGTCGAACTCGACCCCCCACTGGTACTGGATGCCGGCGAGGAACTGCCGGCCGACGAGTGCCACGGAGGTCGCCACGCCGCCGATGGTCGCGAACATCGCTAGGATGTCGACGAGTTTCGTCCAGGCGTTGTCGAGGTCCTCCTCGTCCGGGCCGAACACCGGCGCCAGTAGCGACGAGACGCGCAGCGGCGCGTCCCGGTTGTGGACGTAGTACGCGATCGGAACGCCGATCACCACGTAGGTGCTCCACGCCGAGAGCCCCCAGTGGAACATCGTGTACTGGAGCGCCCCGACCGAGGCCGCCGCCGAGCGCGGTTCGGCGTCGAGAAACGGGGGAACCGTGTCGTAGTGAAAGAGCGCCTCCGCAGGCCCCCAGAGGACGATCCCGGCCGCGATGCCGGCGGTGAAGACCATCGCGAAGTACGCTGAGTAGGTGTAACTCGGCTCCGCGTCCGGTCCGCCGAGCCTGATCTCGCCCCACGGGCCGACCAGCAGCGCGAGCGAGAACAGGACACAGACTAGCATCGCTCCCTGGAACAGCCACGCGAGATCACGGAGAAACAGCCCCTCCACGGCGCCGATGACGGCCCGTGTCGCACTCTCGGCGCCGATCCAGGCGAAGAAAAACAGCGTCAGCCCCGCGATGGGGACGCCGAACCTGACGGCGTCCTGCCGGGCGAAGAACCCGCGAACAGTCTCGATCGACAGCGATCGACGGAGCCGCAGGCGGTAGGGGACTCGCTGCCCCGTTCGAAGGTCGGCATCTCCGGCGGGGAGAGCAGCCAGGTAGGCCAGCGCGGACCCGAAAAAGACCAGCGAGACGGTCAGTAGCGCGCCCCCGGGAAGGGCCCGGAGGACCACCGACGGGAAATAGAACGCGACTACCACTACTACGCCGGACGCGGCACACAGGACGACGAGCGAACCCCGGGCTAGTTCCGCGATTCCCGAGGTGTCACTTGTGGTCATATCACACAACAGGGATCGAACGTCAAAGGTATGCCGGTAGAGGCGTCCTGCGCCCTGAATTCGCGACTGAGACTGCAATTTATATGTGGTGGCGCTAACTGGCGATAACCGTGTCCCCGACCCGGAAGGAATCGGCCGGCGGCCGCGTGGACGAAGCTCGCTCTCGGATCCGCGACGCCCGGCGGCTCTTCGAGTACGCCCGACCGGTCCGCCTGATCGACTGGGGGCGCCTCTCGGGGTCGTACGCCGCGGTGCTCCTGACCGCCGCAGCCGCCGTGCTGTCGTTCATCACGGGGATGTCTCACCTGAGCCGGGAGACCGCTACTCTGACCGGGCCGCTCGCGCCGTACCTCCCGCCGGGATTCGCCGGCGTCCACCGGATCCTCGGGGTGGTCGTGGGGTTCTCGCTGGTGGCGGTCGCGATCGGCCTCCAGCGACGCAACCGGCTCGCGTGGTATACCGCCCTGGTCTTGCTTCCGGTGGCGTCGCTTCAGGCGCTGATCACCGCCCGGGCGATCGACGTTCCCGTGTTGCTCCTGCCGGCCATCGCGCTCCCGGTCGTCATCTACAACCGGGACCGGTTCGACCAGCGCATCGACCTCTCGACGATCCAGCTGGCGGCGCTGTCCTCGCTGGCAGCCGTCCAGATCTACGGCACCGTCGGCACGTATGTCCTGCGCTCGGAGTTCACCGGGATCGAGACGCTCACTGACGCGTTCTACTACATCGTCGTTACCGGGACGACCGTCGGCTACGGCGACGCGACTCCGGTGACGCCGTCGGCGAAGCTGTTTACCCTGTCCATACTCATCACGGGGACAGCCGCGTTCGGCGCGGCGTTCGGCTCGCTGGTCGTGCCCGTGATCGAAGCCCAGATGGCAGGCGTCCTTGGAAAGATGACGGCATCCGAACTCACGCTGCTCGAGGAACACGTCCTGGTCCTCGGCTACGGCGAACTGACCGAACCGCTGTTGGACGAACTGGAGGCGAGCACGGATTACGTCGTCCTCACGGACGACACCGCGCGCGCCTCGGAACTCTCCGAGCGGGGGGTGAACGTCCTCACGGCCGACCCCTCCGACGAGGAGAAGCTCCGCGAGGCCGGCATCGATCGCGCCAGTGGCGTCATCGCCGCGACCGGCGACGACGCGAGCGACGCGCTCGCGGTACTCGCGGCCAACGAACTCAATCCCGACGTCCGCATCGTCGCCGCCGCGACCGAACCACAAAATGTCGGGAAACTAAAAGGAGCGGGCGCCGACCGTGTCATCAGTACCGCGGTCATCGGTGGCTATCTCCTCGGCCGGTCGGTAGTGGGGGAGGCAGACGCAGAGGACCTTCCGGATCGCCTGGTCGAGGACCGGGAGTAACCGGGACCGGTCCCGTCCCGGTATGAACGCCCCAGACAATACGCGGAAAACTATTTACACTCGTTCGACGAGGGCCGGTGAGGACATCATGTACGACCACATTCTGATCCCGACCGACGGGAGCAAGGGGGCCCAGAAGGCCATCGAACACGGCGTCGATCTCGCTGCCGCGTTCGACGCGACCATCCACGCCCTGTACGTCATCGAACTCCCGAACGCACCCCGCTCGCTCCAGATCATGGACGACGAGGAGGAGACCCGACGGGAGTACCAGAACTACGGAGAGGAGGTCACCGGGGACGTCGCGGAGTTGGCCGCCGAGCGCGGCGTCGAGTGCGTGACTGCGATCAAGTCGGGGTCGGCCCACGAGGAGATCGTCGACTACGCCGACGAGGAGGGCATCGACGTCATCGTCATGGGGACGGGGTATCGGGGCAAATTCCGGGCGCTCCTGGGTAGTACCGCCGAGAAGGTCGTCCGGACCGCCAACGTCCCCGTGACGACGCTCCGCCGGCGCGACGTCGACTAACGCCCCGTCCTCTCTCCGTCCCCGAGAGTCGGGCTCACGGCGACAGTCGCTTCTCGCGAAAGTAGATCACGAGGCTCGCGCTCAGGAACAGCAGCCCGGCCTGTATGAGACTCCCCGCCGCCATCGCGGTCACGGCCAGCAGCATCAACAGCGCGGCCGCCACGGCCGTCGCGGCTTTCAGTACGTCGACCATCTCGATCGGTTCCGTCCTAGTCGGGGGTCCCGACGTATATAGTCCCTCGGCGCCGGCGAGTCAGAAGTGCTCTAGCTCCCAGTGGTACCGACAGGCTTCGCAGGTCGCCCACTCCGGAACGTCGTACTGTTTCGGGTGGCGACGGCCGTGGTCCATCGCCGCCCCGCAGACCGAACACTGCAGGTATAGCAGGTCCAGTTCGGGGAACTCCTCGTAGGACAGCTGGAACCAGCACTCGGGGCAGTCGATTGTGGTCGTGGGGCGGTGCTGGTAGATCTCACAGTCACACTCCGGACAGGCCAGGACCGCCGACGGCCGATCGCTCCAGCCGATGTCCCCGTCGATCGTGGTGGTCTGGGACTCCGGGATCGAGAGTCGGAGGTCCATGTCTGGATCCGATCGAAGTGGTTCCGCGAGTGCGTTCCCGACACGCTGGAGCGTGCTCCAGGTGACGTCGGCCGCGTGAACCAACTGCCGGCGCCGCTTTGACATGGTTCCCCTAGGCGAGCGACCGTGATAAGTCGAACGTCCGCCCGAGCGGCCCTGTGGGCGTAATTCGGCGATGGCTCGGCCGTCGGGCGGTGTGGTCCTCGACTGCTCCCGATTCGACTTCGCTTTCGCGGCGATCCCGCGGTACATCGCTGCAGCGGCCGTGTACCGCGGTCAGCGGTACTTCCACTCGTCGTCGTCCGTGCGCGGAACCTCGTCGTCGGTCCGTTCGTCGGGCCACCGGATCCCGTCGCCGACCACGCTCCGGTAGACGAACACCCCGAACGCGACGACGATGAGCCCGAGAACGACCGTCCCGGCGAGCGCGACGAGCCCGCCGATCAACTCGAAGGGGAACCCCTGGACCGCCGCGAGCGCGATCCGTGACATACGGTCACAATGGGGTCGGGAAGGATGAGCGTTTCCGCTCCGCTCACTGGCGACCGTCCCCGCCGTAAGACGTCGATCGTGAGGCATGGACCCACTCCCGAGTCCGCCCGCCGATCCCGAGCGAGACGGCAACGAACCAGACGGCGACCCCGGCGGCGACCGAGGGGAGGAGCCACGCCGCCGCGGCGATGGCAGCGCCGAAGACTAGCCCCGTCCAGGGCTGGGTGGACCCGACAGCCCCCGTGATCACTCCCCCGGTGACGAGGAAGCCGACCGCGGCGACGATGAGCCACGCGAGGGCGACGACGGCCAGGCCGGCCGCGGCGAGCGTCCCGGCACTGGCGACGAAGCTGTAGGCGTAGGCCGTGGCGACCCCAACGGAGCCGTGGGCGATCAGGCCGTAGATCGTTGACGTCACCGGACGGTCCAGCGAGGCGTCGATGGCGGCGTCGACGTCCGCCTCGAACAGCCGGAGGACCGCGGCGCCGAGCACTACCATCAGCAGGAAGGAGCCGGCCGCTCGGACCGGCCCCGTGGTCGCCAGGATGGTCTTCGGGTCGATCGGCTGCCCCGCGACCGCCGCCGTTAGGCTCGTCGGCGTCGCAGGCGCCGCGAGGGCCTCAGGATGCGGCAACACGGCCCTCGTTTCGATTCTCGGGAGGAAAAGCTACCGGAGACGACCGGTACCGGTCAGTCGTCGGTCGGGCTGGAGTCGCTGTCGCCGATTCCGGTCACCACCTCGTCGCCCTCCGTGATCACGCTGACGTCCTCCTCCTCGGTCAGCACGGCGATGCGATCCCTGAACTCCTCGGATTCGAGGATCTCGTACTCGCGGCTGAGCCCCAGGTAGACGGTGTAACACATGAGCAACAACACGACGGCGAACGGCAGGCCGGTCGTGATCGCCGCCGTCTGGAGCGCGTCCAGCCCGCCGCCTAGCAGCAACACGGCGGCGACGGCGCCCTCGGTGACCGCCCAGAAGACGCGCTGGGTCTTGGGCACGTCGTGTTTCCCGCCGGAGGTCAGGTGGTCGATGACCAGCGACCCGGAGTCCGAGGACGTGACGAAGAACGTGATCACGAGGATCGTGGCCACGATCGCCGTCAGGACGCTCAGCGGGAACTCCGCCAGCATGGCGAACATCGCGATCGCCTGGCCCTGCTCGACGACGGTCGAGGCCAGCCCACCGGCGCCCTGGAGTTCGACGAAGAGCGCCGATCCGCCGAACGCCGCCAGCCAGAGGAACGAGAACATCGCCGGCAGGATCAACACGCCGAGCACGAACTCTCGAACCGTGCGACCCTTCGAGATGCGCGCGATGAACATCCCGACGAACGGCGACCACGCGATCCACCAGCCCCAGTAGAAGATCGTCCAGTCGCCCATCCAGGCGCCGGCGGTGTATCCCTCGACGACCGCCGTGCTGCCGCCGATCGTTCCGGTGAAGAAGCTCAGCGCGGCGAAGTTACCGAGGTACGTGCTGAGGCCGTCGGCCAATCCGCCCAGGATGTACACGGTCGGACCGACGACGAGCATGAACCCCAGCAGCGCGATCATGAGATAGAGGTTGAGCGTGCTCAGTCGCTTGACACCGCCGTCGAGGCCGGCCGCAACCGAGAGGGTCGCGATAGCGGTGATGCCCGCGATGAGCAGCACCTGCGGGACCACGCCGACCGGGATCGACGCGATCCCGAGTAGATCCCCCGCGACGAACGACATCCCGGTGTTGACCTGCGAGACGCCGAGTCCCAGTGAGGTCGCCAGGCCGAACAGCGTCGCGAACACCGTCACGAGGTCGATGAGGTGGCCCGGCCAGCCGTAGATACGCTCGCCGAGCAGTGGCCAGAAGATCGACCGGAAGGTCAGTGGCAGCCCCCGGTTGAACGAGAAGAAGGCGAGCCCCAGACCGACCAGGCCGTAGACGGCCCAGGGGTGGAACCCCCAGTGGAAGAACGTTTGGGCTATCGCGGCCGTGCCCGCACCGGCCGTCCCCGCCTCGGCGTCGAAGACCGGCGGGACCATCTGGACGTGCCACATCGGTTCGGCCACGCTGAAGAACATGAGACCGATTCCCATGCCGGCGCTGAACAGCATCGCCATCCACGAGAAGTCGCTGAACTCCTTCTCTGCTTCGACCCCGCCGATCTTGATCTTCCCGTACTTGCTGAACGCGAAGAACAGGATGGTGAGGATGAACACGTTGACCGCGATGATGTAGAACCAGCCGAACGTGCCGTTGACGAAGGTGAAGACCTCGCCGAACGCCTCGCTGGCGGTCATCGGCGTCATCGCTCCCTCGGTTTCAGTCATCCAGCCCAGTGCCGACGAGATCGTCTCGAAGGCCAGCGTGATCGCGATGAACAGAGCGATGATGACAAGCGAGATGGGAAAGACCTGCGGATGCACGTCGAATCCCCACTTCTCGATGTTGGTGTCCCCCGGCTCCCGGTCGGAGTCGGGGTGGAACAGCTCTACCTGAAGGCCGTCGGACATCTCTCCGGTCGTATCCTCTTTATCTGACATGGTTGGTGTTTCCGGTTCGGCTCCTGGACGTCCGCGCCGCGTACTCGGTCGTTTCGCTCCGGTGCGGTCGATACTTCCTAGCGGAAGCGGGGACTCGCTCGTCGCGTCCCTTCCCTCCTCCTGTGGTCGGTTTCCGTATCATTGTCGACTGCCACCGTTTTTGCTACCGAATCGCCCTTCCTTCCGGTTCGTGTTGGTCGCTATCGTAAGATATGACACTCACTGACAACCAGTGGGGCTTAATGGTTTGTATCTCTTATCGGTGATGTTTTTATACTGACGGGGCCATACGCGCGCGCCACCGAACGAACAGTCGTTTTCTACTCGTTCGAGCATCAGAATTTAACAGTCACGGGACGACACTCCCCGTGGCGTTCCCTCGAACAGGATCGCGGCGGCGCGCGGTCGTCCCCGTCGAGTGGGTCGGCGGTCCGCCCGGATTCGCGGTCGGGGAGGTCCGGTCACGCGTTGACGTGCCTGACCTCGTAGCCCTGCCCGCGGATCGACCGGATGATGTTGCGGGCGTGACCGGCGCCGCTGGTCTCGATCTCGAAGACGAGGTAGGCCTCGCCGACGTCGAGCTCCGGCGCGGCGCGGTCGTGGCGGATCGTCCGGATGTTGGCGTTGTGGTCGGCGATGACCCCCGAGACCTCCTCCATCTTGCCCGGCTGGTCGTCGATGCGCACCCGCAGGTGCAGTAGCTGCTCGCGATCGGTCAGCGCGTGGACGACGACTGTCTGGAGCATAGTCATGTCGAGGTTGCCGCCGCAGAGCAGCGGCATTACCGTCTCGCCGCTCACGTCGAGGTCGTCGCTCAGGATCGCCGCGACCGACGCCGCGCCGGCGCCCTCGACGACCTGCTTGGCCCGTTCCATCAACAGGAGCACCGCCCGCGCGATCGTCCCGTCGGTGACGGTGACGACCTCGTCGACGTGCTCGCGGATCAGCGAGAAGGTCAGCTCCGAGATGCCGCCGGTAGCGATGCCGTCGGCGATGGTGTTCACGGAGTCAAGCGTGATCGGGCCGCCCTTCGCGAGGCTCTCGTGGACCGTCGAGGCGCCCTCGGCCTGGACGCCGACGATCCGGGTCTCCGGGGAGAGTTCGGCGAAGGCCGTCGCGATCCCCGAGATCAGCCCCCCGCCGCCGATCGGCACGATGACGGTCTCCACCTCGGGGAGGTCCTCGTACATCTCGACGCCCAGCGTGCCCTGGCCGGCGACGATGGCGGGATCGTCGTACGCGTGGACGAACTCGGTCGCGTCGTCCTCGACGAGGCTCTGGGCGTGGGTCATCGCTTCCTGGAAGTCCTGCCCGACGAGTTCGACCTCGGCGCCGTACCCCTCGGTCGCGTCGACTTTCGCCTGCGGGGCGTTCTTCGGCATGACGATCGTCGACTCGACGCCGAGTGTCGTCGCCGCGATCGCGACGCCCTGCGCGTGGTTGCCGGCGCTCGCGGCGACGACCCGCTCCGCGTTGCCGTCGGCGACGCACTGCCTGATCTCGCTCGATGGGCGTGCGCTTGACGACCGTCTCGTCGTCGAGGCGCTCGCGAGCCTGTTCGATGTCCTCGAAGTCTACTGACTGTGTTCCGTTCATGGGTGCAGGTTCGGTTCGATTCGGTCGGGGGTCGGGAGCGGGCGCCTACCGGCGCAGCCGCTCGTTGTCGGGGTCGAACAGCGGTTCCTCGCGCACGGTCGCCTCGTGGAGCCGGTTCTCGTACTCGACGGCGACCGACCGGCCGGCCTCCGCGGCCCCCGAGGGCAGGTAGGCGTACGCGACGCCCCGGTCGATGGTGTAGCCGTAGTCGGCCCGGGAGACGTAGCCGAGCACGTCGTCGCCGCCGTCGTCGATGACCGGGTAGCCCGCGTCGACGACCGCGCCGGGTTCGTCGAGGGTGATCGGGACGAGTCGGCGGTCGACGCCCGCGTCCCTGGCCTCGAGCAGCGCCTCCTTCCCGACGAAGTCGGTGTCGAGGTCGACCGTGAACCCGAGGTTGGCCTCGTAAGGGTTGTACTCGGGGGTGATGTCGGTCCCCCAGAGGCGGTAGCCCTTCTCTAGGCTCGCGGAGTCGAGCGCCTTCCAGCCCATCGGCACCATGCCGTACTCCTCGCCGGCCTCGGTGACGGCGTCCCACAGCCGGGTGCCGTACTCGGTGGGAGTGTAGATCTCCCAGCCGAGTTCGCCCGCGTACGACAGCCTGAGCATCGTCACGGGGACGCTCCCGAGGTACGTCTCCCGGGCGGTGTAGAAGGGGAAGGCGTCGTTCGAGAGGTCGGCCTCCACCAGCGGCGCCAGCACGTTCCGGGCCTCCGGCCCCCAGACGCCGACCCCGGAGAGGCCGGAGTCGTGGACGGTAACCGAAACCGAGCCGTCGTCGGGAGCCCGCTCCCGGATCCACCGCGAGTGCAGCGTCGCGGAGCTCCCCCCGCCCGTGAAGAGCACGTAGCGGTCCTCGCCGAGCCGTGAGACCGTCAGATCGGCGAGGATACCCCCGTCCCCGTTGAGCATCGTCGTGTACCGCATCCGGCCGACCGGGACGTCCATGTCGTTGGTGAGCAGGCCCTGCAGGAACTCGGGGGTCCCCGGGCCCGTCACCTCGATGCCCGTGAACGTCGTCATGTCGAAGACGGCGACGCGGTCGCGGACGGCCTGGTGCTCGACGCCCTGGGCCTTCGACCAGTTGCGGCCCTGCCAGCCGTGGCGGTTGGGGACGTCGTACTCGCCGACCAGCGACTCGTTGGTCTCGTACCACTGGGGGACCTCCCAGCCGCCGGAGTCGTAGAACTCGGCGCCGAGGTCGGCCTGGCGGTCGTAGAACGGACTCCGGCGGAGTCCGCGCTGATCGACCGGCTGCTCGCGGGGGTGGACGAGTTGGTAGACCTCGCGGTACTGCTGGCCGCCCCGGCCGTAGGTGTACTCCCGGCTGCCCGCGTGGGGCTGGAACCGCGAGACGTGCGCGCCCGACGCGTCGACGCGCTGACCGTCCAGCCGGGGGACGCCCTCCTCCATCCAGTTGGCGACGATGTTGCCCGCGCCGCCGGACTGGGTGACCCAGATGGCCAGTGACCACCAGAGCCCGTCGACGGCCTCCGAGGGACCGAGGATCGGCATCCCGTCGGGGGTGAAACAGAACATCCCGTTGATCCCCGATTCCCACTCGCAGTCCTCGAACGCCGGGACGAGTTCGCTCGCGGCGTCGTGTGCGGGCTTGTCGTGGTCGGGGTGGGTGTTCTCGTAGAAGTGCTCGGCGGTGAACTCCCGCAGCGAGGGGTACTCCAGCCCGAGGTCGTCGAGCTGTTCGGGCCCGTAGATGTCCTCGGGGTCGACCAGCAGCGGTTCGTGGTTGTACGAGCCGACGCCGTAGGACTCGCCGTGCTGGCGGAAGTACAGCGAGTAGTCCTGGTGGCGCAGGAGGGGCTGTTCGATCTCGCGGTCGGCGCCGGCGAGCCGCGAGAGCGGTTCCGAGACCAGGTACTGGTGGGCGCACGGCACCAGCGGGACGTCCTCGCCCACCATGTCGCCGAACAGCGGTCCCCAGATGTTCGTCGCGAGCAGCACCTCGTCGCACTCGATGCGGCCCCGATCGGTTGCGACCGCCTGGACCGCCCCGTCGGCGGCCTCGACGTCGGTGACCGTCGTGTTCCCGTAGAACTCGTAACCGCTCTCGGCCTGGGCGCGTTCCGCCATCGTTCGCGAGGCGTCGACGGCGTGGGCCTTCCCGTCGGAGGGCAGGTAGTAGCCGCCGCGGATGACCTCCTCGTCGATCTGCGGGATCCGATCCCCGACCTCCTCGGCCGACAGGAGTTCGCCCCCCTCCAGTCCGAAGCCCCGTCCCCACTCGCGCTTCCGCTTGAGGTAGTCCCAGCGGTCGTCGGTGTAGGCGACCTCGATGCCGCCGCATTTGCGGTAGTCGCCGAAGTCGTGGTAGAGGTCCCGCGTGTACTCGGCCATCCGCGTCATCAGTTTGTTGCCGCTGGTCTGGAAGACCAGGCCGGGCGCGTGGGAGGTCGACCCGCCGGTCTCGTACAGCGGCCCCTGGTCGACCACGACGACGTCCTCGCGGCCGAGTTCGCTGAGGTGGTACGCGGCGCTACACCCGACGCAGCCGGCCCCGACGATGACGGTGCCGGCGGATCCCGGGAGCGTGTTGCCCGTGCTCATAGAACGTGCGTCGATCGCACCGAGGAGTGGAAAACTGTCGGGGTTGGCTACCTGCTACGTTTATACCGCGGCCGGCGGTCTCACCCGGCGCCCGGGTCGCCCCCGTCGCCGCGGAACTGCCGGACCACCTCCCCGACGACGTCCCGGTCGGCCGCGACGACGTACCGCCGGCCGCCGACCAGCGTCGTCGAGTGCTGGACGGCCACGTGGCCGTCGGCCTGCGAGACGACTACCGACCCCTCGGGGAGGGCGTCCTCGACCACCTCGCCGGCCGCCGGCGCGTCGTAGTCCACTCGGACGTCGAGCACCTCCAGGTCGCCGGTGATCCCCTCCAGCGTCCGGACGTCCCCGCCGCCGACGGCGTTGACCGCCGCCTTGATGCTGGCGCGCTCCGGGAAGTAGACCTCGTCGACGTACTCGGTGTACTCGTCGCCGGCCTCGCTCTCGATGCGGGCGACCGTCCGGACCTCCGGCAGGAGTCGCTTCGCGGCCAGACAGACCGCCAGGTTGGTGTCCTCGCTGTCGGTCAGCGCCGCCAGGGTGGTCGTCCGGTCGGTGACGGCCTCCCGGAGCAGCGACGGCCGGGTCGCGTCGCCCCTCAGGTACTCAACGGTTCCGTTCGCGGCCGCGTCGATGGTCCCGGCGTCGCGTTCGATAACCGTCACGGCGTTCCCGCGGTCGGCGAACTGCTCGGCGACGCGCCGGCCGACGCGGCCGCCGCCGGCCACGACGATGTGGTTCGTGCGGTTCGTTACCATACGAGTCGAACTGCTATCGATCATTATAAATGTGCGTCACAGCCACGGACCGCCGGCGTCACTCCCGGGTGCGCTCGGCGGTCGCGACCGCGGCGACGTTCTCGGGGACGTCGTGGACGCGGACGATGTCGGCGCCCCGCTCGGCGGCCAGCGCCGTCGCGGCGACCGTGGGAGCCAGTCGGTCGTCCCCGCCGCCGACGCGCTCGAACATGGACTTGTGGGAATGGCCGACCATGACCGGACAATCCAGGGCGCGGAACTCCCCGAGTCGGTCGAGCAGTTCGAAGCTCTCGGCGGTGCGCTTCCCGAACCCGAGCCCGGGGTCGACGACGATTCGGTCGCGGTCGATCCCCGCCCGCTCGGCGAGCAGGATCCGCTCGGTGAGGTCCGACAGCACGTCGTCGACGACGTCGTCATACGCGTGCTGCTCCCCGGGGTCGACCGGCGCCGAGAGGCTGTGCATCAGCACCGCCGGCACGTCCCGCTCGGCGACGAGGCGCCGCATCGCCGCGTCGCCGAGGCCGGTGACGTCGTTCACCATGCCGGCTCCGGCGTCGAGCGCGGCCTCGGCGACCGGGGCCTTTCGGGTGTCGACGGAGACCAGCGCGTCGAGGTCGGCGAGGCGCTCGATCACGGGGATGATCCGGTCGCACTCCTCGGCGGCGGAGACGGGGTTGGCGCCGGGGCGAGTCGACTCCCC
>PXRR01000046.1 GCA_003021975.1 Halobacteriales archaeon QS_5_70_17 | reverse complement strand
GACTTCACCCGAGAGCGGTCGTCCTCCCCGGTCGACCAGTGTGCCGGTTCCGTCGGTGATTCTCCGGGGGTCCCGTCGCTCGCCGTCTCACCGCGACGACGCCCGCATGACCGGACGAGGGTCTCTCCGGAGACACGCAGCTCAGCCCTCTCGGACCTCGTCGGCGACCCGCTCCAGCGTCTCGTACTCCTTCTCCGAGTACGCGATCACGCGGACGTCGGCGACGCTCGTCGGGCCGTAGTCCCGCACGGCCTGGCAGACGATCCGCGCGCCCTCCGGGAAGTCGAACCCGGCGACGCCCGTCCCGAGGACGGGGAGAACGACCGATTCGCAGACGAGTTCGTCGGCCCGCTCGAGGGCGTTGCGCGTCGCCGCACGGACGCTCTGCTCGGTCGCCCGGCCGTCGCCGTAGTGGGGCATCGCCGCCGCGTGGATCACGTAGTCGGCGTCGAGGTCGTAAGCGTCGGTGACCGCGACCTCACCGGGGTCGACGGGGCCTTTCGAGACCGCTTCGTCGTTGATCGGTCCGTTCGCGCCGCGCCGGAGCGCGCCGGCGACGCCGCTTCCCATCTCGAGACTCGTCCCCGCAGCGTTCACCAGTGCGTCGGCGCTCTCCGCCGCGATGTCGCCTTGGATGACGGTGAACTCCACGCGCCGTCGTAATCAGGGCTCGCAGATAAACCGGACGGTGACCCCGGGAGCGTCGGTAGCAGTCGAACTGACGCTCGCCGGGCGTTCGGCGTCCCATCCGGAGAACGATCCGACGCACCGGGGTTTTCTCCCCTCCAGCCGAACGGGCGGTACGGTCGGATTCCGGACGGTCACGGCACTGGTCGGTCTCGCGGTCGGACTGGTGGTCAGCGCCCTCGCGTGGGTCTACTGGGACCCGCTGGCCCTGTTCGTCTTCCTGCCCTTCCTCCCGTTCTTGTTCCGGCGGTCGGGCGACGAGGACGGCGAACCACCGCCGGTCCGACGGTACCCGACCTGCGGGTTCCGGACCCGTGATCCCGAATTCGAGTACTGCCCCCGGGATGGTTCTCAACCTGAGTAATCACTTCTGATCAATCGACTGCCGTAGCGCGAGCGATTCTAACGCCGCCCGAGTAGCCCCACAGGAACGTCTCGACAAACGAACGCCCACAGCAACGGTGTAGAGGGCTTTCGAATTGTCCATACTATGTAGATTTCGTGGAAATCGTAGATATCAGACGTTACTTCCGAGTTCTGGGAAGTATCGTTCAGGGGAGAGCGAGCGCTGCTCCGCGAACGATATCAGAGAGCGCATCGTCCGATCGGAGGCGGGCCACCGGCCGAGCGACAGAGAGCGGTCGGCGATTTGCTCGAACTGCATACGCGAAGTTGCGCGTCTCGACACGGGTCGAAATCCCGTAATTGGCGGCGAAAAATG
Organism: Halobacteriales archaeon QS_5_70_17; assembly: GCA_003021975.1. Taxonomy (GTDB): domain Archaea; phylum Halobacteriota; class Halobacteria; order Halobacteriales; family Haloarculaceae; genus Halomarina. Next base: position 31,914 of record PXRR01000046.1, on the reverse strand, counting down.
CAGATCATGTGAAATCATCATCGTGTTCGAATTCTACATTTTGTGGATTATCCGAGCTGTGGGGAATTCGAACCGTGCGTCTCGAGGGTCAGATGTCGGTGACGCGGTGGTAGCCGTCGTCGAGTGCCCGTGCGTCCTCGGGGAGGCGCTCGGAGTCGATGGCCTCCAGGGAATCGAGGAGGACGAACGGGACCGTCTCGTGGACGTCGTGGACGAGGTAGCCGGCCAGCGCGAACACCAGTCCCGTCACCTCCCGCTCGGACTCGCTGAGGTGATCGACCGTGTCCTCGTAGGCGGTGCCGTCGTCCGAGGTGCGAATCACGTGGAGGTCGAAGACGGTTCGCTCGACCGTGTGTCGGCCCTCGCGGGTCTCGCGGTCCGTGCGCTCGATCCAGATACGTTCGAGGTTCTCGTAGCCGAGGATCTCGAGAACGGCGTCCACGTGGTCGTTGAACTCCTCGACGGCCCCCGCCTCGATCCGGTCGATCCGCGTCCGGAGGTCCGCCAACCGGTCGGCCAGCCGCTCGCGCTCGCTCTCGAGGTCGGCGCGCTGGCTCAGGCGCTCCTCCACGTCCGCGATCCGCTCGTCGGTCTCCGCGCGCTCCTCCCGGAGCCGATCGAGGTCGAACTCCAGTTCGTTGACCTCGCGGTGGACCTCGAGGACCTCGCTCTGGTCGTCGTTCCGGCGTTCCGCGACCTCATCTTCGAGCCCCTCCACGCGGGACCGCAGGGCGTCGCGCTCGGCCTCGAGGTCGTCGATCCGGTCGAATCGGTCGGCCAGCTCCGACTCTGCGGCCTCGATGCGCTCTCGGAGCCGCTCGCGCTCACGGAGCGTCGCCCGCAGGTCGTCTCGCCGGTCGGTCAGTTCGTCGATCTCCGACCGGAGGTCGTTGCGCTCCGAGAGCGCCTCCGCCCGGAGCGACCGCAGGCGGTCGAGCGTCCCCTCGATCTCGTCGCGCGAGACGTCGGATCCGCAGGTCCAGCAGACCACCGACTCCTCTCGGTCGACGAGCCGGTCGGTGACGGCTCCGTCGCCGCCGTCCTCGCGGAGCGTCCCGACGACATTCGCCTCGCCGTCCAGCATCTCCTCGTTGAACTGGATCACGGTCTGGAGTTCGCTCACCCGGGAGTCGTAAGTCGAGGCGCGGTCCCGGCGGCGCTCGATCTCGGCGGTCAGCTCCTCGACGCGCTCGCCGTCCGACTCCGGGAGGTCGGCCAGCGACGCCCGGAACTCCGACAGCTCCTCCTCGAGGGACTCGACGCTGCGGCGCTCGGCGGCCAGCGACTGCTCGACGTCCTCGAGGTCCCCCCGGGCCGCGGAGAGCTCCTCGAGCTTGGCGTCCAGTTCCCCGTCGGCGCTCCGCCGGGCGTCGAGGTCCGCCTCGGCCGCCTCAAGGGCCGCCGAGGCGGACTCCAGGTCCGCCTCCGTCGTCTCGATTCGCTCGGTGAGCTCCGCTCGCTGGCGCGCCAGGGACTCGTGGTCCTCCTCCAGGGCCGACAGCTCCTCCAGCCGGTCGTCGATCTCTCGGCGGCGCTCGACGAGCGCGTCGATCTCCTCGTTGATCGCCGCCGTGTCGACCGGTCGCATGACGAGCTCCCAGAGGTCGTCGCCGCGCTCGACCGCCCGCCGGGCCTCGTTCGGTTCGAGCAGGAAGGCGAACAGGTCGGCAAGCTCTGAGTCCTCGAGGTACGGATCGCCCTCGGAGGCGACCTCCGTCTCTCGCCTGGCGAACCGCCGCTCGTACGTCTCATCGCCGATTCGCAGGGAGACGCCCCCCTCGTCGGCGTCGCCTTTCAGCGCCACCCGATCGCTGCCCAGCGCGGCCATCAGGGCCTGGAGCAGCGAGGTGCGGTTGGTCGCGTTCCGCCCGACGAGGACCGTCACGCCGCGTTCGAACGCGACCGACGTCGAGGAGATCCCTCCGATGTTGTCGACATCGAGACGCGCGGCACCGGTCGTCTCGGTGGGCGAAGCCATATCAGGGCGTTGCGGACGGCCCTACATAATTGTTCACCGTCTTTCCCCGACAATCCCAAAGCCGTTACGCTTGTACGATTGTAAAGTACTTCCCGGCGGCGCAAGCACTTATACGAGACGACCGATAACCGAGGCCGTGAACGAACGCTCGAACGGGCCGGAACCGAGCGAGGACGGGGGACGCCGGCCGTCGAACACGAAGGTCGGTCGCGTCATCGACGAGTACGGGCTGGAGGGGATGGGAAAGCGACTCGAGACGGAGTGGACCGCCGACGGCGACGAGTCCCGGAGCCTCCGGGAACTAGCAGACGTGTTCAACCGCGCGGTGCTGACGGCGGCGATGGAAGACGCCGGGATGCGGGCGCTCGACGGCGAAGTGGACAACCTCTACCGCCTCCTCTCCGATGACGACGTCTCGGCGGGCGCACGCACCGAGGCTGAGTCACGCCTCGAACGCGGCGGGGTCGACGTCGACGGCTTGCGGTCGGACTTCGTCTCCCACCAGGCGATCCACACCTACCTCACTAAGTACCGGGAGGTCGAATACGAGCGCGACCGGCCCGACCCTGAGCGGAGCATGACGAAGCTCCGACGGCTCCAGAACCGGACCCGGGCCGTCTCGGAGGACACGCTCGATCGCCTCCGGGGCGTCGACGCCATCGCGCTCGACGAGTACGACGTCTTCGTCGGCGTGCAGGTGCTCTGTTACGAGTGCGGCCGGCAGACCGGGATCGACGACCTGCTCGAGGCCGGCGGCTGTGAGTGCCAGCTGTAGCCCGGATTTCACGTCTCGAAGTCCACCGTTCCCGTCGCTTCTCCTCGTCGCACGCGACGCGTCGGCGTCCCCTGGGGGACCGGTGCCGGCCGTCGCCAACCCTTTTGTCGGTGCTCTCGAACGGAGGGACATGGCCGGGTTCACCGACGGGAGCCTCGATCTGACCGAGAGCCAGCGGCTGGTGCGCAAGAGCGTCCGCGGGATCTGTTCGGCCTTCGACGACGAGTACTGGCGCGAGCGCGCCCGCGCCGGGGAGTACCCCCACGAGTTCGTCGACACGCTCGCCGACGAGGGGCTGATGGGCGCGCTCGTCCCTCAGGAGTACGGCGGGGCCGGGATGGACACCCGCGAGACGGTCGTGATGATGGAGGAGATCGCCGCCAGCGGCGGCGGGTTCGCGGCCGCGCAGGCGGTCCACGGCGGCATCTACAACTCCGTTCCCCTGGTGAAGTACGGCAGCGAGTCCATGAAGGAGGACCTCCTGCCGCGAGTGGCCCGCGGCGAGGCCTCGATCCAGGCGTTCTGTCTCACGGAACCGAACGCGGGGTCGGACTCGACCTCGATCGAGACGTCCGCCGAGCGCGACGGCGACGGATGGGTCGTCAACGGCCAGAAGATCTGGATCTCGCGGGTCGACGTCTCCGACTACGCGGTCCTCGTCGCGCGGACCACGCCCAAGTCGGAGGTCGAGAAGGCCACGCGGGGCATCTCGATGTTCCTCGTCGACCTCGACGAGGCGATCGGCAGCGGGCTGGAACTCGACCCCATCGAGAAGTCAGTCAGCGAGTTCGTCCACTCCTTCCAGCTGTACTTCGACGACCTCCGCCTGCCCGCTGACGCGCTGATCGGCGAGGAGGGGGAGGGGTTCTACCAGGTGCTCGAGGGCCTCAACGAGGAGCGGCTGGTGATCGCGGCGGAGTGTCTCGGCCTCGGTCGGCTGGCCATCGAACGCGGCGTCGACTACGCGAACGACCGGGAGGTATTCGGCCGCGCCATCGGCTCGAACCAGGCGATCCAGCACCCGCTCGCCGAGGCGTTCGCCCGCCTGCAGGCCGCCCGTCAGCTCACCTACGCCGGCGCGGACGCCAGCGCGGACGGCCGGGACGCGGACCTCGGCGCGTACGCCAACATGGCGAAGTTCCTCGCCAGCGACGCCGCCTTCGAGGCCGCAGACGCCGCCGTCCAGACCCACGGCGGGTTCGGCGTCGCCGTCGAGTACGACGTCGAGCGCTACTTCCGGGAGGCGCGGCTGACGCGACTCGTCCCGATCACCCAGCAGCTCGCCCTCAACTACGTCGGCGAGAAGGTGCTCGGGCTGCCGCGGTCGTACTAGGCGGCGTCGGCGGCGAGCGAGCGATCGGCCGCCGCGGCCCGGGAGTTATTAGCCTGGGCGCGGAGGGAGTTCGCATGACAGATACCCGACGCCCGGACGCGGAACTGGCGGCGTTCGCCGCCGACCTCTCGTACCGCGACCTGCCGGAGGACCTCGTCCGCGCCGCTGAGCGCGCGTTCGTCGACACCGTCGGCGTGACGGTCGCCGGCGCCGCCGAGGGGGCCGGCGCGGTCGCGATCGAGACGACCCGCGCGGCCGGCGGGGACGGCCCGGCGCGACTGGTCGGCGCCGAGGGGAGCGCCTCGCTGCCCGACGCGGCGTTCGCGAACGCGACCGCCGGCCACGCGCTGGACTTCGACGACGTGACCCGCGGCGTCTGGCACCCCAGCGTCCCGATCGTCGCGCCGGTCCTCGCGGTCGCCGAGGACCGCGGCCTGTCGGGGCCCGACGCGATCGCGGCCTACGTCGCCGGCTACGAGGCGCAGTGTTACCTCGCGGACGCGCTGCTCCCCGCGCACTACGAGCGGGGCTGGCACGCCACGGCGACGCTCGGAGCGTTCGGCGCCGCCGTCGCCGGCGCGGTCCTGCTGGACCTCGACGAGCGGGCGGCGCGCGACGCCGTGAACGCGGCGGCGTCGACGCCCGCCGGGCTGAAGCGCAACTTCGGGAGCATGACCAAGCCCATGCACGCGGGCCAGGCCGCCCGGTCGGGAGTCACAGCGGCGCTGCTCGCCGAGCGCGGCCACACCGCGGCCGAGGGCGCCGTCGGCGGCGATCGGGGCTTCCTCGACCTCTACTCGAGCGAGGAGCCGCCGGACCGCGCCACGATGGCCGACCTCGGCGAGGAGTGGGCGCTGCGCGCCGACGGCCTCCAGGTCAAGAAGTACCCCTGCTGTTACTTCACCCACCCGGCGATCTACGCCGCCCAGCGACTGGTCGCCGAGCACGGTCTCGCCCCGGACGACGTCGAGGGGATCCGCGTGACCGCCTCCCGGGGGGCGGCCGACGCGCTGCACTACGCCGATCCCGGCACCGGACTGGAGGCGAAGTTTTCGATGGAGTACTGCGTCGCGAGCGCGATCGCGCTCGACCGCGTCGGCCTAGCGGCGTTCGACGACGCGAACGTCGACGACCCGGCCGTGCAGGCGGTCCGGGAGCGGGTGCGCTTCGAGGTCGACTCCGACCTGGCGTACGACCCCTACCGGACGACTGTCGCAGTCGAGACCCCCGACGGCGTCTTCGAGCGCACCCAAGAGCGGCCACCGGGCACCCCCGAGGATCCGCTGAGCGACGCGGAGCTCGCCGAGAAGTTCCGCATGTGCGCAGACCGGGCCGGCGTCGACGGCGACGCGGCGCTCTCGGGACTCGACGGCCTCCGCGAGCGGGAGCGCGCGACCGACGCGCTCGCCGACCTGTAGGGGAAACCTTTACCGCCCAGCCCGCCGCCCGATCAGCCGATGACCGAGGACACGGACGACAGCCGCCTGCAGGTCGGCTGGCAGGGGCGGTACTACGAGGACTTCACGGTGGGGGACGTCTACAAGCACCCCTTCGGGCGGACGGTGACCGAGACGGACAACGTCTGGTTCACGAACCTGACGATGAACCTCAACCCGATGCACTTCAACGAGGCGTACGCCGCTGACACGGAGTTCGGCGAGCGACTGGTCGACGGGACCTACGTCTTCGCGCTGGCGGTGGGGATGAGCGTCATCGACGTCTCGGTGAACGCGACGGCCAACCTCGGCTACGACGAGGTCCGCCACCACGCACCGGTCTTCCACGGCGACACCATGTTCGCCGAGAGCGAAGTCCTCGAGAAACGCGAGTCGGAGTCCCGCGACCACGTCGGCATCGTCACTACCGAACTCCGCGCGTTCAACCAAGACGGCGAGAAGGTCCTCTCGCTGCAACGCACGCCCATGGTACTGAAACGCGAGTACGCCGACCCCTCTGCCGCCCAGCCGCCCGGCTGGCCCGAGGGCGTCGGCACTCAGCCCGGGGATCGGGAGTAGGGTCCGCGGACCGGCTGGAGGCGTCAGTACGCTCCGGCGGCGTCGATATCGGCCTCCAGGTCGGCGACGACCTCCGAGAGCGCCCGGGGGATCTCCTCGTCGAGGACCGACCCGTTCACCCGGTAGGCTGGCCCGGAGACACTGAGAGCGCCGAGAACGTCGCCGGCGGGATCGGCGACGGCCTTGCCGACGCTACGCAGTCCGTGTGTGTACTCCTCGTCGTCGATCGCGTACCCTCGCCGGTCGATGCGCTCGAGTTCCTCGAACAGCGCCTCGCGGTCGGTGATCGTGTTCTCGGTCTTCGGGGGGAGCCCCCACTGGTCGATGATCCGCTCGACGCGCTCGCGGGAGTACTCCGTCAGGATCGCCTTCCCGGAGGCGGTCGCGTGGCTGTAGTAGTAGGTGCCGATCTGGGCGCGGTACCGGGTGCCGTCCCCCTCGCGGTCGCCGCGGTCGTACTTCACCCACTTGTGGTAGGACTCGAAGACGGTGAGCACCCGGCCGTGGTCCTCGGCGACGAAGTCGATCTCCTCGTCGGTCCGCCGAGAGAGCTCCGAGATGCTCTCCTTGATGAGGTCGGCGGCCGGCCACCGGCTCCGGGCGTACTCGCCGAGGTTGAGGAACCGGAGGCCGACGTGGTAGGTGTCTCCGTCCTTGTCGAGGTAGCCCGAGCGCTCGAGGGTCGTCAGGTGCTTGTGGGCCGTGCTCTTGGCCATCCCGACGTGGTCCGCCACCTCCGTGACCCGACCGCCGTCGAGTTCCTGGAGCGCCTCGATCACCCGGAGGGATTTCCTGGTTGTCTTGACCTCGTGGGGCTCTCCAGTCATTACTACCGTACCGACGCCCGCGCCGACTTAAACACACGGACTCCCCGTCGATTTCCGTTACGAAGGTACGTCTGTAATTATGTTGGTATGGCGAGTTTCGAACGTTCGAACGCGCGGCGAGCGAGATTTCTCGGGAGCGGGCTCCCGGGGAAGGAACCCGGTAGCGCGAGTGAGAGACACACTCTCAGAGGCGGGAACTGGACGGGGGCGATCGGTTCACGTATTCGAAACGGAATCGAACCGTCGACAGGGGTGCGAGGCGTTCCCACGCAAGCCCGTTTCCGGGAGTCGAACCTTCAAATCGGGGGGAGTACTGCGGCGCGGTACCGTGTCACCGGTCAACCGGGAGCAAATTTTATGTGACGGCGTCGGAAACGCTCGGAGGCATGCGAGCCGCCATACTCGAGGAGTACGAGGAACCGCTATCGATCGAGGAGGTAGAACCGTACGATCCAGGGCCCGACGAGGCCATCGCACGGGTCGACGCCTGCGGGGTCTGCCGGAGCGACTGGCACGGCTGGGTCGGCAACTGGGAGTGGTTCGACTACAAACCCCCCCGGGGGCACATCCTCGGTCACGAGCCCGCCGGGACGATCGTCGCCGTCGGCGAGGACGTCGAGACGGTCCGGGAGGGCGACCAGGTCGCGATCCCGTTCAACTTCGCCTGCGGGCACTGCCACGAGTGTCGCAACGGCTACGAGAACCTCTGTGAGAACCACCTCGGCTTGGGCTTCCAGGAGGGCGCCCCCGGGGCCTTCGCCGAGCAGGTGCCGATCCCGAACGCCGACATCAACGCCGTGAAACTCCCCGACGGCGTCGACTCCGAGGACGTCGCGGGGCTGGGCTGTCGGTTCATGACCGCCTACCGCGGGATGGCCCACAAGGGACAGGTCGGCCGCGGCGAGGACGTCGTGATCTACGGGCTGGGCGGGATCGGCCTGTCGGCGGTCCACATCGCCGACGCGCTGGGCGCGAACGTCATCGGCGTCGACATCATGGAGGAGAAACGCGAGATGGCCGAGGATCTCGGCGCGGCGACGACCGTCGACGCCGAGGCCGTCGACGATCCCGTCGACGAGATCCACGACGTCACCGACGGCGGCGCCGACGTCTCGCTGGACGCGCTGGGCATCGAGGAGACCTGCCGGAACGCCGTCGAGTCGCTTGGCACCCGCGGTACGCACGTCCAGATCGGCCTCACCACCAAGGAACAGGAGGGGTACAACCCGCTCCCGACCGACGCGATCGTGATGAACGAGATCGAGGTCAAGGGCTCCAGCGGCCTCCCCCCCGCCAAGTACGGGGAGTTGTTCGACATGGTCCGGATCGGGAAGCTCGACCCCGCAGCCGTGGTCTCGAAGAAGATCGACCTCGAGCAGGTCAACGACGAACTGCAGGCCATGACCGACTACCAGACGATCGGCCTGCCGATGATCACCGACTTCAGCTGACGCCCCCACGTCCCGGCCGCCGGTCCGCGGGGAAAGCGACAGCTCAATCTATTTTTCCATTTATTATTCGGAAAAAATAAGACGGTCGACGCGCACGTCCACTCATGGCCACCGAGGAGACCAGCGACATGCGAGAGCGACACGTCCAGCGCCACGAGGAGGCGACGGCCGGCGGCGCGTTCGCGCCCTGGATCGGCGGCGAACCCCACGAGACCGGCGAGTCCTTCGAGACCGTCGATCCCGCCGTCGGCGTGCCGATCACGTCGGTGCCGCTCTGTGACGCCGGCGACGTCGACCGCGCCATCGAGGCCGCCCGGGAGGGCTTCGAGCGGGAGTGGAGCGAGACGACACAGGCCGAGCGCTCCCGTCGCCTGTTCGACCTCGTGGATCGTCTCCGCGAACACGTCGAGGAACTCGCCCACCTCGAGTGCCTGGACACGGGCAAGCCGATCAGCGACGCCCGCGGAGAGGTCGAGGGCGCGATCGGAACGCTGGAGTACTACGCCTCGATCTGTCGCGCCCAGGAGGGCCGGCAGGTCCAGGCACAGGAGGACCTCCACCTCTACACCCGCCACGAACCGTACGGCGTCGTCGGGGGGATCGTCCCCTGGAACTTCCCGATCTGGGCGGCGGCCTGGAAGCTCGGACCGGCGCTGGCGGCGGGCAACTGTGTCGTGCTCAAGCCTTCGAGCGACAGTCCGCTGACGGCCACCCGGGTCGCGGAACTAGCCGCGGAGGTCTTCCCCGACGGGGTCCTCAACGTGGTGACGGGGCCGGGATCGACGGTCGGCGCCCGGATCGCCGACCACGAGGAGGTCCGGAAGGTCTCGTTCACCGGCGGCACTGACGCCGGCGAGGCGGTGATGCGATCGGCCGCCGGCCACCTCGCACCGGTGACGCTGGAACTCGGCGGGAAGTCGCCGTTCGTCGTCTTCCCGGACGCCGACCTCGACCGCGTGGTCGACGCGGTGGCCGACGGCATCTTCTACGCGACCGGGCAGATCTGCGACGCCTTCTCCCGGGCGCTCGTCCACGAGGACGTCCACGAGGAGTTCCGCGAGCGGTTCGTCGAGCGCGCCGAGTCCTACACGCTCGGGGACCCGCTCGACGATGCGACGACCATGGGGCCGCTGACCTCCCGCGAGCAGTTCGAGACCGTCCGGGAGTACGTCGAGATCGGCAGCGAGGAGGCCGACCTCCTGACCGGCGGCGGCCGCCCCGACGACCCGACGCTGGCCGACGGCTGGTACTTCGAGCCGACGGTGTTCGGCGGCGCGGACAACGACGACCGGATCGCCCGCGAGGAGATCTTCGGCCCGGTCCAAACGATCAACACCTTCTCGACCTACGAGGAGGCCATCGACCTCGCTAACGACACGCGGTTCGGACTGGCCGCCGGGATCGGGACCGAGCGGACCGACCTCGCGCACAACGCGGCCGCCGACATCGACGCGGGCGTCGTCTACGTCAACGAGTACGGGCCGATCCTTCCGGAGGCCCCCTACGGCGGCATGAAGGACTCCGGCATCGGCCGGGACCTCGGCCGCGAGGTGCTCGACCACTACCGGCAGACCAAGTCCGTCTACCTGAACCTGGGGGAGCCGTCGCTGTGATCGACGGTACCGTTACCCATACGTAGGAGCGGTCAGTGTCAGCGGAGAGTGACGCCTCCGAGATCAAGCGAGTAGCGTTTCCCGGAGGGAGCGGCCGCGTCGCGGGCCAACAACGTCGACAGAACTAAATGGTTCTGTGAGCCACGTGTTCCCATGCCTGAGCGGAGCGACGGGTACGACTCCGGGAGCGAACAGAGCGCGCGGGGGCGATCCCCGACCGCGAACCGACGCCGACTGATCGCCGCCGCCGCGAGCGGCGTGACGGGCGCACTGGCCGGCTGTACCGCCGTCTTCGGTGGCGACGGCGGCGACGGTAACGAAGGCGGAGGCGGGGGCGGGAGCGGGGAGAACGACAGCAACGACTCGGGCGGCAGCGGGGATTTCGAGGGCGAGACCCTCCGGGTGATCGTCTGGAGCGGCAATTACGCCGACAACTTCGAGGAGACGATCAAGCCCATGTTCGAGGAGGCGACCGGCGCCACGCTGCGCGTGAAGCGCGGCTGGTCGGAGATCCTCGCGAAGATCAAGTCCGCCCCCGAGGACGACCCGCCGTACGACGTCGCGATCACTGAGGGGCAGTTCTACTACTTAGGCCGACAGCAGGACCTCTTCTTCCCGATCCGCACGGAGAACGTTCCGAACCTGGAGAACGTGATGTCGTTCTACCGCGACTTCCGGACGACGGAGTTCGGCGTCCCGGTCGACGGCGCCCCCTGTACGATCATCTACCGCGACGACGCCGAGGTCGACCCCACGTCCTGGGACGACTTCGCGACCCTCCAGGAGAACAGCGGCAACGGCGTCGGAATCGACTCCGGGTTCTGGGTGTTCCCGATGCACGCGGCCGCCATCGGCATGGACGAGAAAGAGCGCGCCGAGGAGGTCTACGACGAGTCGACCCACGACGAGCTGATCAACTACCTGGACAGCTGGCAGATATCGGGGTGGGCGACCTCGGGCGAGGACATCTGGCAGCAGTTCGAGAACGGCGTCATCGACGCCGCCCAGTGGTACTTCGAGCAGACCGAGTACGACATCGACGACCACGAGAACCTCAGTCACCACGCCCCGGAGACCAACACCGGCTTCGTCAACCACTGGACGGTCGTCCGCGGGACCGACAAGCGCCGCCTCGCCGAGGAGTTCCTGAACTTCCTGCTCGCGGCCGACACCCAGACCGAGTGGTCGAAGAACAGCCCGACGCTGTTCACCAACCAGAACATGGAGTACGCGGGCGACCTCGGCGAGCAGCTCCCGCGGAACAGCGACGAGGCGTCGAAGATCGTCTTCCCGGACTGGGCGTACCTCGCCGACCACCAGAAGAAGTTCTCGAACGCGTTCAAGGAGATGCAGACGGACTCGTAGACCATGAGCGGAATCGAACTGCGGAACCTCAGAAAGGAATTCGGCGACCTCGTGGCCGTCGACGACGTTTCCGTGTCGGTCCGGGACGGAGAGCTGCTCTGCCTGCTGGGACCGTCGGGCTGCGGGAAGTCGACGACGATGCGCATGATCGGCGGACTGGAGACGCCGACCGACGGCGAGGTCCACATCGGCGACCGCGAGGTCACCGACCTGCCGGCCTACCGGCGCAACACGTCGATGGTGTTCCAGAGCTGGGCGCTGTTCCCCTACAAGTCCGTCCGGGAGAACGTCGCCTTCGGGCTGAAGATGCAGGGCGTCGACGCCGACGAGCGGGCCGCCCGCGCCGACGAGATGCTCGAGCGCGTCGAGATGGCCGGGTACGGCGACCACGCCCCGATGGACCTCAGCGGCGGGCAGAAGCAGCGCGTCGCGCTCGCTCGGTCGCTCGTGGTCGATCCCGACGTCCTTCTGCTCGACGAACCGCTGTCGAACCTCGACAAGCGGCTCCGCGAGCAGATGGAGATCGAACTGAAACAGATCCACGAGGAGTTCGAGAAGACCTTCGTCCACGTCACCCACGACCAGGACGAGGCGTTCACGCTGGCCGACCGCATCGGCATCATGAACGCGGGCCGCCTCGTGCAGGTCGGCGAGCCCAGCGAGGTCTACGAGCGCCCGAAAAACGAGTTCGTCGAGGAGTTCCTCGGCGACACGAACCTCGTGAGCGGGACGGTCGTCCGCACCGACGGCGAGCGCGCGACCGCCGACCTAGGCTTCGGGACGCCGGTGGACCTCCCCGTCGGGGGCGACCTCTCGGAGGGGGCGTCGGTGACGGTGTCGCTGCGCCCGGAAGTGCTGACGCTGCAGCGGCGGGAGGGCGCCGACGGGGTCGAAACCGACGGGACGCGGTCGGAATCCCCCGCTCCGGCCCGCCCCGACGGGACGGGCGCCGGCGTCACGGGCACCGTCGACAGCGTCCTCTACCGTGGGTCGCAGGTCCGCTACTCCGTGACGGCCGGCGAGACGTCGATCTTCGTCGAGCGGAGCGTCACCGACCACGGCGACGTCGCGACCGGCGACGACGTCGCCGTCACCTGGGCCACCGAGGACCTGCTGGCGTTCCGGCCCGGCGGCGAGCGACTGGGTGAGACCACATGAGCGCGGTCGACGGGCTCGCGGGGCGCGTCCGAGCGGCCGCCCCGTTCGGTACCGACGCCGGCGTCGATCGGTCGCTGCTGTTGCTCTTCCCGCTGATCGCGTACGAACTGCTCTTCTTCGTCGCTCCCTTCCTCATCCTGCTGCGGATCAGCCTCGCGGAGCCGTCGACGGCCGGCGCCTACGCCTCCGGGACGTGGTCGATCCAGCCGTACGTCGACGTCCTCACCTCCGAGTTCTTCCTCGGGGTCATCGCCTACTCGTTCAAGCTCGGGGTGATCTCGACGGTCATCACCGTCGCACTGGGGACGTTCTACGCCTACGCCATTTGGCGGGCATCGGGGCTCTACAAGTCGCTGTTACTGTTCTCGATCGTCCTGCCGCTGCTGACGACGCTCGTGATCAAGACCTACGCGTGGCTGCCCCTGCTGGCGCCGACGGGGACGGTCAACGACCTCCTGCTGGCCGCGAACGTGCTGAGCAGCCCGGTCCAGTTCGCGCCGAACACGCCGGGGGTCGTCCTCGGTGAGGTGTACATCGTCCTCCCGTACGCCGTCCTCGCGATCTACAGTGTCCTCTCGACGATGGACTGGACGGTCGTCGAGGCCGCCCGGGACCTGGGGGCCTCCCGACCGCGGTCGTTCGCCGAGGTAGTCCTCCCCCAGGCGATACCCGGAATCGCCGTCGGAACGGTGGTCACGTTCGCCTGGAGCGTCGGGGCTTACGCCGCGCCCGCCCTGCTGGGCGCCGGCAGCGACCGCACGTTCGCCATCGAGGTCGAGAGCCAGATGCTCTCGAACTTCAACTGGTCCGTCGGCACGGCCTTCGCGGTGATCATGCTCGTCTTGATGTTCGTCAGTTCGCTGGCGCTGTTCAACCTGCTCAACCGCTGGGGCGGGGAGGTGGAGTATGGCGCGTAGGGAGACCGCCGAGACCGCGGCGTTCCACGCTGGCGCCCTCTCGATACTGGCGTTCATGTTCCTCCCGCTGGTGGTGGTCGTCGCGACCTCCTTCTCGGCGTCGGGGAACCTCGCCTTCCCCCCGGAAGGGTTCTCACTGGCTTGGTACGGCGAGTTCTTCGACGACGCCGACTGGCTGCAGGCGTTCGACAACAGCGTCGTCATCGGGATCGGGACGACGCTGCTGTCGACGTTCCTCGGCGTCACCGCCGCGCTGGGCCTGCAGGGGCGGTCCGGGGGCTGGGGCCGGTATCTCGCTCCGGTCGCGCTGTTGCCGCTGCTGATCCCGCCGGTCGTCCTCGGCGTGGCGCTGCTGGTCTACTTCAGCGAGATCGGACTGAGGTCGTCGTATCTCGGCATCGTCCTCGCGCACACGCTGTGGGCGACCCCGCTGGTCTTCTTCGTCATGCAGTCCGTGTTCAGCCGCTTCGACTGGGAACTGCGCGACGCCGGGATGGACCTCGGGGCCTCGCCGCTGCGGACGTTCTACCACATCACGTTGCCCGGCGTCCGCAACGGGATCGTCGTCTCGGCGCTGCTGGCGTTCGTCATCAGCCTCCAGGAGTTCATCATGGCGCTGTTCCTGTCGAACTACGCCACCCGCACGATCCCCGTGCTGGCGTGGGGGACGCTCCGGCAGTCGCTGAACCCCGTCGTGAGCGTCGTCTCGACGTTCCTCATCCTCCTGTCGGTGATCGTCATCGCCGTCGCCGCGCTCGTGATGAACCTGGAGTGGGTGGCGAAACGCCTCTCCTGAACCGGTCGCCGCTCTCTCTCGACTACGCGCGACCCCACGACTTCCGGTGGCAGTCGGCTCGTGGTCGTTTCGACAGAGGAAACAGGATATCGAGCGGTGATCGCGTCCGCTCGCAATCGCTAGTATCGAGCGCCGTAGCGTCCTCTCGCAAATCCGATTCTCCACCCCTTCCGATCTCGTTTCCCAGTAACGAACGTTCAGGGGGTGCGGTCGGCCCGATCCGGAGCTGTTCGGTCAGTCGGGGCGAGGCATCCGGAATCGGCTCTCGACGGTGTCGTAGAGGTCCCCCGCGAGGCGACCGACGGCGTCGAGGCGCTCGATGTCGACTTTCCCCTCCGCGGTGAGCAGGTCGTCGTCGACGTGTGCGCGGACGACTTCGCCCATCACGACGTGGTGGGACCCGACCCGCTGCATGTCGTGGAGTTCGCACTCGTAGGCGACCGCGACGCCCGCGACTCGGGGCAGGCGGACGACCGACGACGCGGCGCGCTCGAGGCCCGCGTGGTCGAACTCGCGTCTCGCGGACGTTCCGGGCGGTGTCGGTGAGGCCGTCGGACCGGACGCCGGGCGCGAACATGAGAATCGGCGGCGCGACGCTCACCACGTTGAAAAACGAGTACGGCGCGAGGTTGTCGACGCCCTCGGGACTCGTGGTGGCGGTCCACCCGATCGGGCGGGGGATGACGGTGCCGGTGAGCGTGCGGTACATCGAGCGCTCGCGGTCCTGCGGAGCGAACTCCATTCGGCGGCCGTTCGCCCCGGCGGGGCAAAACTCTACGCGTCGCGGGGGAGCCGTTAAGCCCCCGCGGGCGCAGGTCCGAGCGGGTGACCGACACGTGCCGACTCCGCATGTCGCCGGCGTCGCGACGCTACCGAACGGGGAGTACGACGCGCCCGAACGCGACCTCGCGCTCCGGGTGGCGCTGGACGCACTGGAGGCCGCCGACTGCCCCGCCGGGGCGCTCGACGGGATCTACATGCCGAAGCCGCGCCCGTGGACCGCACAGGGCCTGTTCTCGACGCTCCTGACGAACCTGCTCGGCGCGCGCCCGCGCCGGACCGTCGAGGTCTACACCGGCGGCACGAGCGGCGGGACCGCCTTCCGGACCGCCGTCGCGGATCTCCGGGCCGGACGCGCCGAGCGAGCGCTCGTGCTCGCCGTCGAGCGGACCTCGACCGTCGAGACCGCCGACTACTTCGGGTACGTCCTCTCGCTCTTCGACCGCGAGTTCGCGGCGCCGGCGGGGCCGTCGATCCCGGCAGTCTATGCCGCGAGCGCCAGGCGGTACTGTCACGACCGAGACGTCGACCGATCGACGCTGGCCGAGGTCGTCGTCAAGAACCGCGCCAACGGCGCTGCCAACCCGCGGGGGCTGTTCGAGGAGAGCGTGACCGTCGAGGGCGTCCTCGACGCCCGGCCGATCGCCGAACCGCTGGGGCTGTACGAGTGTCCGGCCCCTTGCGACGGCGCCGCGGCGCTCGTACTGGCCGCCGACGGCGACCCTCCCGACGGGGCGGTGAGCGTCGTCGGCGTCGGCGGCCGCCACGCCGCGAGTCACCTGCTCGGCCCGCGCGACGGGCCGCTGTACGCGCTGCCGGCCGTCGAGGGCGCGGTCGACGCGGCGCTGACCGACGCGGGGATCGACGCGGCCGCCGACCTCGACCTCCTGGAACCGTACGCTCCCTTCCCCCACGTGGAGGCGGCCCTGACCGAGGCGGTCGGCCTGTTCGACCGCGGCGCTGGCGCGGCCGCCTGCGCGCGCGGCGCCACGGCCACGGACGGCGCTCACCCCGTGAGTCCGTCGGGAGGCTGTCTCGGCCGGGGCCACCCGGCGATGGTGACGCCGCTGCTCAACTACGCCGCCGCCGTCCGCCAGTTGCGCGGGACCGCGCCGGCGCCCCTGCAGGTCCCCGGGGCACGGACGGCGCTGACGACGACCGAACACGGTCACGTCGACGGCGCGACCGCCGCCGTCTTCCGGAGGGGGTCGGCGTGACCGCCGGCCGGGACTGGCGGGCCGACCCCGAGGCCGGGCAGTACACCGATCCGTTCTGGGACGCGCTGGAGGCGGATCGGTTCCTACTGCACCGCTGTAGAGACTGCGAGGAGACCTTCTTCCCGCCCGCGCCGGTCTGTCCGCGCTGTGGCCGGACCGACGTCGCGTGGGTCGAGGCCGACGGCCGGGGTCGGCTGGTGTCGTTCACCCGCCAGCACGTCGCCCCGCCGGGGTTCGAGGCGCCGTTGGCGCTCGGAGTCGTCGAACTCGTCGAGGGGCCGCGCCTGCTCGCGGGACTTCCCGGGGACGCGGCACCGTCCCTCGACGCGACCGTCGAACTGACGGCCGTCGAGTACGACGCCGACTACGACCGGAGGGACCGCTCGGGCCGGCCGTTCTTCGCCGCCCGAATCGTCGAGTGATCGGTCAGTCGTCTTCTCCGCGTTGCTCGCGGAGCATACCGACGATCTCCGCGAGGCGCTCCTCGTCGAACTCGACGGACCGTCCCTCAAGGATCGCGGCGGCGACCTCCTCGCCGTGGTCGGCCGCGACCCGGAGGCAGGCGTCCTGGAACTCCCGGCCGGTGAACTCCGGGACGCCGAACGTCGAGCAGGCCGCGCTGACCGCCGACTTCGTCGTCCGGAGGTCGTCCCACGTGCCGTCGCGGACGTAGAACCCGTGCATCTCTGTCGCCTCGAAGGGAAACGGCGGGATCTCCGGGCCGGGGTCCCGGACCCCGTCGGTGGACGCGGACGAGTCGCTCGCCGCGTCTCCGGCAGCGGCCTCGGAGTCAGGGTCGGGGTCGGCGGCGGCGTCCCCGGCGTCAGTCCCGTCGACCCCGGGGCCGTCGTCCGCGTCGGAGTCGTCGACCCCGAGACCGTCCTCGCTCTGTTCGAGCTGGGCCGCGATGTCGCCGATCCGCTCGTCCTCGTCGGGCATGGTCAGCTCGCCTCCTCCACGAGATCCGCGAGGTGGTCGAAGTGCGGGAGCTGGTCGCAGTCGGGATCGTACGCCGCTACCGGCTGGCCCCGCTTGAACGCCTTGGAGATGCTCGCGCGCTTGCGGATCCCCGGTTTGGGGAGTTCGCCGCTGGGGAGCTCGTTTCGGTCCATCGCGTCGAACGTCTCTTCGGGGATGCGCGCGTAGTCGGGCGTGTACTCGGGGAACTCCCGGTTGATGTGCTCGACGAGAACGCGGTCCTCGTTGCGCTGGTTTAGCGTCTCGGTCAGTCGGTTGGGCGTGATCGCGAGCACGTCGAGGTCGATCTGCTCGCGGATGGGGACGATCTGGCGGCTGATCGTCGTCCCGAGGCCGTTGATCGATCCCGCGCCGGGGATCAGCGGGACGATCACCCGCTGGAGCGCGATCAGGGCGTTGTCCGAGAGCTTCCCCCGGCCGCCGGGCGCGTCGACGATCACGTAGTCGTAGCCGTCCTCGACCAGCGGCTCGACGACGTTCTGTCGGAAGCGGATGTCCGACCACTGGGCGCTCTTTAAGCGGTCCTCGACGGTCTCGAGGTCGTCGTTCGAGGGAAGGAAGGCGAAGCCGAACTCCGTGTCGACGAGGAGGTCGGCGGGATCGGACTCCTCGAGCAGCGGTCCGCCGAGGTCGGCCTCGCGGTCGTAGGCGTCCTGGTAGCCCAGCTGCATCGTCATGTGGCCGTCGTCGTCGAGGTCGACGAGCACGACGTCGTGGCCGCGGTTCGCGAGGCGCTCGGCGACGTTGAGCGCGATGGTCGACTTCCCGACCCCGCCTTTTAGCAGGTTCACCGTCGCGCCGGGCAGTTGCTCCATCTCAGGCACGGCGCTCACCCCAAGCGGCGGATTGTTTACGCTGCCCGGCTATTTCGAATAATCCGCGAAATGTGGATTTCGCGGGTCGTTCGGATTGTCGGCGTTTCGCGCGTTGCATGCGACACGCTACGGCGACCGTCCCACATAAGCCTACGTCAGACGCTCGTCGTTCCTGCAATTCACATTGTGTGGATTTCGTGGATTGTGTAAGCTCGCCGGCTGATCGAAGCAGCGTGCACAGCGATCGAGATAGTGTACGAGGGGCCGCCGGACGCTCCGATTACGGGTGCCGATCGTCGCTCACCGGGACAGTCGGTCACTCCTCGTGGAGGGGGCCGTCGCGCGCGAACGCCGCCAGGCGCTCGTCGTCGTACCCCAGTTCGGCGAGCACTTCCCAGCCGTGCTCGCCCAAGGCGGGAGCCGGGTATCGGATGGAGGGGTCGTCGCGGGAGAGCGCGAGCGGCGTGTCCGTCAGCGTCAGCGACCCGAACCGGGGGTGATCGAGGTCGCGAAACGTCCCGCGGTGGTCGAACTGCTCTAGCTCCACGGCCTCGGGAATGGAGTGGGAGGGCGCGGCGGGGATCGAGTGGTCGTTGAGCGCCGCGACGGCCTCCTCGACGGTTCGGTCGGCCAGCCAGGACTCGAGCAGTTCCGTGAACCGATCGGCCTCGGCCATGCGTCCCGCGTCGGTCTCGTAGCGCTCGTCGGCGGCCAGGTCCGGTCGGTCCAGCAGTTCGCAGAACCCCCGCCACACCCGATCGGAGTAGAGCAACAGCGCTACGCAGACGTAGCCGTCGGTGGCCTCGGCAGCTCCGTATAGCATCATGGGGTTGAAGAACGCGTTGCGTCCGCCCCGCGCGGGGACCTCGCCGAGGTTGGTGTAGTACTCGTAGGCGCCGTCCATGTTGTGCGCCAGCGACTCGAGCAGCGACACGTCGACCTTCTGGCCGTCCTCGCCGCGGTCGACCGCCCGGATTGCGGCGAGCGCACTGAGCGCGGCGCTGTAGGCCGCGAAGTAGTCCGCGACCGACGCCTGCGAGCGGATGGGCGGCCGGTCGTCGTCGTAGCCCAGCAGGCTCGTGAACCCCGAGACGTGCTGGACGATGGTGTCCATCCCCGGTCGATCAGCCATCGGCCCCGTCTCGCCAAAGCCGGTGATGTGGACGTACACGAGGTCGGGGTTCAGTTCGGTCAGCGTCTCGTAGTCCGTTCCGAGGCGCTCTGCGACCCCGGGCGGCCAGTTCTGGACAAACACGTCGGCGGCCTCGACGAGGTCGTACAGCGCCTCCAGCCCCCGATCGTCTTTCAGGTCGAGGGCCAGCGACCGCTTGTTGCGGTTGTACAGTTCGAACGCGGGATTGAACGGTTCGCCGTCGAGGCGCCGGCGGTCGGTGCGGTAGGTCTCGCCGCCGGGCGGTTCGATCTTCACGACGTCGGCGCCGAGGTCCCCGAGGAAGGCGGCACAGAGCGGTCCGGCGATCACCTGTCCGCAGTCGACGACGCGCACGTCTGAGAGCGGCATACGTCACCCACCGGCCCGGGGCTAACAGGTGTATCGGTCCGGAGAAGGCGTCTGCGACCGCCCGGCGGAATCAGTCGCCGCCCGGGACGGCGCCGACGTTCCGGAAGCGGGGCATCTGCGTCTGGGCGGCGATGAGAAGCACCGCGATGGTCACCGCGCCGACGCGCGGCATCGTCATCGGCCAGACCATCGCGAGGACGCCCAGCGCGACGTACACGGCGCGCGCGGCGTAACTGAGCGGTGAGGGGATGCCGAACGGCCGCGGCGCGCAGTTGAGTCCGTGGGTGATGGTGACCGCGCCGAGCAGGACGACCGCTCCCGACGCCGCGGTCGTAACGTTGAATCCGCCCGTGACGATCTCGGGGTTGTAGACGAAGGTGAACGGGAGGACGAACAGGGGAACGCCGAGCTTCAGCGCTTCGAGCGCCGTCCGCCAGAAGTTCGACTCCGCGATCCCGGCTGTCACCACGACCGCGATGGCGATCGGCGGCGTGATCCCCGAGAGGATGGCCGCGTAAAACACGAAGAAGTGCGCGGCCAAGTTCGGTACGTCGAACGTCCCAGTCAGCGTCGGGGCGATCAGCAGCGCGACGATGGTGTAGGCCGCCACCGTTGGCATGCCCAGCCCCAGGATGAGACAGATGATCATCGCGAGAACGATGGTAAACAGCATCACGCCCCCGGCGATGCCGACCAGCGCCAGCGAGAGCTTCCCGGGCATCCCTGTCGCGTTCAGCAGATCGACGATACCGTTGACGGCCGCGATGATGATCGCGATGGGGGCGACCGTGATCGCGCCGAACTTGAACCCCGAGACCGTGTCGCGGCCGACCTGCCGGATCGTTGCAACGGGGTCGGATCCGTCGCGCGCGAGTGCCAGAGCGACGGGGATCCCTGCCCCAGTGAGGATCATCGTGAGACACGTGTACAGTGCCGCCGAGATCACCGTCCATTGGGCGACGCCGAGCGTATACAGGAGGACGGCGAACGGGACGCCGAAGCGAACTGCCTCGACGACGGGGTGGTAGCCCGCGTCGAGGTCGGCGATCCGCGCCTCCAGGTCGACGCCGCCTTCGGGCAGTTGCTTGATGGACATGTAGTGGACGCCGATGGCGACCGAGACGTAGAAGACCAGTGCGGGGATGACGCCCGCGATCAGAACGTCGACGTAGCCGACGTCCAGCAGCGACGCCATCACGAATGCGGCCGCACCCATGACCGGCGGCATGATCTGGCCGCCGGAGGAGGCGACCGCTTCGATGCCGCCGGCCGACTCCCGTCTCATGCCGCTTTCTTTCATCAGCGGGATCGTGAACGATCCGGTCATCGCGGCGTTAGCGGTCTGTGCGCCGTTGATGGAGCCGATGATGAGACTCGAGACGACGGCCGACTGGGCGACGCCGGATCTGAGGTATTTCGCAGTGCGAAACGAAAGTCGCATGATCAGCTCGAACGCGCCGAACCCGCGCATCAGTCCCGCGTACAGGAGAAACAGGGCGACCCACGCGGCGACGATCTGCGTGATCGACCCGAAGAAGCCGTCGAACTCCATCGTCAACACGTTGATCACCTGGCGTTCGCCGATGCCGCCGTGTCCCATCAGTCCGGGAATCGACTCGCCGAAGAGCGCGTAGCCGATCGTCAGTACGACGACCCCGGCGAACGCGGCGCCGAACGCCCGGTAGGTGAGATAGAGGACCACGAGCGCGAACACGGCGCCAAGTGTGTACTCGTGTTCGAGCGCGTACCCCACCCGGAGGGTCTCGAGGACGTCGTAGTTGCGCCACACGTAGCCCGAGACGCCGACGCCGACGGCCGCACAGAGCCACAGGCCGAAGCGTTCGATGCGAGCGTCGGCCTCGAGTTCGTACAGCTCCCGGAGGACGTAGATCAGTATCCCCCCGCCGAGGAAGGCGGTGGCGTACTTCGCTCGCGGCGCGTTCTGCAGGTAAGCGTAGAGGACGATGCGTCCCCAGAACAGCAGCGCAACTATCGTAACGAGGTTGTTCAGCAGGTGGTCGCGCCGAAATTCCAGGGGCGACCAGACCGGCGGGCCGCTCTCGGTGTCGCTCATCGGTCAGCTATCCCTGGGCCTCACCGCGCGTGTACGCGCTCATGTCGACGCCCTCCTCCTCGAGGAAGTCGTAAGGACCCGGATGGACCGGGTGGTCTTCGAGGTAGAGGGAGGCCATCTCGGCCGGATCGCTGTGGTCGAGGTACGCCGGCTGTCCCTCCTGGATCTGCTCGACGTTCTCGTGGCTGATCTTCGCGAGTTCGTAGCCGACGCCCCGGGAGATCTCCTCGCCGAACCAGAACTGGAAGTCGGCGCCGTAGACGTCCATCTCGCTCGCGTCGAACTCCTGGTTCTCCCAGCCGTAGGGCTCGATCCGGCTGTGGCTCGTTCCGCGCGTGTCTTCGACCCCTTGGACGAAGCTGTCGGTCATCTCGACAAGCTGGAGGTCGGCGCGCGCGTCGACCTCCGTCGCCCAGCCGGCGAGGTTGACGCCGCTCGCCCCGTACACGAACATCGCGTCGATCCGATCTTCGGAGATAGCGCCGGCCACGTCGCCCGTATCGGCGTTGACGATCGAGTCGGATTCCTGGAGTTCGCTCCAGAGACCGGCGTTTTCGAGGACGGCTTCGGCCTGCTGTCGGAGCCCCCACTGCGGCGGGAGCGGCCAGAAGTTGCTCCCTACGAGGTCATCGGTCGTCTTGATGCCCGACCCCGCGACCGAGAGCACGTGCATGTGCAGCGGGGCGATCGCCATCCCTTGGTGGGGAATCTTCTCGACCGGCTGCTGCTCGAACGGCGGGAGTTCCTCTTTCGCCGACGCGATGATGAAGTTCCCGCCGCTCATTGCCTGAACGTTGCCCTGATTGTACTGTCGGAGACTCGGCGGATCGCCGCCGGTCTCCTGGTTGTTCCACTGGATCGTTCCGGCTGGCTCAGTGTCAGAAGAAACTTTCTGGACGACACGCTGGAAAGAGTTGCTCGACGCGCCCGTCGTCGTACTGGAACTCGGAATGCCGACGCTGATGGACGTGGTTCCGCCGCCACCGTCGTCGCTACCGCTACTCCCGTTTCCGTCGCCGCCGCTTCCGTCGCTGTCGTTTCCGCTGCTACCGTCTCCGCCGTCCCCGCCGGCACAGCCGGTCAGCCCGACGAGTCCAGTTACACCTGCTGCCCTCAGGACGTTCCGCCTGCTAATCTCCTGCATACCATGGTTCCTGTTTCTCGGGAGCATAAGTATTCTGCGGCTGCCGGGCTACGGCTCCTCGACGGGGTCGGCCATCCACTCGCTGGCCTGCGGCTCCGCCGGATCGGTCGGCACCTCGACCAGCCCCGGACCGTCCCCGGCGCGGGCGGCCTCGACAGCCTCGGTGATCTCGGCGACCGTCTCGGCGCGTACCGCTCGGAGACCGAACCCCTCGGCGACGGCGACGAAGTCGATCGGCGCGTCCCCCCAGCCGTAGCCCTCGAGGCCGTGGCTCCGGACGGCCTCCTCCGAGATGATGGCGTAGTCGTGGTTAGTGAAGACGACGACCGTCACGTCCAGTTCCTCGGCGGCGAGCGTGTGGAGTTCGTGGAGACACATCAGCAGGCCGCCGTCGCCGGTCAGCGCGAGCACGTCCCGGTCGGGGTCTGCGCTGGCGGCGCCGATGGCCGCCGGGAGGCCCGTCCCCATCGTCGCCCACGACCCGGGGTTGACGTAGCGCCGCGGTCCGGCGGCGGGATAGGAGACGAGTGTCCAGATGCGGAAGCCGCCGGCGTCGGCGGAGACGACCGTGTCGCGGCGACAGCCCGCCCGGACCGCCGCCAGCGCCTCGGGGGAGGTGAGCGGCGGGTCGCCGTCGCCGACGGCGTCGATCCGCTCGGCGTCGGCTTCCCGGACGGCCGCGGCGCGGTCGATCCCCCCGTCGCGGGCCGGGAGTCCGTCGGTGAGGGCAGCGAGCGTCGCTCCCGCGTCGGCCACGAGCGCGACGCTCGGGTCGTACCCCCTCCCCACGTCGCCGGGGTCGAGAGTGACGTGCACGAGGGCCTCGGGCAGGTCGAAGCGCCACCGGCCGGTCGCAACTGCGTCGAGGTCGGTCCCGACCGCGAGAGCGGCGTCGGCGTGGGCCAGCAGCGCCGCGAGTTCGGGCGAGGACCCGCCGCAGAGCACGCCCGCCGACAGCGGGTGGTCCTCCGGGAACACCCCCTTGCCCTTGTAGGTCGCGACGACGGGCGCGGCGAGCCTCTCGGCAACCGCGCGCAGGTCGTCGGTCGCGTCGGCCGCCCGGACGCCGCCGCCGGCGACGACGACGGGCCGGTCGGCGTCGGCGAGGCAGTCGCCGGCCGCAGCGAGGGCGTCGAGGTCAGGCGCGGGCGGGTCCGGGGGCGCACGCTCGGCGACTGCGGCCTGCGGGACGTCCGTCCCGAGGAAGTTCTTCGGGACACCGACCCGCACCGGTCCCTTCGGGTCGGTCCGGGCTGTTCGGATCGCCCCGTCGACGGCGGCGACCGCCCCCTGGGGCGTCTCGACGGTGACGTTCTCCTTGACGACGTTGTCGTAGGTGTCCGGCGGGGTCTCGTGGATGCCGTCCCCGCCCCGGATCTCGGGGTCAGTCTCGACGGCCAGGTGGAGCAGCGGTGTGCAGTCGTTGTAGGCGTTCTTCAGCCCGTTCATGGCGTTCGTGTCGCCCGGCCCGGGGACGACGACCGTCGCCGCCATCCGGCCGCTGGTCTCGGCGTATCCCCACGCGGCGTGGGAGACAGCGGTCTCGTGGCGCGCGACGACGAAGTCCACGCCGCGGTCGGCCAGCGCTGCGTTCAGCGGGAGTGTCTGCTTGCCGGGAATGCCGAAGACCGTCCCGACGTCGGCGGCGAGGCGATCGACGATGCGCTCGGCGACGGTCATGTCCCGCCCCCCGGTCGGGGTCCGGCGGTCGGCGGGCGGGCGAACGGACGGGCGCTCCGTCGGGCGGGCGCGGTCATGGCCCACGGTGCGCGAGCGCCGCCCATCAAAGTTCGCTCGGCCGGGGACGCCGGCGGTGCGACCGGCCGGCCAGCGCGAGTTTCCGAGGCGGGGGATCGAGCGGGGCGTCGAAACGCATATGCGACGGGGTTGCCACCGGGCAACGTATGCGTCCGCTAGAGGACATTACCGTCGTCGACGTGACGCAGGCGCTCGCGGGCCCGCTGGCGTCCCAGACGCTCGGGGACCTCGGCGCCGACGTCGTCAAGATCGAGCGCCCCGGAGCGGGCGACCTGACCCGGGCGTACTCGCCGGACTACGGAGGCCTGTCGGCGTACTTCGTCAGCACGAACCGCAACAAGCGCAGCGTCACCCTCGACCTGACGACCGAGGCCGGCCGCGCCGTCCTCCACGATCTCGCGAGCGAGGCCGACGTGTTCCTGCACAACCTCGCGCCGGGCAACGAGGAGGCATTCGGTGCCGACTACGAGACGCTGTCGGACCTCAACGACGGACTGGTCTACTGCGGTATCTCGGGGTACGGGTCGAACAGTCCCTACACGGGCGAGAAGTCCTTCGACGTGATCCTGCAGGGCGAGTCCGGCATGATGAGCGTCACCGGCAGCGAGGACAGTCCCGCGCGCGTCGGCGTCTCGATCTGTGACATCTCGGCGGCGATGACCGCTATTTACGCGATCACCACGGCGCTGTACCACCGCGAGCGGACCGGTGAGGGGCAGCGGATCGACCTCGCTCTGCTCGACACGAGCTTCCAGTTCCTGCTCTATCACGTCACGAACTACTTCGCGACCGGCGAGGCCCCCGGGCGGATGGGGACACGCCACCCCAACCTGATGCCCTACCAGGCCTTCGAGACCGCCGACGCTTACGTCATCGTCGGCGTCGTCAGCGAGGCCTACTGGCCGCGGTTCTGTCGGGCGATCGGCCGCGAGGAGTGGATCGACGACGAGCGCTACGCCACCTTCTCCGACCGGGTCGACAACCGGGGGGAACTCGACGCGAAACTCGAGGCGATCTTCGCGGAGCGATCCACCGAGGAGTGGCTGACCGTCCTCGGCGAGGAGGACGTCCCCTGCACCCGGCTCAACGACGTCGCCGACATCGCCAGCGACCCCCACGTGGACGCCCGCGGGATGGTCGAGGAGATGGACCACCCCGACCTGGGGACGCTCCGCGCGCCGGCCAACCCCGTCGAATTCTCGACGCTGGAGACGAGCGCCGACCGGGCGCCGCCCAAACTCGGCGAGCACACCGAGGAGGTGCTCTCGGAGCTGGGCTACACTGAGACCGACATCGAACGGCTCCGTTCCGAGGGCGCCGTCTGAACCGCTGATCCCGTCGCCGTCGTCGAACGTCGGAGGATCGGGGGCGATCGGCCGCCCGTATCCCATCGAGAAACCGATCAGACGTACCGTTTCTCGTCGGTGGATTTTAGTTCCGCTCCGTGGTATCCAGTCGCATGACAGCCGACGGCGGACGATCGGACGGTGCGGGGAAGGCCCGCATCAAGAGCCTCGGGACCGCGTTCACCATCGTCGACGCGCTCCAGGACCTCGGGGGCGGTCGGGTCACCGAGGTCGCCGACCGCGCCGACCTCTCGAAGAGCACGGCCCACAAGCACCTGAACACGCTGCTCGATCACGGCTACGTCGTTAAGGACGGGGACGACTACCGACTGAGCTTCCGGTTTCTCGACGTCGGCGGCCACGTCCGATCGCAGTTCCCGGGTGCGAACGTCATCAAGCCGAAGATCCAGGAGCTGGCCGAGAAGACCGGCGAGGTCGCCCAGTGTATGACCGAAGAGCGGGGCAAGGCGGTGGTCCTCTACCGCGAGGCGGGCCGCAACGGGGTCCCGACACGCACGCGGACGGGGAAGATCCTCTCGCTCCACCAGACTGCCTCGGGGAAGGCGATCCTCTCGCAGTTCCCCGAGGAGCGCGTCGAGGAGATCGTCGACCGCCACGGGCTACCGCGGGCGACGGAGTCGACGATCACCGACCACGAGGAACTGTTCGAGGAGCTGGCGGCGATTCGCGAGCGGGGGATCGCTCACAGCTACGGGGAGAGCACGAGGGGGCTGTACGCCGTCGCCGCGCCGATGATGGCCCCGGACGACACCGTTCTCGGCGCCTGCGTCGTCTCCGGGCCGAGCCATCGGATGCGCGGCGAACCGATGGACGAGGGGATCCCCGACCTGCTGTTGAGCGTCGTCAACGAGGTCGAACTCAACATCGCACACGCGTGATCGGAGCGCGGGCGCCCGATCCGCGGGACTCAGTACCTCCGCGGCGACCACGTCGGTCGCGCGGCGGAAGGCGGACGACGGAGGGCACGCGTCGGCGGCCAGCTCGACCGCCCCTTACGCTCGTACCTTCGTAACGGTTCTCCGGTCGCCGCTCGGGGGTCTCCCTCAGATTCGTTTCATTCTCGGAAACGCTGACGCCGCCGGTCCGTACCCCGTCTCGGTGGATTCGTTCGATTGTCTCTGCATTCCGCATAATCTAAATAACGTGCGAAATCTGAATATCAAGGCGTACGCGACGTCTGCTCCGGAGCCGACCACCCGCACCGGATCCGGATCGCCCGTCGCTCCCCGATACGTCCGTTTGCTCGTGGCGGGCACTCTCGCCCGGCCGAGCGACTGACTCGGTCGGTCGATGCGCTCGTCGCATACCGCACCGCTCGACCGGAGACACTCCGTACGCCGGGAGTCCCTTCGGATAGGCGCCCGGGGTCTGTCGCTCGCCCGCTCGTAGGACGGTACGGGGAGTCCGACCGTCGGTACTGTTTTGTCTCTCTATCACGAGAGTGTAAGAAATGGTACCGCCGAGCGCCTCACGGGTCACCTCCGCCGGAGCTCTCGCCGCAAGGGAGGGACTCGAGCTGTGGGCGACCGACAGCAGCGCCAGAACTGTTTGCCAGTTGTGAACGGAGAGCCGACGATCCGCGTCCTCCACGTCGACGACGAACCCGGCTTCGGAGAGGTGGTCGCGGAGTTCCTCGAGCGCGAGAACGACCGGTTCGCGGTCAGCACGGAGACCAGTGCCAGCGGCGGCCTGAACCGACTGGCGAACGGAGACGAGTTCGACTGTATCGTCAGCGACTTCGACATGCCGAGGAAAGACGGAATCGAATTCCTCGAAGACGTCCGAAACGACCATCCGGACCTCCCGTTCATCCTGTTCACGGGCAAGGGCTCCGAGCAGGTCGCCAGCGACGCGATTTCGGCGGGAGCCACGGACTACCTCCAGAAAAGCGGCGGAAGCGACCAGTATACGGTCCTCGCCAATCGGGTAGTGAACGCATGCGATCGCTACCGCGCCGAACAGGAACTGACGGCGGCGAGAGAGACCCACGAGACGGTTCTGAGCAACATTTCCGATACCGTGTTCATCACTGACGATAGCGGCACGTTCACGTATGTCTGTCCGAACGTGCATTTCGTATTCGGATATTCGGCCGAAGAAGTGACCGAACGCGACTCCATCGACGCGCTCTTCGATGAACGCCTCGTCGAGCAGGACGAACTGGAGGCAGAGGGGGAGATACCGAACGTCGAGACCGAGATCGTCGACAAGGCGGGAGAGCGGCGAACCGTTCTCGTCACGGTGAAGCAGGTGGCGATTCGGGACGGCACGAGGCTCTACAGTGTCCGGGATATCTCCGATCGGAAGGAACGCGAGCACGAACTCGATGCGAGCCAAGCCCGGTACCGCTCGCTCACCGAGGACGTCCTCGACAGCTCCGACGTCGGGACGTTCATCCTCGACTCGGACTTCGAAATCGTCTGGGTCAACGAGGCCGTCGAGGAGTACTTCGGCCTCGATCGGAAGGCCATCATCGGTGCGGACAAAGAGGAACTGATCGAGACCGACATCGCGTCCATCTTCGAAGCGCCCGCCCGGTTCGCCGAGATCGTGACCACGACGTACGAGGACAACACCTACGTCGAGGAGTTCGAGTGTCACGTGCTCGCGGGCGAGGAGCGGGAAGATCGGTGGCTCAACCACTGGAGCCAACCCATCGAGGCGGGTCTCTACGAAGGGGGGCGCATCGAACACTACACCGACATCACCGAACAGAAAGAGCAGAAGGCGGAGCTAGAGCGGTACCAGCGGATCGTGGAGGTGTTGAACGACGTCGCCACCATCGTCGATCCGGACGGGACGATTACCTACGCGAGTCCGTCCACGAAGCGGGTGCTCGGCTACGAACCGGAGAAACTGATCGGCGAAGACCGGTTCGGCTTCGAATCGCCCGAGACCAGAGAGGCCATGGCCGACGCCATCGAGCACGTTCTCCGGAACCCGGGCGAGATACGGACGGTTCAGACGCGATTCCGGCGCCCCGACGGCTCGTGGCGGTGGCTCGAATCGACGATGCGAAACCGGTTGGACGACGACACGATCGACGGCATTCTCGTGAACAGTCGGGACGACTCCGAGCGGAGACGACGAAGGCGTCAGCTCCAGCGACAGAACGAACGGTTGGAGGAGTTCGCCAGCATCGTCTCTCACGACCTCCAGTCCCCACTGGACGTGGCCGAAGGTCGACTGGAGCTAGCGCGTGAGGAGTGCGACACCGAGCATCTCGTTGCCGCATCGCGGGCTCACGATCGGATGAGAGCGCTCATCGCCGAGTTGCTGACACTGGCCAGCGAAGGTGAACTGGTCGCCGACATGGAACCCGTCGATCTCGCGGCGCTCGCCAGGGACTGCTGGCAGAACGTCGTCACGGCAGAGGCGACGCTCGTCGCTGACATCGACCGGACGATCCACGCCGACCCGAGCCGCCTCCGACAGCTCCTTGCGAACCTCTTCGGGAACAGTGTTGAGCACAGTTCGACGAGCCCCCGCTCGGACGCTCGCGGGAACAGCGTGGAACACGAGTCCACGGGCAGCCGTACGCCGTCCGGCGACAGCCCAGAGCACGGCCGCGAGGCCGTGACCGTCACGATCGGCGAGTGCGCCGGCGGGTTCTACGTCGAGGACGACGGCCCCGGGATCCCGCCCGCCGAACGCGACAGCGTGTTCGAGGCAGGCTACTCCACCGCAAAGGACGGCACCGGTTACGGGCTGCGTATCGTCGAGCGGATCGCCGAGGCCCACGGGTGGACCGTCCGCGCGACCGAGGGCTCCGACGGCGGGGCGCGATTCGAGATCACGGGCGTCGAGTCCGCCGACCGATAGGACTGCCAGCGGTTCTGGACGGCATCGGACGTGCGCACTCCGCCGGACGAGAGCCGCGTCTGCAACGCGAGCCGCGAGCGCCCGGCCACTCCCCCTCGTTCCTCGGGTTCAGCGCCGAGCGCTCCGGCGCTCACCCGCCCGGGAGTCGTTCAGCGAGACGGCGTCGACGTAGGTTCCGACCCGTTCGCGCTCCCACCACCGGCCGGTCTCGGCACGCTCTTCGGGCGTCGTGAACCGGTAGCGGTAGCGGAGCGCGCGGACGTGTTCGGGCGGCTCCTCGGGAAAGGGGTTCCTCCGGACCAGCCCGAGCGTCACGGCGATCTTGAGCAGGTCCCCCGGCAGGAAGATCACCATGCCGATCTCGACTGCGCCAGCGAAGTCGTACGGGCTGTTGACCGCGAGCCACGGGACGCCTACGGCGTAGATCAGGCCCAGCCCGGCCAGCAGCGCACCCGCCTGTAGGGACACCGAGACGTCCGACAGCGGGCGCGGGTCGAGCGACCGGTGGACGACCGCACCGATCAGGACCGCCGCCAGCAGGAACCCGATCAGGTACCCACCGGTCGGGCCCGCGATCACCTGCAGACCGCCCGTCGCGTTCGAGAACACCGGTGCGCCGGCCGCCCCGACGAGCAGGTACAGCGCCATCGACAGCCCGCCCCAGCGCGGCCCGAGCAGGAGCCCAGCGAAGTACACACCGAAAACCTGGAACGAGACCGGTGCCGGCAAGCCCGGCAGCGGAATCGACACCTGGGCGAACGCCGCCGTCAGCGCCGCCAGCACCGCCGCGAACGCCAGGTTCCGGACGGCGTCGTCGCCGACCAGCTCTACAGAATCGTAGTCCTGAGCCATATGCCTCCCTGCATGAGGGATGAGCATCGGAGCGAGCGGAGTGAGCGAGAAGCGCAGTCGGTTGGGGAGGTGTGTGGCGCGGTGCTGTGGCGGTGTGGGGTGCTGTTTTCCTGGTGGACTGAAAGGGCGAGGCGCGGTCGCGCCGAAGGAGCGTCGTCTGAGCGGCCCTTATCCGAGCAGAGCGAGGATATGCCGCTTGGTTCGAGAGAGCTTCGCTCTCTCGTCATCCTGAAAATCTCCGATTTTCAGAGACAGCGACCGCGAGCGCGTCGAGGGCTTTCTCCTGTCACTGCTGTCTCTGGTGGTAACTGCTGCGAGTGAGCGCGTCGAGGGCGTTCTCCTGTCACTGCTGTCTCTGGTGGTCACTGCTCATGGCGAGCGAAACGAGGATCCAGAAGCAGAATCAACACCGATCCCATCGACGAGGCACGCACCACCGGCTACGCGACCGGACCGAACGAAGGGAGAGAATCCAGCGTAAGAGACTGTCTAGCGAGCGGCGGCGGCGACGCGCTCGTTTTCCTCTTTCTGGTTGACGGAGTAGGTAGAGACATCGTCGTTGGCAGCGCCGATAAGCTGGTTGGCCAGCGCCTCCTCGGCGTCGGTCGGCGTCTTGAACGAAGCGTTGTAGACGCCGTTGGCGATGAACTTCAGCGCCTGGTCGACGCGGCGCTGGGGCGCGACGTCGACGGCCTTCGGGACGGAGATACCTCCGTATTTCAGGCGAACGGTCTCTTCGCGCGGGGCGGAGTTCTCGACCGCCTGGGCGAGAATCTGGATCGGGTTCTCGTCGGTGCGCTCGTGGACGATCTCGAAGGCATCCTGCGTGATACCCATGACCTTCTGCTTGTCGCCGGTGTTCTCGTCGGTCTGCATGAGTCGGTTGATCAGCCGCTCGACGATGCTGATCTCCGACTTCTGGAACTGCTTGCCGGCGTGGCGACCCATCGTGTGGGCGATGGGTGTGACGGTGATGTAGCGCTCGGTCGAGGGGTCGGAGTACTCGATGGTGGTGACCTCCCACTCGCCGAAGAGCTTCGCGGGTGCGCTCTCTTCCTCGGCCGGGGCCGGCTCGTCCGTCTCGGTGGAGTCGTCGTCTGCACTCATGCTTATCGGACCGGTTTCTCCGCGTTGCCGCGGACGAGTTCGATCATGGAGACGCCGTTGACCTTCTCGACCTTGTAGTTGACACCCGAGAGGTCGCCCATCGCGCGACCCTTCGCGCCACCGATACCGGCGATCGTGACCTCGTCGTGCTCGTCGATGAACGAGATGGCACCGTCACCGGGACAGAACGCGGTGACCTGTTTTCCGTTCTTGATGAGCTGGACCCGGACGCACTTCCGGATCGCGGAGT
>PXRR01000045.1:21218-22467 GCA_003021975.1 Halobacteriales archaeon QS_5_70_17 | reverse complement strand
TCCCGGGTACCGGACGTGTCCGCGCCGCACCGCGTCGTCGAGGGCCTGGAGGGTCTCCGCGACCGGCGTGTCGTAGTCCCAGCGGTGGATCTGGTAGAGGTCGACCGTCTCCATCCCCAGTCGGTCCAGCGAGTTCGCCAGTTCCTGCTCGACGGCCTTCCGTGAGAGCCCACGGGCGTTGGGGTTGTCGTCGTCCATCGAGTTGTACACCTTCGTAGCGACGACGGGCCAGTCGCGGTCGTACTCCTCGAGGACCTCTCCGAGCACCCGCTCGGACTCCCCCCGCGAGTACATGTTCGCCGTGTCGAAGAAGTTGATCCCCAGGTCGACAGCGCGTTCGATGATCGGTCGGCTCTCCGCCTCCTCGAGGACCCAGTCGCGCCAGTCGCTGGACCCGAAGCTCATACAGCCCAGGCAGATCCGACTGACTTCTAGACCCGTGTTACCGAGCGTCGTGTACTCCATGGTCCTCCAGGCGGCAGGAGGTTCTAAGATCTACCGGACTGCGGCGGGTTCCGGCTCCCTCACCGGATTATTCGGAGAACTTTTCACCACGACGCGTAGACGGGGGTGATAGTGTCAGCGAACGATAGGGCCCGAGTTCTCTTCGCGGGGAAGGACCCCCCGGAAGACGCCCCGGACGTCGCCTTCGAGGCGGTCGATCAGTCGGCCGTGATCGAGCGACTCGAGGGCAGTGCGTACGACTGTCTGGTCGTCGCGTCGGACTCGGACGAGGCTCGATCGCTGCTCGCGGCGGTCGAGGAGCGGTGGCCGGCGCTCCCCCGGTTGATGTACGCGACCGTCGAGACCGCCGAGGCGGTCGAGCGGGCGTACGACGCCGCCGACGCGGTGGTGCGGCGGGGCCAGTCGGGAGACGAACGCGTGCTCGTGTGCCGCGTTCGCGAACTCGTGGGACGGGAGAGAGAGGGCTGGGCGAGCGAGCACCTCCAGTCGCTGGCCCGGACCGCCAGCGACGGCATCCTCACGATCGACGGCGACAGCGTCATCCGCTTTGCCAACCCCGTGGTGGCCTCGATGTTCGGCTACGAGCGGGAGGACCTCCTCGACCAGCCGCTAACGACGCTCATGGACGAGCGGAGCGCCGAACGCCACCTGGCCGGGCTGGAGCGGTACCTCGAGACCGGCGAGCGAGCGCTGGACTGGAGCGGGATCGAACTGACCGGTCGGCGACGCGACGGGACGACGCTCCCGATCCGGGTCTCGTTCAGCGAGTTCACTCACCGCGGCC
>PXRR01000045.1:0-21207 GCA_003021975.1 Halobacteriales archaeon QS_5_70_17 | reverse complement strand
GCGAGCGCGAACTCCGACGCTACAAGACGATCCTGCAGACGATGAGCGACGGGGTCTACGTCCTCGACGACGAGGGGCGGTTCGTCACCGTCAACGACCGGTACGTCGAGTTGCTCGGCTATAGCCGCGACCACCTCGTCGGCACGCCGGCCGTGCGGATCTTCGACGAGGAGATCACCGCGCGGGTCGACGCGATCCAGGAGTCCTTCGAGGCCGTCGACGACGTCGCGACCGTCGAGACGACCATCGAGACGGCCGGCGGCGAGCCGCTTCCCATCGAGGCCCGCATCTCGCCGTACCCCCTCGACGACGGCGACTACGGCCGGGTCGGCGTCGTCCGTGACCTCCGCGAGCGCGAGCGCCTGGAGTCGGAACTCGGGGAAATCTTCGAGCGGGTCACCGACGCGTTCTTCGCGCTCGACACGGAGTGGCGGTTCACCTACGTCAACGACCGCGCCGAGGAGCTGCTCGATCGG
Organism: Halobacteriales archaeon QS_5_70_17; assembly: GCA_003021975.1. Classification (GTDB taxonomy): domain Archaea; phylum Halobacteriota; class Halobacteria; order Halobacteriales; family Haloarculaceae; genus Halomarina. The sequence continues at coordinate 20,731 of PXRR01000045.1, read as the reverse complement.
ACCGGGACCGAACTGCTCGGGAAAGTCGTCTGGGAGGAGTTCTCCGAGGCCGCCGGGACGACCTTCCAGGCGGAGTACGAGCGCGCGATGGAGACCCAGGAGCCCGTCGCTTTCGAGGAGTACTACCCGCCCCTGGAGACGTGGTTCGCCGTCAGCGCCTACCCCTCCGAGACGGGGCTGTCGGTCTACTTCCGGGACGTCGCCGACCGCCGCCGCCGCGAGAAGACCATCCGGGCGCTCAGCGACGGCGCCCGCGCGCTGATGGACGCCGGGACCCGGGAGGCGGTCTGTGACATCGGCGCCGAGACCGCCCGGGAGGTCGTCGACCTCCCGAATCCGGTGATCGCGCTGTACGACGAGGAGAGCGGACGGCTCCGCCCGACCGAAGGCACCCGCGAGGCGGCCGAGCGGATCGGTCCCCCGCTGTTCGACCCCGACGGGGACGACCTCACGTGGCGGGCGTTCGTCGGTGGCGAGCGCCACGTCTACGACTCGCTGTCGACCGCCGTCGAATCCGATTCCCACTCCGGGTCCGACGGAGATCCGGAGACCGGGACGGATCAGGGCGACGACCGCCGGCCGACGCCCCCCTCGATGCAGAGCGCGCTGCTCTACCCGCTGGGGCGCCACGGCGTCCTCCTCGCCGCGGCCCCCGAACCGGAGGCGTTCGACGACTTGGACGTCTCGCTGGCCGGGACGCTGGCGGCGAACGTTCAGTCGGCCCTCGACCGGGCCGACCGGGAGGAGACCATCCGCGAGCGCAGCGACGCGCTCGAACAGCGCAACCGGGCGCTCGAGCGCCTCGAGCGGGTCAACGAGGTGATCCGCGAGATCACGCAGGTGCTCACGGCCGCGAGCACGCGGGAGGAAATCGAGACCGCCATCTGCGATCGACTGGTCGACGTCGATCCCTACCGGTTCGCCTGGATCGGAACCCGGGACGCCGCCGGCAGCGAGATGCTCCCCCGGACGGCCGCCGGCGAGGGCTTCGAGGGCGACCTGGCGCTGCCGATCGACGAGGGGTCCGACGCGCCGACGGTACGGGCGCTCCTCGACAGGGAGACGACCGTCGCCGCCGACATCCGGGCCGACCCCCCGATGGACCCCTGGCGGGCCGGCGCGCTCCGGAAGGGGTATCGATCGCTCGCCGCCGTCCCGCTGCTCTACCGGGAGTCGCTGTACGGCGTCCTGACGATCTACGCCGGCACCGACGACGCGTTCGAACCGATGGAGCGGGCCGTCCTGAGCGAACTCGGGGAGACGATCGGCTACGCGCTCAACGGACTGGAGCGCAAGCGGGCGCTCGTCGGCGAGGGGTCCGTCGAACTCGACTTCCGCGTGCGCGACCACGACGATCCCCTCCTGGCGCTGGTCACCGCGGCGGAGTGCGATCTCGCGTTCGAGCACGTCATCCAGCGGACCGACGGCACGCTACGCGTGTTCTTCTCGACGGAGGGCGCCGACGCCGACCGGATCGCCGAACTCGGCGAGGCCCAACTCGACCTCGGATCGATCCGCTCGATCAGCGACCGCGGGAACTCGGAGGCGCTGTTCGAGTGTACGCTCTCCGAGACGGCGTTCCTCACCGACCTGCTCGACCGCGGGGGAGTCCCTCGGTCGCTGGCCGTCCGCGACGGCGACGGCCGGATCGTCGTCCGGGTCCCGCGGGCCGGCGACGTCCGGTCGTTCATCGAACTGTTCGAGCACAGCTACGGCGACGTCGAACTGGTCGCCCGCCGCGAGCGCGACGAACCCGTCCGGACCGACGAGGAGTTCCGGTCGGAGTTCGAGCGGGCCCTGACCGACCGCCAGGAGGAGGTGCTCCGGACGGCCTACTACGCCGGGTTCTTCGACTGGCCCCGGGAGCACACCGGTCAGGACATCGCCGACATGCTCGGGGTCTCCCAGCCGACCGTCAACCGCCACATGCGCGAGGGCGAGCGGAAGCTCTTCTCGCTGCTGTTCGAGGAGTGATCCACCGGCGGTTACGTGTATAGCCCCGCTGTATCCGGCGAACCGTTTCAGTATACGGTAAACCGCTATCCCCTCGCTCGAGATACCCTCTACATGGGCACGCCCGGTTCCCGCTCGAACGGAAACTCGCCTGCGTCGTTCGTCCGACCGCAGTCCGGGACGGCGCCGAGTCCGACTGAGAAACCATGACTACCTCCTCCAGATGCGAGCGCTGCGGTACGGTCATCGACACGAGTGAATGGCATCCCGTCGCCGTTAGCGAGCGCGGCGACGACCTCCAGGTGCTCGCGTTCTGTAGCACCCGGTGTCAGGACCACTGGGAGCGCGACGAGGGAGCGTGATCCGGACCGCCGCCCGGCGCACGTTTCGAAACGCTTTTTCAACTCGTCGGCCTCGGTAGGCACGAGCCGCCTTAGCTCAGACTGGGAGAGCACTCGACTGAAGATCGAGCTGTCCCCGGTTCAAATCCGGGAGGCGGCATCCCGATTCTACCCCCACTTGATCGACCGACAACGCCGTAGTATAGCGATATTCCACCGGATTTCCGATTTACGGACGCAGAGGCTTGCACTGAGAGCCGCGCGATGCCGTAGAAACGTTCCGTATTTCGTCGAGGGCCCCGCAGAACACGCTCTTCGCGGAGGGTTCCGTCACTACACCGTCTGCTGGATTTGCTCTACACGATGCCGTGTTGCTCCTGATACCGACGGTAGTATGCCTTCTCGATAGTGCGAAGGTCGAACTCACCGGGGTTGCGTTCCCGCAGTTCCTCCAGTAAGTCAGAGTAGTCGCTACGCCGGAACCCACGATCCTCTCCCAATAGCGCGTCTACCATATACCGGTCACCTACGGCGTACGTCGCCGGTTGGTAGAACGCGAGTACTACTGTCCCTGTCGCGTCACCGACGCCGGGGATCGAGGAGAGAGTCTGTAACTGGATCGTTGGATTCTTCGGAAGTAGGGCCGCCTCCGTCACTCGTCGGACGAACCCCTCCGGGGTTGACCGCATCATCCCGATATACCGGTCCCTCCGACCGGGTTGGTTATCGAGTTTCCACGTCAGTACGTCTGCCATTTCGTCCCGTGTGAGATACCCGTCCTCGTCGAGAGTCGCGCCGACCTCCTCTTCGATCTCTTGGTGCTCGTCCGAGTAGTAGTCGTTGTACCGCTCGCTGTAAGTCCGTATCTCCTCGGCGTCCATACCTGTCTGGGAGGAGGGGGGACAATAGAACTCCCGCAGGGCTATGTTAGTCGTCTCGATAGCGAGGTCCGCGAGGGTCACGGGGTCGTCCGGCGAGGCGCGCGCGCCGGCGTCGTCGGTACCGTCGCCGTCGCCCGCCCCATCGCGATCACGCCCCATCGGATCCCCGTGCGGAGGCGCGCCCGCGGCGATCGGTCCCCGAGCAAGCGGGTTCGGTCCGGGCAGGGGATTGTGTGTCGATCATGGTCGGGGGTACGACGAGGGTCGCAAACCCGTTGCGGGACCGCCCAGGACGCACCGACGGTGGGCGCGGCGGTCGCTTTATGCCCGACGCCGCGCCCTATACGGACGGAATGACCGACGATCTCATCCAGACCACGCACGTCGGGAGCCTCCCGCGGTCGGAGGCGGTCCGGGACGCGCTGCGGAACGAGGAATCGACCGACTCCGAGGAGTTCGAGGCCGCCGTCACCGAGGCCGTCCGGGAGGCCGTCCGGAAGCAGGCCGCGGCGGGGATCGACATCGTGAACGACGGCGAGCAGAGCCGGCTGGCGTACTCCGTCGACGTGACCAACCGGCTCACCGGCTACGGCGATCGGTTCGCCGAGCGGGCGCTGCCGGCCGACCTCGCCGAGTTCCCCGAGTTCGCCGAGGAAGCCCTCGGGGACATCGAGAACATCGGCGGACCGGTCGCGACCGGCCCCATCGACTACGTCGGCGAGGAAGCGCTCCGGCGCGACCTGGACCGGGTCGAGGAGGCGGTCGCGGCCGAGGGCGTCGACTTCGCCGGCCGGTTTCACACCGCCCCCTCGCCGGGGGCCGTCCTCAGGTTCACCGAGTCCGAGTACCACGACACCCGGGAGGACTACCTCTTCGACCTCGCCGAGGCGCTGGCGACCGAGTACGAGATCATCGCCGACAGCGGCGCCCGGCTCCAGATCGACGCCCCGGAGCTGCTGGCTGCGTTCACCATCACCTACCGCGATGCCACCACCGAGGAGTTCCGGGAGCACGTGGGGACGTACGTCGAGGCGATCAACGAGGCGCTCTCGAACGTCGCCGCCGAGGACGTCCGCCTGCACGCCTGCTGGGGGAACTACCCGGGTCCCCACCACCACGACGTCGGACTGAGCGACGTGATCGACCGGTTCTACGAGGCCGACGTCGGCGGCCTCGTCGTCGAGGGCGCCAACCCGCGCCACCAGCACGAACACCGGACGATCGCCGAGCACCCGCTGCCCGACGGCTGGACGCTCTACCCGGGTGTGATCGACGTGAAGACCAACGTCGTCGAGCACCCCGAGGTCGTCGCCGAGCGGATCGAACGGTTCGCGGACGCGGTGGGCGACCCCTCGCGGATCGTCGCCGGGGCCGACTGCGGGTTCGAGACGGTGATGACCGCGAACCTCGTCTACCCCGACATCGTCTGGAAGAAGCTCTCGGCGCTCGACGAAGGGGCGGCGATCGCCTGACCTCGCCCCGCGGCCACGGCAGGTGCCGGTGCCGCGGGCGACCGACGGACCGACGCGCCAACCTGCGTCCCGCGCTCCGTGCCTCGCGCTTAAGCCCGTCCGGCGCGTCGCCCGGCCATGGATCTCCACCACGTCGGACAGCTGCTCGACGCCGACTTCGAGCGGAGCGTCGCGTTCTACCGCGATCTCGGGCTCAACCTCCGAGAGACGACCGACGGCCCCGTCCGGGTGGCGTTCTTCGAGACGCCGTCCGCGGAGTTCCACCTCATCGTTCGGGAAGCGCGGGGGTCACCGGCCGATCCGCTGCTCGACACCGTCGGCCGCTACTCGGCGGCCCACGTCGCCTTCGCGGTGGACGACCTCGCCGCGGCCGCCGCCGACGCGAGGGAGGCGGGGCTGTCGTTCCTCGGCGATCCGCCCGAGTCGGGGCTGGGTCCCTACCGCCGGGCGTTCGTCGCGCCGGCGTCTCACGTCGGCGTTCCGTTCGAGTTCGTCGAGCCGCGCTGAACACCGGCAGGGGCTCGGCCTCCGTGTTCGACGACCGAGAGACCGCGCGCGCCGTCCGTACCGAGACGCCGAGGACGGTAGCCGCGCCGCGGGCCCCGACAGCCACAGACAGCGCGGCCGAGCAACGGGGCGCACGAGCACCGATCCGCTCGCGGACGCGATCGACGACGAACGGGCGGCGATCGAGGAGATCGAGCGCGGCCTGGAGGAGGTCCACCGCGCCCACGGCGCGCTCGTGGAGTTCCACCACGCGGTCGGGACCGCGATAGAGCACTTCCGGACGGCCGAAGAGCGCCTCCGGGACGACCGCGCCGACCTCGCGGACCGCATCGCAGAGGGGGTCCTGCCGTCGGGGGTCACCGACGACGGGAAACTCACCTACGAACTCGTCGCCGAGTTCGAGAACGGCCTGCTCGAAACCGTCGAATCGACCGCCGACGCGGCGTTCGAGGCGGTCGGGGACGGCCGGCGGTACCCGATCGAGTGCGGCGGCCGCGTGGGCGACGGTGAGTAGCGCCCTCGACAACACGCGTCCGGAGGACGGCAGGACCGCCCTCGGAGCGGTAAGCGGACGATACTAATGGTCGGCCCTCGGGAATGTCGGAGTACGTGGTTCCGGACCGGTTCGGGTTCCCGAAGCGAGCGGTCCTCAGAGACGACCTCGCACAGATCGTCGTCGTCGGGATCCGCTTCGCGGCTCTCGGAACGCTGACGCTGGCAACGGCCGGGTCCCTCCTGTTTCCCAGCCTGGGGGCCGTCGGCCTACCTGCTCGCCGCCGACCACGGGGAAGTGAAGTCCGCGAGCGGACCGTACAACGTCGGCGGCGGGCACCTCGTCGCGACGGTCTGCGGGCTGGTCAGTTACCACACCGTCGCCTACGGGACGGACACGAACGAGGCGCTGACGTCCCCTTCGGAAGCGTTCTCGGGGCTGGTGTTCAGCCTCGCCGCCTCGGCGCTGGTCGCCGTGACGCTCACCACCTTCGGGACGCTCGTGACGGGGACGAACCCCCCGGCGGCCTGCGCGACGGCGCTCATCGTCGGCCTCGGATTGCTCTCCTCGCTGCTGGAGGGGGCGTACGTGATGCTCGCCGTCGTCGTTCTCGTGGGCGCCCACGGGGAGGTCATCTACCCGACGGCGGTGGAACTGGGCTTCGAACCGGAGGACCCGCGCGAGGAGACGGCCGACGGGCTGTTCACGGCCGACATCGGGCGCGACGTTCCGGAGAACCTCGTCGTAGCCGAAGACCCGACTGCCGGCGCCACGGGGGTCGTCCACTCGGTGGTGGTGGGCGTCGACGAGGCCGCCGGCGAGGAGCCGGCGAGATCACGGTCGACTACCCGGAGAACACCGTCTACGTCGGCCGGACCTCGCGGCGGGAGATCGGCGCGCCCGGGGTCGACACGGACGAGGACGACCTGCTCGAGCGGGAGTTCGACACCGACGTCGCGGGCGTCGAGGCCACCCCGACCGACGACACGCTCGCCGTTCGCGTCGACACCGACCACGCGCTGAAGGAAGGCGACCGGATCAAGCTCCGGTACGGCGAGGTCGACGACCCCGACGATCCCGGCGAATACGACGTGACCGTCACTCTCAACGACGCCCAGACCGAGTCCGGCACGCTCGTCGTGGAGTGATCGCGGTCGGCGGGTCGAAGTGTTCATCGTGATCCCGGTCCTCGTCACGCTCGATGGGGGGAGAGCGGCTCCGGGCCTACCGGGAGCGCGTCGGAGAGCGCCTCGAGTCCGCCTTCGCCGAGAGCCATCCTCCCCGCGAGGTCGCCGCCAGTTTCTCCCTGGGCGTGTTCATCACCGCGCTCCCGACGCTCGGGACCGGCGTGCTCCTGTTTTTCCTCGTCGTGGCCGTCTCCGACCGGGCGAGCAAGATCGCGCTGTTCGCGTCGGTGGCCGTCCTCAACCCGCCGGTGAAGTGGGGAGTCTACGCGGCGAGCTTCTCGCTGGGGACCGCGCTGCTCGGTCCGGTCCCCGGCGTGACGCTGTCGGACGTCTCGCTGTCCGCGGGTCCGGCGATCGTCCTGCGACTGCTCGTCGGGAACCTCGTCATCGCGGTGGCCTGCGCGGTCGTGGGGTACGTGGCCGCCCTCCGCCTGGTGCGAGCGTACCGCCGGCGCGACGTCGCGGTGACGGAACTGCTGCCCGGCGAGTTCCTGGAGTGATCCCAGAGGGCGGAACGGCGTGGGCGACTCCGCACCCGTCCGCAGCCATGCGATCGAGGCGGGGATCCGGCGGGCGGCGGACGAACGCTTATGCCTCCTGTTACCACATACCACTGCTACAATGCGAGCAGCCAGGTACCACGGTCGAGCGGACGTCCGCGTCGAGGAGGTGAAGTCGGCGTCGGTCGGTCCCGGCGAGGTCCGGATCGAGGTCGGCGCCTGCGGCATCTGCGGGTCCGACCTCCACGAGTACGCGGCAGGACCGATCTTCGTTCCCGACGGGACGCCTCACCCGGTGTCGGGGGACCGACTCCCGATCACGATGGGCCACGAGTTCAGCGGCGTCGTCCGCGAGGCGGGCGAGGGCGTGGACGACCTCGCGGCGGGCGATCGGGTGGCGATCAACCCGATCCTCTCCTGCGGGGAGTGCCGACAGTGCGTCGAGGGGAACTACCACGTCTGTGACTCCATCGGGTTCATCGGTCTCTCGGGCGGGGGCGGTGGGTTCGCGGAGGAGTTCGTCGCCGACGCCGAGCACGCCGTCCCGCTGGCCGACGAGGTGTCGCTGGCGGCGGGCGCGCTGGTCGAACCGCTGAGCGTCGGCTTCCACGCCGTCCGGCGATCGGGGCTCCAGGTCGGCGACGACATCGCCGTCTTCGGGAGCGGTCCGATCGGGCTGTCCGTCGTTCAGTGCGCCCGGGCGGCCGGCGCCGGCCGGATCATCGTCTCGGAGCCCCGCGACGCGCGACGCGAGCGGGCGGCGGCCTGTGGCGCCGACGACCTCGTCGACCCGACGGCGACCGACGCCGTCGATCACATCGCTGAGGCGACCGGCGGCGGCGTCGACGTCGCCCTCGAGGCCGCGGGCGTCGGGGCGACCTACGACGCCGCCCTCGGGAGCGCGCGTCCCGGCGGGACAGTCACGGTCGTCAGCATCTGGGAGGAGGAAGTCACGACCGACCCCAACGCCGTCGTGCTGGGCGAGCGGACGGTGACGGGGACGCTCGCGTACCTCGGCGGCCCCCGGGCCGACGAGGAGTTCGGTGACGTCATCGACATGCTGGCGGAGGGCACCCTCGACCCGGAGCCGCTGATCACCGATCGAATCGGCCTCGACGGCGTCGTCGACGAGGGCTTCGAGGCGCTGCTCGACGAGGACAGCGATCAGGCGAAGATCCTCGTCGAGCCGTAGCCAGCGCGGCCGGCGGGGCCGCCCCTACCCGGTCCCGCCGGGCCCGCCCGCGTCGCCGTCGACGGTCAGTCGCCCCGGGAGGTCGTGTTCGGCCGACGGGCTGACGGTGAACCCCTCGGCCCGCAGACGCGCCTTCGCGCGCCCGGCGTACGCCGATCGAATGTTGACGACGGCGCCGTGCGAGGGGTCGGCGATCCAGAGGGTCGTCTGGAGGGCGACGGCGTCGTCGCCGAGATCCGTCACGACGACCGACGGGGAGGGCGTCCGGACGTGAGTCACGCGAAGGCGGATCGTCTCGACGATCCCCTCGCCGTCCTCCCAGACGATCCAGTCGCCGACGTTGAAGTCGGGATCGACGACGGGGAAGAGGCCGCTGACGACGTTACCGATTACCGGTAGGCCGGCGACGCCGACCGCGAGTGCCACCGCCGCGACGACGATCGCCGATCCCGTCAGCAGGTGCCCGAAGCCGGCGGCCGACAGGCCCGCCGCGATCGCAAGGAGGACGACCGCCAGGTGGGTGTACCGCTCGACGGCCTCGACCAGCTCGGGGTCCGGCTGTTGCGAGCGGCGACGAGCCTGACGATCCCCCGGACGACGACCAGCCGGCCGATCAGGTAGACCAGCAGGAAGGCCCCGACGCCCCACATCGCTCGCTCGACGAGCGGGACGTAGTCGGCGGCGATCTCTTCGGCCAGTTGTGAGGGCCGGGGCATCGTCGACGACCACGGATCCCGATAGGCGGTCGGGCCGCGACAGCCCGGATCCACGGATCGGCGGGATCGGCGCGGCGAGCGTCCGTGTCGAACACGCAGGAGCGCCCCTGGATCCGGAAGTTCACGGGGCGTCGATCGCCTCCCACGCATCCGGGAGTTCCGACGAGAGCACCGGCCGCCGGTCGGCGACACCACGCCCGAACCGCCGATTCGGACGGGACTCCCGCTAGAAGGGGCTGATCGGACAGAGTTTTCCCAGATCACCAGACACCCGGAAGTTCGTCTCGACTTCCCCGCTGTAATTCGAAGATCTATTCTCAGACCGGAGTGAGACAACACGTACTCACAACCCTTATGCGCGTGGCGGGTCTCCGTTCAGTCGCAATGGCGAAAGGCAAGGTCGATTTCTTCAACGACACGGGCGGTTACGGTTTCATCTCTACCGAGGACGCAGACGACGACGTGTTCTTCCACATGGAGGACGTCGGCGGGGACGACCTCCAGGAGGGACAGGAAGTGGAGTTCAGCATCGAACAGGCCCCCAAGGGCCCCCGCGCGACGAACCTCACCCGGCTGTAGATTCCGAGCGCTGACCGCTGTGCGGTGCGGACGGCGATCGTCAATTTTCCCGACCTCCCGACCGGAGAGCGACGCGGCTCTCCGGCCGCTATCCGCGGTCGCCCTCCGGGCCGTCGTCGCCCTCCGACGCGCGAGACTCGGGCCCCGCGCCGGGGTCGCGGTCGGGTTCGACGGTGATCGCGTTCTGGAGGTCGATGTCGGTGATCGAGTCGAGGTCCCCCATCGAGAGTTCGGTCCGCTGGTCCCCCCCTTCGCCGCTGGCCACGCCGCTGGTGAGGATGCTCCGGACCCCCTCCTCGATGGTCATGTCGACGTCGTACACCTGATCGCGGGGGACGTGCGTGAGCAGACCTCCGGTGACGGGATTGGGCGCGAGCGGCAGGAACATCGTCTTCATCTCGTCGTGGCCGGTGCTCTCCTCGACGGTCGCCGGCGAGGGGCTGGTCTCGAAGCCGATCACGTAGATGTCCTGCCCGAAACATTCGACGAGTTTGACGTCCTGGAAGTTCTCGGCCTCGTTGTCCAGCATGACGTCGCCCATCCGGCGGAAGCTCTTGTAGATCGTTCCGACGCCGGGGACCGACGCGATGGCGAGGTCGACCGTGCTGATCACCCGCTCGCCGTAGCGGTTGCGGCCGACCGTCCCCACGAGGACGACGATGCCGAAGAGGACGGCGATGGCGATCAGTTCGGTCAGGAAGTCGATCACCAGCGGGTAGACTCCGACGTCGATCAGGAACGTGATCAGGGCGACGCTCTCGACGCGCTCGATCACGCCCATCCACCCCAGGAGCCGGATGAACGGGTCGAGTGCCTTCGAGACGAAGTTCAGCGCGACTTGGAAGAGATAGAGCGTGATGATCAGCGGGACGATGATCGCGACGCCGGTCATCAGAACGTCGACGATGCCGTCTGAGATCGTCTCGCTCGACTCGCCCGTTCGACTGGATCCTCGCCCCTCTGACGAACCCATCACTCCGTGAAGACCGACGAGCGCGAAATTAGTTATCATTTTCGGAAGCGTCCGGAAAGTCGACTCGATCGGCGCGCAGACCGGGTGAGCGAATCTCCGGGCGGGGGTATTCGCTACGGGCATGTCGGTCACCGAGTCCGAGACCGAGGACAGCGAACTCGTTCACGACCCCGCGTCGGCGTCGCCGCTGAAGCGGTGGGTGCTGCTCGACGGGAGCCGCGTGGCCCTCGCGGCGGGGCTCGCGAGCGGTCTCCTGCTCGCGCTGCTGGCGCTGTTCGGCGTCGGCCTCTTCCGCCCGACCGACGGGGAGTCCGTCGGAGCGCTGCTGACCGCCCTGATCGGCGGGACGCTCCCGTTCATCACGATCGTCCTCGCCGTCATCCAACTGGTGCTCTCCCAGGAACTCGGCTGGCCCGAGGGGCTCCGCGAGCGGTTCGAGGGCGCGGAGGAGTTCCGGGAGGACGTGGAGGCCACCGCCGGCAGGACCGTCAGCCCGGCCTCGCCGGCGGCGTTCCTTAGGCGCATCGTCACGGCCAACGCCGACCGGGCGACGACGCTCCCCTCGCTGCTCGTCGAGGAGACCGACGAGGAGTTCGCCGCGACCGTCGAGCGGTACGCGGCGGCCGTCGAGGCCGAGAGCGAAACCGTCGCCGAGACGCTCGCTGACGCCGACCTCGGGACCTTCGACGCGCTGTCGGCGGTGCTCGACCGCCACCACGGCGAGCACTACCACATCGCCCGGCGGTTCCAGGTCGACCACCCCGACGCCTTCGCGGAGACCGAGCCGCTCGAGGAGATGATCGAGCTGATGAAGTACCTCGCCGTCGCCCGCCAGACGTTCAAGACGATGTACATCCAACACGAGCTCGCCACGCTCTCCCGGCGGCTGCTGTACGTCGGCCTCCCGACGCTGGTCGGCGGCGGCGTGCTGGTGCTCGTCTATCCGACGGTCATCGACCTCGTGTCCAGCCGGGACCTGCTGGTGGCCATCGCCGCCGCCGGGATCACGCTCGTCTTCCTGCCGTTCGTCGTCCTGTTGAGTCACACGCTCCGGATCGCGACCATCGCCGCCCGGACCGGCGACTTCGGTCCGTTCGTCCCCCGGTCGACGGAGTGAACGCAGACCAACTCGCGCTTACCGGGCGGCCGCGCTCCCGGACGGCGGGGCCTCGGCGGCGCAGGCACCGAGACGAAGGGACCGCCCGGAGCGGTACCGGCTCTCGGCAGACGGCCCGAGGGGATCGACCCACCGTGTCAACGGGGCTCGTCGTCGGAACTGGGGTCTGCTTCCCCGGCCTCCGCGGGCAGCGGCGCCGCCGCACGGTAGGCCATCGCCATCCGGAGCCCCGTCGAGTCGGTCGGCGGATCCGCCGGGAGCGTCCGGAGCCGACCCGGTCCCGGCCGCGCGGTGTACCCCAGCGCGACCGCCGCGAGCACCGCCTCGACGGGGAGAGCGTGGTCTCCGGTGGCCTCCGCGACCGCCTGTACCGTCGGCGGCGCGTCGCGGTCGAACTCCGCCAGCGCCCGCATCCGCTCGGCGTACCCCGCCGCCACCGACGGGGGGTACTCGAGGGGGGCGCCGGCGAACGCGCGAAAACACAGCTCCGGGTGGGACTCCCGGAAGACGGACCGGGCCTCGGTGATCTCCCCCAGTAGGTCGTCGACGGCGGCGATCGCCTCACAGCGGGCGAACGCCCGCTCGGAGAGCGCCCACCCCCCCTTCCGCTGGTTGACGCGCTTGGCGGCCTGGGCGTTGCGCTTGCGGGTCGCCTCCCGGACGGGCGTCAGCGCGACCGCGCCGGCGCGTTCCCCGAGGACCGACCGGGCGAGCGTCTCGCAGCGTCGGGGCCGCCGGCCGTCCTCGATCAGGCCGATCGGGACGTCGATCAGGATCCGCTCGGCGCGCTCCTCGTAGTGGGCCCACAGCGACCCGATGTCGGCGAAGACGTCCGTTCGCGCGTGCTCCTCTTCCTCGAACCCGGCCGCGAGCCACGACCCGGCGCGCCGGACCGCGCCGACGTACCGGCCCCCCTCGCTGCTCATAGCTCCCGGTAGTCCCCGCCGGAGAAAAACTGCTCGACGGCGAGGGCTCGGCGCTGAGTGTCGTCCCCGTCGCCGGAGGTGTCCCCCCGGCGGACCGGACGGCGGGCCAGCGCGGTCGGGGACGGGGCGTTCGACGCCCGTCTGACTGACATTCAAGCCGCTGTGTCGGTTACTCCGGGGAGCGATGCGTCCGAACGACCGCCGGGAGCCGCCGCCGCTGGCCAGCCGGTACCGTCGGACGGGGGTCGCGGACGCCCGCCGGCGGTTGCGACGCGCCCTCGACCGGTGGCAGACCGCCGCGCTCGCGCGCTCGCCGGTCCAATACGAGCGCGACGACATGCGGGGGATCTACGGCTGGCGGCGGGCGCTGCTCGACGCCGCGGCGACCACACTGGTGACCGTCTGGGGAGCCCGCGCCGTCGCGACGGCGGTGCTCCTGGGACCGCTGACCGCCGGTCCGCGGGCGGTCGTGGCCGCGAACCTGCTCGTGAGCGTCGTCGTCCTCGCGGCGTCGGCGGCCCTGGCGGCCTACCGGTCCGACCGACCGCCGCTCCGGGATCGGCTCGGCCGGGAGTAGCGCCGGTCGCCGACGGCCGATCGCCGACGAACACGGTCTTCGACCGCCGTCCGCAGTCGGGACAGCAGGGGGTCTGCCAGACCGTCGGATCGAGGTCGGCCATCGTCTCCCGGCGGAGCGCCGACTCGCGGCCGATCGCCCGATCGCAGGTCTCGCAGTGCAGTATCCTCCGGACCGACCGCCGTCATACCCGACAGAACCGGCTCGCGGTGCAAATAGCTGACCGGACCGCCGGGTCACTCGGAGAGCCGGGCGACCTCCTCGTCGGTCAACTCGAGGTGGGTCGCGGCGACGTTCTCCTCGAGGTGGTCGACGCTGGAGGTACCGGGGATGGGCAGCGTGACCGGCGAGTACTCGAGCAGCCACGCCAGGGCCACCTGCATCCGGGAGGCGTCGTGGGCCGCCGCGACGTCGTCGATGACCGACGACTTCTCGCCGAGGTCGCCGGCGCCCAGCGGGAACCAGGGGATGAAGCCGATGCCGTACTCCTCGCAGGCCTCGAGCACGTCGTCGGACTCCCGGTTGCCGACGTTGAACTCGTTTTGGACCGTCGCCACCTCGACGACGTCCCGGGCGGTCTCCAGTTGCTCGACGGAGACGTTGGAGACGCCGACGTGCTCGACCAGCCCCGCGTCCTTCAGATCGGCGAACGCCTGGACGCTCTCCTCGAAGGGGACGTCGGGGTCCGGCCGGTGGAACTGGTAGAGGTCGATGGTGTCGACCCCGAGGCGGTCGCGGCTGACCAGCGCCTGGCTGCGGATGTACTCGGGGTGGCCGTGGGAGGGCCAGTCGCCCTCGCGGTTGCGCAGCAGGCCGGCCTTCGTCGCCACGACCACGTCCTCCCGGTCGCCGACGGCCTCCCGGATCAGCCGTTCGCTGACGCCCGGGCCGTAGGAGTCGGCGGTGTCGACGAAGTCCACGCCGAGATCGAGCGCGCGCCGGAGCACCTCGCGGGCCGCCTCCTCGTCGTCCGGGGGTCCGATGATGTCCTCGCCGCAGAGACGCATCGCGCCGAACCCGAGGCGGTGAACGGTCAGGTCGCCGCCGACGTCGAACGTGTCGCTTCGGTTCTCGACCATACCGGCCGCACTCGCGGACCGTGGAAAGGCGTTGGCGTAGCGGCGGGACGTGTGAGACCGTCCGTCACTTGATGAAGGGGGTCCCGTGAGGGGATTTCAATCCCATTAGTAATCGAGTTCGTATCTTCGGAGTCGCTTCTCCCGCACGTGAACCGCGGTCGGAAGACCGCACACGTGAACCATGAGCGCGACACCCACTCTCGAACGGCCCGAACCGACCGCCGAAACCGACACCCTCCCGACGACCGCCGACGCCTGCCCGACCTGTGACGGCGCGCTGGTGGACGGGCAGGGGCTGGTGGCCTGTACCGACTGCGACTGGACCGGCCTCTACGAGTAACGCGGCGTTTCGTTAGCTCCGACGACACTCTCCGAGTTCGCTCCTCCGAACCGGTCGGCCGACGCTCGCGTTCGGTCCCTGCGGCGAGGGGCAGTCACTCCCAGAGGATCTCCGTGCCGCCCTCGTGGCCGTGGACGTCCTGGACCTCCCGGATGTCGTCGTAGACGCCGAGGCTGGCGACGTCGGTCGTCCAGGCGACGACGCACTTCCCGTTGGGCGGCGGGAACTGGACGCCGTAGGCGACGATGCCGGTCCCCGAGACGCCGGTCTCGTCCTCGCTGCGGTAGAGCGCGAACTTCCGGAACCGGGGGTTCTGGGAGAACGGGTCAGGCACGATTGCCTCCGGCGTCGCGGGGTGGGGTGCGGATCACGTCCCCCGGAAGGGGGGCGCGGCGTTACACGCTTTCGGTTCGATTCCCGCGACAGTGCGACCGCCTGCCCGGCTGTCGGCTCACTCGAGGAACTCGACCCGGGTGATCTCGAAGCGAGCGCCGCCGGCCGCGCTCTCGGTCGCGCGCACGTCCCACCCGTGGGCCTCGCAGATCCGCTCGACGACGCTGAGTCCGAACCCCGTCCCGTCCTGGGTGGCGGAATAGCCGGCCTCGAAGACCCGCTCGCGCTCGCTCCAGGAGCGTCGCCGCGAGTTCCGCGAATTCCGGCTCGTCATCGACGTGGAGGACGAGGACCGATCCACTCATATCCCACTGGTGACATCTAGCGGAGTATATCAGTCGTGGACGATCACCCGGGTACCGGCGCGGATCGACGGCCCGGGCAGACGAGCTACCGGCGGGGGCGCGTCGAGGGCAGCACGCACTCCGGGCGGTGAGAGCCGTGCCGCCGGCCCGGTCGGACGGCCGCCGAGACGACCTGTCCCTGCCGGCCGGAGGTTCGAGTTCGGCCCCCGAGCGTGCCCGCGGCGATCAGTCGGCGGTCGGAGCCAGTGCCGCGGGCGGATCGCCGGCCAGCCGGTCGCGGTCGTGGTCGGCGTCGAAGTCGTGATCGGGACCGACCGCGACGATCCGCTTGGGGTTGACGTCGGGGTGGGTCGTGTAGTAGTGCTCGCGGATCTGCGCCATGTCCACCGTCTCGGCGACGCCCGGTAGCTGGGAGAGTTCGAGCAGGTAGTTCCAGAGGTCGTCGTACTCCGAGAGCTTCCGGCGGTTGCACTTGAAGTGGGTGTGGTAGACGTCGTCGAACCGGATCAGCGTCGTGAACATCGCCACGTCCGCCTCGGTGAGGCGGTCGCCGGCGAGGTACCGCTGCTCGCCGAGGACCTCCTCCCAGCGGTCGAGCGCGTCGAACAGGTCACCGACCGCCCGCTCGTAGGCGTCCTGGCTCTCGGCGAATCCCGCCCGGTAGACGCCGTTGTTGATCGGCTCGTAGATCTCCTCGATGATCCGGTCGACGTCGTCGCGGTACCCCTCGGGGTAGAGGTCGACGTCCCGCGTCGCGAGGTCGTCGAAGGCGACGTCGAGCATCCGCATGACCTCCTCGGACTCGTTGTTGACGACGGTTCCCCGCTCTTTGTCCCACAGCACGGGCACCGTCACCCGGCCCGTGTAGTCCGGGTCGGCGGCGACGTACACCTCCCGGAGGTAGTCGGAGCCGTTGACCGAATCGGCGGTACACCCCTCCTTCTCGGGGGTGAACTGCCAGCCGCCCTCGTCGCGGTAGGGATCGACGACGTCGACGCTGACGGCGTCCTCCAGTCCCTTCAGCGCCTGCGTGACGAGCGTGCGGTGGGCCCACGGACAGGCCAGCGAGACGTAGAGGGGATAGCGGCCGGCCTCGACGGGGAACTCCGCGTCGGGGTCGGGCGCCCCCCCTTCCTTCACCTGCTCGCCGCCGACCCAGTCCCGGAAGGACGTCTCCGAGCGGTCGAACTCGCCGTCGTCGTCGGTCGTCTCGTAGACGTCGGTGCGCCATTCGCCGTCGACGAACATGTTGACCATACGGAGAGGAGGGTCGCCACCCGTATATACCACGCGGGGGCTGTCGCCGGTACCACACGAGCACTCCCCCGCAGTGCGCCGGCGGCCCGGAGGACCGCCGGAGGGGTTTTACTGGCTGGCGTGCGTACGGGTGTGTATGCCTGACGAGGAAGAGCGAGCGCTCGCCGACGACGTCCCGCCCCGGATGGTCGACTGCCAGCGGTGCAGCGAGGAGTTCGACTGGCAGCGAGACGAGTGCCCCGGCTGCGGGTGGAACAAACGCGAGTGGGCCGAGAGCGGACGCTACGGACTCTCGAAGTCGTCGTAGCGTCGAGCGCGGGGAAGCGCGACGGTAGCGGGGCTCACACCGACGGAGCCGGGTTCGAAGGGTTTAACCGCGGACTCGCCGTTGCGTAACGTAATATGACCGATAAGCCCGCCTCGATGTACCGGGAGATCGACAAGCCTCCCTACACCCGACGCGAGTACATCACGGGGATCCCGGGGTCGAAGATCGCCCAGCACAAGATGGGCGACATCGACGCGGACCCGGACGACTACCCCGTCCAGATCAGCCTCGTCGTCGAGGAGGAGGTCCAGATCCGCCACGGCTCTCTGGAGGCCTCCCGGCTGTCCGCGAACCGCCACCTGATCAAGGAACTCGGCGAGAAGAACTACAAGATGATCCTGCGGAAGTTCCCCCACCACGTCATCCGGGAGAACAAGCAGGCGACCGGCGCCGGGGCCGACCGCGTCTCCGACGGGATGCGCCAGGCCTTCGGGAAGATCGTCGGCACCGCCGCCCGCATTCCGCGTGGCGACCGCGTGTTCACCATCTGGTGTGAGCCCGAGCAGGCCCCCGTCGCGAAGGACGCCCTCCGCCGGGCGTACAACAAGGTCTCGCCGCCCTGCCGGGTCGTCGTCGAGCGCGGCGAGGAACGGCTGATCTCCTGACGCGGGCGACCGCGCTCCGTCCCTTTTACCCTCCTCGACGCCCACGGGAGCGCATGCTCCGTCTCGCGATGACGACCCGCGCGGAGACCTTCGAGCGCGTCCGCGAGCCGCTCGCCGACCGCGGGATCGAGGTCGGCCACGTCGCCGTCGACGAGCGGACGGTCCCGCTCGCCGATTCGCCCTTCGGCGAGTACGACGTCGGCTGGGTCTACCCCGGCCGGATCGCGGAGGGAGGCGTCGCCGACGCCCTGCTCGACGTGCCCTGGGTGAACGGCCGCGAGGCGGTGTTGCGCTCCCGGCACAAGGGGGAGGCGCTGGCCCGTCTCTCGCGGGCGGGCGTGCCCGTCCCCGAGACGGTGGTCGTCTCCAGCCCCGTGAGCGAGGCCGACCTCCGGGCGGCCTTCGAGCGGTTCGATCCGCCGGTGGTCGTCAAGCCCAATTCGACGACGCGGGGCACGGGCATCGCGAAAGTCGGGGACGCCGACTCGCTGGTGGGGGTCTGTGACTACCTCGACCTGATCCACGACTACCGCGCGACCGGCGACAAGTCGTTTCTCCTCCAGTCGTTCCTCCCGGAGGCGCGGGACTACCGGGTGATGGTCCTCGGCGGGGAGTACGCCGGCGCCGTCGAGCGGCGCCTCCCGGCGGACGCGCTCGCGGAGGGCCGCTGGAAGCACAACGTCCACCGCGGCGCGGAGGCCCGCGGCGTCTCGCTGTCCGACGAGCACCGCGTTCTGGTCGAGCGGGCGGCCGCCGCGCTCGGAGTGGACTACCTCGGCGTCGACCTGCTGGTCGCCGACGGGCGCGCCGTCGTCACCGAAACCAACGCGCGTCCGACCGTCGACGAGGCGACGAAGTACGAGCCCGGCTTCTACGACGACCTCGCGGCGCTGATCCGCTCGCGGGCGGACGGGGAGTAGGGGCCAGGTCGCTCCCGGCACCGAGAGCGGTCGCGAGGAGCGCAGCGTGCGCTACGCCCACCACTCGCTGCGCCGCTCGTCGTAGCTGGCCGACTCGCGCAGCGGCTCGGGGTACTCCTCGCCCCGGAGCCCGAACCCGTAGCCCAGCCAGCGGCCGACGTGCCAGGCGACGGCGTCGGTGTCGAGGTCGGTCAGCGTGATCTCGAGGCGGCTGTAGGTCTCGAGGGCGCCGTCGCCGTCGGGGTCGGTCCCCTCGACGACGCCGCAGGACCCGGGGCCGGACCGGCAGGGCGACTCCTCGTCGAAGCGGACCACGACGTCGGCGTCGGCGGGGTCGTCGACGCGAGTGAACGAGACGTTCTCGGGGACGGCGCCGTCGGCGCCGTCGGCGAAGTACCCCAGCGCGGCGGCGACCTGTCGGCGGGTCGCGTCGCGCTCGTCGGCGGGAACGGCCGACGCGTCGACGTACACCGACAGCGTGGAGTCGTTCCAGGGCAGCGCCCGCTCGGTCGCGTCGCGCTGGGGGAGCGTCGTCAGCACCGACTGGCGGGCCATCACGTCCCGGGGCTCGTCGTCGTGGTCGAGCCCCAGGGTGTGCCCGAGTTCGTGTTGCAGCACGCGCACCGTCGAGCGGTCGGAGAACCCGCCCCGGACGTGGACGACGACGGGCCGCTCGACCGGACCGGAGGTGACGCGGGGAGCACAGCCGGCGATGTGGTCCTCCCGCCCGCAGTCGGACACCTCGGGGACGAACCGGACGATCAGGTCCGGCTCCTCGGCGTCGGACGCCAGCCGGTAGTCGACGTCGTAGCCGGCGTAGCGCTCGGCGTTCTCCTCCCAGTAGTCGAGTGCCTCCCGGACCAGCGGCTCGAAGTCCCGCGAGTCGTCGACGCTGTTCTCGACGGCGACGACGAGCGTCCCCTCGCCGTAGGGGTTCGCCCGGTCGACGGCCTCGACGGTCGTCGGGCGGTCGGTCCCCCTCTCGGTCCCGGGGTCGTTCCCCGGCGGAGTGTCGGCGTCAGGCGCGTCGGTCGGGACCGGCATCGCACAGCCCGCGACGACCAGGAGGGCGACGAGAGCGAGCGCGCGGAACGTCACTGGTAGGCCGGAGCGGACGAGGGGAGATGACAGTTGTGATCACCGACGGGTCCGGTCGCGCTCGCCGCCGTTCGTCCCCCGACCGTCCCCGACCGGGAGGCGAGGGGCGCACTCGGCGACCCGGTAGGCCGCCAGTCCGACGAGCAGGAACGTGGCCCACACCCCCGGCTGGAGCCACGCCGCCCGCTCGCTCAGAGCGGCGGCCGCGGCCGGCGGGAGCCACGCCGGCGGGTCGAGGGCCAGCCCCAGCCCGTACCGGTGGAGGTGGAAGAGCAACACCGCGAGAACGGGGATCGAGGGGCGACCGAGCGGCCGAGCGAGTTCGACGGCGAGCAGGACCACGGCGGGCACGAGCGCGACGACGAGGTCGTGAGTGTCGGCCCGGGGGGCCAGCAGCGGCACGGCGGCGACCCCGAGCGCGAACGTCGCGCGGCGGACGGTCGGACCCTCGGCGTCCCGAGCCGCCAGCGCCAGCCCGATCACGCCGAGCGTGCCCAGGAAGCGGGCCGGGCGCCCGAACCCGCCCAGGACGTACAGCGGCCGGTAGGCGGCCGCGACGTCCCACAGTTCGGGCGGCCGGCTCTCACCCCACCCCTTCCCCCACAGGAGGACGTCGAGGTACGCGCGGTGGGTCTCGACGCCGAAGACGACGAGGGAGACCGCGAGCAGGGCTACCGCAGTCGCGACCGCGCCGACCAGCCGCCGGCGGTCGCGAAGCAGGTGCGCGCCCGCCGGGGCGTAGAAGAGCTTGACCGAACTCCCGAGGGTCGTGAGCGCGCCGCTGCCGTAGCCGTACAGGTAACGTCGAGAGCGTCCGTCGGAGTCCGCCGTGATCTCGAGTTCGTGGGCGTAGAACGCGAACCCGAGCAGCGCCGTCAGGAGCGTCGAGATCTGGCCCCACTTGAAATCGCGGAGCGCGGGCTGGAAGCCGAACAGGACCAGCAGGAGCGCGAGGCGCTCGGAGACGAGCAGATCGCACCCCAGGACGCGTG
>PXRR01000044.1:4409-37033 GCA_003021975.1 Halobacteriales archaeon QS_5_70_17 | reverse complement strand
GTGTGAGACACGACACTGGATTCCGCCGAGGCCCACTTAATCCTCTCGGGATTTGGATACGCCGCCGGACGCGGTCGCCGACGGGACCGAGAGCGCCCGTTGCCAACCCATTCACAGCTAAACCTCACGGGCCGCGAGCGGTCAGACGACCTGTATGCCGGGGAGTTCAAGCAACTGGTTGCTGGATTTCCGACGCGCTAGCGAGTGTACTGCCACATTCACGAGGCTCTGTCACTGAAACCCGCCCCCGGCCGTCAGTCCTCCCCGATCCGGTCGAGCACCGCCTGGGGCATCGCGTCGCGGACCCCCTCGGGGACGTCCTCGGGGCCGGCCTCTTCCAGGTCGGGGATCTCGTTGGGCACCGACCCGTCGGCCCCGCCGGCGCCGCCGTGGGGATCGAACAGCCGGATCGCGGTGTTGATCGTCGACCAATCGTCGCGCTCGGCGGCGTCCCGGAGGCTCTTCGTCGGTGCGGCGAGCAACTGACCGACCAGCGCGTCGGCCATCGCCTCGACGGTCTCGCGCTGGTCGTCGGTCAGGTCGTCGGCCTCGAGTTTCGACAGCGCGCGCCCGACCTCGCGGCGCTTGGTCCGCTCGGCGGACTCGTACATCGCGCTGATGACCTCGTCGGCGCGCTTGCGCTTGAACTGGGAGATGAGGCGATCGAACTCCCGGTCGATCATCGCCTCGACCGCGGACGGTGCCCCCGTCGACGTCGTCGGTCGCGGGGTCGACGTCCCGCGGCCGGGCGATGTCGATCAGGACGGTCTCGCCGGCGGTCGCGACGTCGCCGGCGTCGACGACGGGGTCCTCGGCGCCGGTCGCGGTGACGGCGACGTCCGCCCAGGCCAGCACCGTCGGGAGCGCCCCCAGGCCGACGGCGCTGGTTTCGAGGCCGTCGCCGGAGAGCGTCTCGGCGACGTGGCGCGCGCTCCGGAGCGTCCGGTTGGCGACGACGAGGTGATCGACCCGGTCGGCGAGCGCGCGGGCGGCGAGCGTGCCCATCTCGCCGGTGCCGACGACCAGTGCCGTCGCCGACTCCAGGGCCACCTCGAGGGCCGCCACGTCGGCGGCCGCGCTGCCCAGCGAGGTCGCCCCCTCGTTGATCGCGGTTTCGGTGCGGGCCCGCTCGCCGACGTGGATCGCCTTCGTGACGGCGTCCTCGAAGACCGGCCCGATCCCGCCGACGTCGCGGGCCTCGACGTAGGCGTCGCGCACCTGCCCGAGGATCTGGTCCTCGCCGACGACGATCGACTCCAGCCCGCAGGCGACCCGCATCAGGTGGCGTAGCCCCTCCTCGTGGCCGAGCCACCGGACCGCGGACTCCTCGACGCCGGCGACGAGCGGCTCGAGGGCCGCGCGGCCGGCCTCGCCGTCCTCGGCGACGACGTACGCCTCCGCGCGGTTGCACGTCTGGAGGGCGAAGGCCTCGGTGACTGCCGCGTCCGCGAGCAGCGAACGGACGACGCCGGCCTGCCCGTCGGCGCAGGCGGCTTCGATGGTGGCAAGGTCCGCACGCTCGTGAGCGATGCTGATCCCCGTGACGACGCCCGTGCCTACCATTGTCTGTCCTCACCGAGCTCCTCGGAGACTATTTCGTCCACTGTCTGCTCCGGATTAGTGGTTCCGGAACCTAAAGCCTTCCAAACGCGGTCCGACCGGACCACCCGACGGAGGACGGCGCGGCGCCGGTCCGCAGGGAGGCCGTCGAGTCGCCCGCGGAGCCGTCCGACCAGCGGCGCCAGTTCGCCGGCCGCCCGGACGGTCTCCTCGATCCGCTGGCGGAGGACCCGGGTGAGCGCCGGAGCGCCCGTCGAGATGCCGACGACGACCGGCCCCTCACGGACCGTCGACGGGACCGCGACCCGCCCCGGGTCACGCGCGCCCGAGTGGTCGGCGCGGTCAGGTCCGGGCAGCCCCCGGCCCCGACGCGGTCGCCGGGTGGCTCGACCGGGTCGCCCCGGCGCTGGTCGTCGCCGCGACCGACGACGGCGACGTCAACGACGCCGTCGCCGCGGCCGCCGACGAGCGCGGGACGCTCTGCAACCGCGCCGACCCGCCCGCCGCCGAACACGAGCACGCGCTCGCCCTCGAAGTCGTGGAGCAGCGGTTGCACGGCTACCGCCCCCGTTCTCGCCGCGACCGCGCGCCGAACGGCCCGCTCCCGGTCATGCTCACTCGGGGGTCGCGTCCGCGTTCGCGCCCGGGGGGCCGCCGTCTATGTCCTCGGGGTCGCCCTCGCCGTCGGCGGTGTTCGCCGCGGCGCGCTCTCCGATTCGGATGCCCGTCTTCTTGAGGATCCGCGTCGAGAACAGCGTGTCCCAGTCGTCCTCGCCGACCGACCAGAACTCCGCCATGGTCTCGCGGACCCGCCGGATGCGCTCGCGGGACTCGTCTTCGGTGCGCCCGTGGGTCATTGCGAAGAAGTTGTACGGCCAGACGCCCTCGTGACGCGGCCGCCGGTAACAGTGGGTGACGAAATCCAGGCTCGCCACCGCGGGTCCGACCTCGCCTACGACGCCGTCGGGGACGTCCCAGACGGTCATGCCGTTCTCGGTGTAGCCCAGCGCGTAGTGGTTGGGGATCACGCCGACGCGTCGGACCTTCCCCTCGCGGTCGAAGCGCTCGATCGTTCGGACGACCCACTCCGGGTCGCGGCCGATCGCCTCGGCGACGTCGGCGTACGGCGTCTCGGTGACCGGGAGGCCGTCCTGGATCTCGACGACGAGGTCGCGCTCGGCGGGCGTCAGCGCGTCGCGCTCGACGGGAGCGACGTCCGGTCCCGCCCCCGAGCAGTCGACGTCGCCGTCGGGGACGGGCCCGTCGAGGAGGAACTTCGCCTCGACGCGGAACTCGTCGACCTTCGGCAGGTTGTACGTCTCCTGACCCGTCTCCCGCTCGATGTCGTCGAGCACGCGCCCGACCTCCTCGGGGTCGGCGACGCTGACGACGAACCACATGTTCAGGTGGGGGTGCTCGCGCTCGTAGTTGTGCGCGACCTCCCGGTGGGCGTTGACCCGCTCTGCGACCTCGTCGAACCGGTCCTCGGGGGCGTGCATCGCGACGAGGGTCGCGGTGCCGCCGATGGCCTCGGCGTCGACCAGCGCGCCGAACCGCGAGAGCGTCCCCGCCTCGTCCATCTCGCGAACGCGCGCGAGGAGGTCGTCCGCGGAGACGCCGACGCCGCGCTCGCGGAGCGCGGCCGCGGCCGGTTCGAAGGGCTGCCGGGCGACCGGGAACCCTCCCTGGAACGCGTTGACGATCGCCCGGTCGACCCGGTCTAGCTCCGCGGTCGTACTCATGGGCGGCCCTCGGAACTACCGCGGCATAAGCGACGCGCTCGACGGCCGTGCAGCATCACCTAAGTGGGCGGGTGGACTACGGGACGTCATGAACGTCGACGTGGTCTGTGCGGAGTGTAGCGAGACGGAGCGCTTCGAGGACGAGCACGCGGCCCGTTCGGAGGGCTGGACCGACCTCCGCATCGACGGGGTCGTCGGTCCGGCCAATCAGTCGGAGTGGACCGGACGCTGCCCAGTCTGTTCCGACTAGCTCGCTCCGACGACTACGTCCAGCACTCCGAGGATCGCGTCGAGACGGTCGCCCGGGGCGACCACGGCGCGCTCCCGGTCGAACTCGAGGACGCCGGCGTCCTCGAGTTTCGGGAGGTTGTTGTGGGCGAGAGCGACGCGTGCGCGGTCCGCTCCGCCCTCGGGGCCGGCCACGGCCGACGCGAGCGCCACCGGTTCGTCGGCCTCGCCGATCCAGGCGGCGGCCCGCCGTCGCCGTCTGTCGCTCAACAGCGAGAACAGTTCGTCAGCGGCGTCGGGCGTGGACGACCGCTCGGCACGTTCGAGCAACGGTGCATCGCCGGCATTGGTTCGATCCCACAGTTCGCTCACTTGCGTCACCTCCTCGAGGACGTGTTTCTCTCATCGACGCGGGCAATAAAAATCGTCCTACCAGTCGTGAAAACTGACAGTGCGGGCGGCGTCAGTCGCCCTCGACGCTGGTCACCTCGAAGCCCATCCCCTCGACCTCCTCGACGAGCGCCGCCTGGTCGACGTCGGCCTCGTAGTAGATCACCAGATCGAACGTCCCGTCCCGCAGGAGCTGCTGGCACTCCCAGACGAACTCGTCGCCCTCGATAGTGAGTCCCTGGTGCTGGTTGAGGCCGAACCGATCGTCGTCGTTGCCGGAGTAGACGTACGTGTCGCCCTTCCCGGCGCGGTCGGCGACGGCGTCGCCGATCTCGAGGGTCGCCTCGTGGAGGCGGGCCTCCTCGTTCCCGCCGAAGTCGGTGTGGACGATCAGTCCGTTCAGTTCGACGTCGCCCGGCTCTAGGAGCGCCTTCGTGCGCTGGTAGAGGTCCTCGTCGACGGTTTCCATGATCGTGTCTATCTCTGCGCGGACATACGCCTCACGGTCCGGAATGCGAACGGGGGCGGCGAAGGCCGGCCCCGTCAGAATCGATCGGTCGGTGCCTTACGGGCGTTCGAGCTTACAGGCGTTCGAGGTTCGTCGCGCGCGGGCCCTTGTCGGCCTGCTCGATCTCGAACTCGACCTCCTGCCCCTCCTCGAGGTCGGGGCCGCCGACGTCTTCCATGTGGAAGAACACGTCCTCGTCGGATTCCTCGGTCTCGATGAACCCGTAGCCGCCCGTGTCGTTGAAGAAGTCGACAGTTCCTTTCGCCATCCTAGAGCCTCGTCAGGTTCTTCGCGCGCGGGCCCTTGTCGGCCTGCACGATCTCGAATTCGACTTCCTGCCCCTCCTCGAGGTCCTCGCCGCCGACGTCCTCCATGTGGAAGAACACGTCCTCGTCGGACTCGTCGGTCTCGATGAACCCGTAACCGCCAGTGTCGTTGAAGAAATCAACCGTACCGGTCGCCATTGCAGTTTACCCTTGTCGTCCCTATATTAAAACCCTCCGGGTGACAGCTCGGACGGTTCAGCGTCGGGTAGGGGGCGGCTGCCGGACGCTACCGGCGCGATCGGGGGGATCCTCCCGGTTCGGCCGACCGACGCTCGCCGGCGCGAGCGTGTAAACGTTCAAAAGACTCATACCGACGGCAAGACTCGTCCCGGCCATGGCACGGCGGTTGCAGCGGCTGGCACACGGGGTCTACGAGCGGGTTCTCGAGCGAGAGGTCGACGGCGCTCCGGACCACGTCGCGGTGATACAGGACGGGAACCGGCGGTACGCCCAGCAGCGCGGCGACGACACGGCGTCGGGCCACCGCGAGGGCGCGCGAACGACCGAGGAGATCCTCGACTGGTGTGCGGAACTGGGCGTCCGGGAACTGACGCTGTACGCCTTCTCGACGGAGAACTTCGATCGACCGCCAGCGGAGCGCGAGGAGCTGTTCGACCTCATCGAGCGGAAGCTCTACGAGTTCGCCGACGAGCCGAGCGTACACGAGGAGGAAGTCCGCATCCGCGCGATCGGACAGCTCGAGCAGCTCCCCGAGCGGGTCCGGGAGGCCGTCGACTACGCCGAGCGGCGGACGGAGGGGTACGAGGCCCAGCGGCTCAACGTCGCGCTCGCGTACGGCGGTCGGGCGGAACTGCTCGACGCCGCCCGGAAGGTCGCCGCCGCGGTCGAGGCCGACGACCTGACGAGCGAGGACGTCGACGTCGACACCGTCGAGGAGCACCTCGCAGAGCGCCCGCCGCGGGACGTCGACCTGATCATCCGGACGGGCGGCGACGAACGCACCTCGAACTTCCTGCCGTGGCACGCCAACGGCAACGAGGCCGCCGTCTTCTTCTGCGCGCCCTACTGGCCGGAGTTCTCCCGGGTGGACTTCCTGCGGGCGATCCGCACCTACCAGTCCCGCCAGCAGTCCTGGCAGCGGACCCGCGCCGAGCGCGCGCTCGCGCTCGTCGGCGCCGTCGGCGCCGACGGGGGGCTGGTGCGCCGCCTCCGCGAGAACGTCGGGGACCTCCCGGAACTGGAGATCGAACCCATCGACCGCGTCGACGAGGAACTCCCCGAACCCGCCGCCGACTAGTCCTCGTCCGCGCCGCGATCGGCCCCCGCATCCGTCCCGCCGTCGTCGATCGGCTCGTAGATGTTCTCCTCGGTCGGGAAGGCGCCGCTCTCGACGTCCGAGACGTACGACTCGACGGCCCCGGCGATCACGCCGTCCAGGTCGGCGTACTGCTTCGAGAGCCTGTAGCCCTCGCCGCCGAGCCCGAGCACGTCGTTGATCACGAGCACCTGACCGTCGACGTACCGCCCGGCCCCGATGCCGATCGTCGGGACGTCGACGGCCTCGGTGACGCGCTTGGCGACCGGTTCGGTGATCCCCTCGAGGACGAGCGTGAACACGCCCGCGTCGGCCAGCCGGCGGGCGGTATCGACGAGTTCGTCCGCGAACGCCGACTCCGGCCCCTCCCGACCCTGGATGACGGCCCCGCCCATCTCGTTCATGCGCTGGGGCGTCAGCCCGACGTGGCCCTGGACGGGGATGCCGAGTTCGACCAGCCGCTCGACGAGCTCGATCGTGGTCTCCCCCCCGGGAGCGGTCTCGAGTTTCACCGCGTCCGCGCCCGCCTCTTTCAGGAAGCGACCGGCGTTCTCGACCGACTGCTCGAGGGAGGCGCCGTAGGTGAGAAAGGGGAGGTCGCCGATCACCAGCGCGTCGTCGGCCGCGCGGGCCACGGCACCGGTGTTCGAGAGCGCCTCCTCGAGGGTCACGGGGAGCGTGTCCCCGTAGCCGAGGTGGTTGTGGCCCGCGCTGTCCCCGACGAGGATCATGTCCACCCCGCCCTCGTCGACGAGCCGGGCGATCGGCGCGTCGTAAGCCGTCAGCATGGTCAGCGGCTCGCCGGCGTCGTACTTCTCGCGGAGCGTGCGGATCGTCGTCCCGGTCATACCTCGGGGTAACGCCAGCCGGCACGTAAATCGTACCAGTCCGCGTCCGGACCGGAATCCCCGGCGCGGTGGCGGACACCGGTCGACGGCCGCCGTTCACCGTCCGAACCGCCGCTGGCGGTCCTGGTAGTCCCTGACCGCCCGGAGGAAGTCCCGCTTGCGGAAGTCCCGCCAGTTGACGTCAGTGAAGTACAGCTCCGAGTAGACCGACTGCCAGATCATGAAATCCGAGAGCCGCTCGGCGCCGGTCTTGATCACGAGGTCCGGCGCCGTCGGGAAGACCAGTCCGGCCTCGATGTCGCTCTCCGAGAGGTCGTCGCTGGAGAGTTCGCCGTCCTCGACGTCCTCGGCGACGCTCCGGACCGCGCTCGCGAACTCCGCCTTCCCGCCCAGCCCGATGCTCACCTGGACGGGGGCGTCGGCGCGCTCGTCGTCGTCGGGACCCCGGACCGCCAGCGGTCGGGGGGAGTCGATCTCCGCGAGCGTCCGGCGCAGCGTCGGCACCGCGGCCTCGTCGAGCACGGAGACGTAGACCATGACCCGCTCGGCGCCGCCGTCGAACGCCCACCGGAGGAACGCCTCCAGTCGGTCGTAGGCGTCCTGTTCGAGCAGGTCGCGCTCGGTGATCACGAGCGCGATAGTCCGGGGCGGGTCGGCGTCGTTCCGCCGGATGCGGGCGGCCAGATAGCGGTCGTACAGTCCCACGGAGGAGAGTCTATCGGGGAACCGACGTAAGTATCACGCCCCTACCGCCTCTGCCAGCACCGCCTCTCGCCGGGGCGGCCGGCCCCGACCGCGACCGACCACGCCGCGCACTCGACGGCGGCGCGCTCCTCGTCGCACCCGTCCCCCCCGACTACATCGCGGTCGCGGCGTCCGTCGGCGGCCGGGAGTGCCGCCTGGACCGCCGGACGGCGAGGGCCGAGGCGCACCTCCCGTCCTCTGCCTGGCGGTGGGGGCCGCGAGTCACCGCCGGGATCGTCTCTCCTCCGGGGGCCGTTCGACCTCCAGTTTCTCCGCGAGCGTTCGTAGCGCGATCGGTCGATTGTCGCTCTCGACTCGGATCCCCGTCGCCTCGTCGATTACGACGACCCGCCCCCGGTCGTCTTCTCGCACGGAAATCGTCGCCTGATCGGACCCGGGAACCAGTTCGCGCGACCGTCTGGTAAAACAGCGGCCGCGTTCGCCGAGCCCCGCAGGAGCCGCTATCGAGACCGTGGGGTATCGCCGCTCCGGCGCCCCGGAAGACGGACCGCTACCGGTCGGTTCATACGGTCGTGGCCGTATCCGCCGGTATGGCGACGATCACCGTCGACGACCTGACGCTGCTGTTCTTCAACGTCAACTCCGCGATCGACCAGGGCCAGTCAGCGACCGTCGAGGAGGCGCGGGCAGCGATGGCCGAAGGGCGGACCGTGGAGTTCGTGGCGGAGCGCAAGGACACCATGGAGACGATGGCCAACTGGCCGGCGGAGAAACGCGACGCCGTCGACGCCCTGTTCGCCGAGCACCACGTCCCCGAGGAGCGACGGCTGGCCGTCGCCGACGACGGGTTGACCTACGTCGCCGCGAACGTCGTCGAGATGCTCCAGAACCGGACGTTCCGGAACCCGGCCAGCGGCCGGGCGCTCTCGGTCCCGTCGGCGACCGCGTCCGGCGGCGTATCCAAATCCCGAGAGGATTAAGTGGGCCTCGGCGGAATCCAGTGTCGTGTCTCACACGGTCCGACGGGCGGGTGCGTTCGCCGCCGTCTCCACGCTCTCGCTCGTCGCTCCCGCAGTCCAGGGGCGAGCGGCGCCGGCGGTCGCCGCCGTCGTCGCCGCGGCCCCGTTCGCGGCGCTCGCGGCGTTCGCGCTCGTCGGCGTCGACGACGGGCCGATCTTCGAGTTGTTCGCTCGCCCGGGCGACTTCGAGGAGGGCCGGCTCTACGGGCTCGCGGGGTTCGCGCTCGCGGCCGCCGGCCTGGCGCTGGTCGCGCTCCGGTTCGGGATGCCCGTCGGCGCGTTCGTCGCCGGCACGGTCGTCGTCGGGTACGGCGACCTCGCTCAGAAGGCCGCGCTGGCGGCTGTCGGCGACGAGTTCGCCGGCGTCGTAGCGTTCTCTCTCGGCGGCACCGCCGCCGGACTGGGAGGGTTGCTCGCCAGCGCCGCGCTCGCGGGCGGTTCCGTCCCGCTCTCGCTCTCGCGGGTCGTCTTCCTGGCCGCCGCCGGCGCCCTCCTGGCGGCGCTGCTCCGGTCGCTGCTGTTCGAGCGCGACGACCCGCTGGTGATGGTCTCGGTCGCGCTGGTGCTCTGGCTGTTCACCGAACTCCCAGTCGAGGCGTCGGCGACCCAGGTCGCCGTCGCCCTCGGTCTGGTCGCCGTGCTGGGCTATCTCTCCTACGCTCTCGAGACGGCCTCGATCCCCGGGATGCTCACCGGCGTGCTGCTGGCCCTGCTCACGGTCGTCCTCGGGGACTACGGCTGGTTCGCCGTCCTGATCTCGTTTTTCGTCGTCGGCGGGCTCTCGACGAAGTTCCGCTACGAGGAGAAACGCGAGCGGGGGATCGCAGAGGACAACGAGGGTGCGCGCGGCAGCGGCAACGTGATCGCCAACTCGGCGGCGGCGCTGGCTGCCCTGGTCGGTGCGGCGGCCAGCCCGATGGTCGGCCTGCCCGAGGGGCTGTTCCTGTACGCCTTCGCCGGATCGGTCGCGGCCGCGATGAGCGACACCCTCTCCAGCGAGATCGGCGGCCTCTACGACAACACCCGCCTGATCACGACCTTCCAGCGGGTCCCCCCGGGAACCGACGGCGGGGTCACCTGGCAGGGGGAACTCGCCGGGGCGGCGGGGGCGGCCGTCGTCGCCCTGATCGCGCTCGCGTTCTTCCCGCTCGGAGCGGTCGGCGGACTGGTGATCGTCGCCGCCGGGCTCGGCGGCATGACCGTCGACAGCCTCCTCGGGGCGACCGTCGAGGGGACGTACCTCTACAACAAGGGCGTCAACTTCGCCGCGACGAGCGCCGCCGCGGTCATCGCCGCGGCGCTCGCGTATGCCGTCGGGCTGGTGGGCCCCTGAGAGAGCGCCGTCCGGAGCGGTCCGGAGCGACCCGTGGTCCCCCGGCCACTCGGCCACTCGTGTTACTCCTCGCGTGCGAGCAGCCCCTCGGCCGTGCGGACGCGGACGCTGGTCGGGCGCTTGACGAACTTGCCGGTCGAGCGGCCGACGATCTGATCGACGCCCCGCTGGGCCGCGACGTCGAGCAGGCGCTGGGTCACCTCCCCGTCGAGAACGACCGTCGCCGGGACCGCCTCGCTCCCCTCGACGAGGTCGAAGGCGTCCCCGGCCGGTCCCTCCTCGAGGACGGCGAACTCCTCGTCGAGCAACCGGACGCGACCGCTCTCCTCGCCGACGACGGCGGCGACGTGCCCCCGGAGCGTCTCCGGCCGCGCCGGTCGGTCGGAGTCCGGCCCGGAGGCGGACTCCGATCCGGAGTCGGCCTCGGGCGTTGCCTCCCCGCTCTCGGTTCCGCCGGACGACCGGTCCGCGGTACGCTCCCGCCGTCGGAGGCGCTCGGGTGAGGGACGGCCCCGTCGTCGGCGGTGTCCGCCGACCCGGCCGCCTCGTAGGGGACCTTCTCCCGGAGCGCGCGCATGACCTCCCCCCGGTCGAGGTCTTCGACGCTGCGGCCGGTAGGCGCGCTGGCGATGTAGTCGACGTCCCCGACCTGGGCGAGTTCCTTCAGGATGAGGTTGCCCCCGCGGTCGCCGTCGAAGAAGGCCGTCACCGTCCGGTCAGCGGTGAGGTCGGCGATCGCCTCCGGGACGTTGGTCCCCTCGACCGCGACGGCGTTCTTGATTCCGTAGCGGAGCAGCGTCAGCACGTCCGCGCGCCCCTCGACGACGATGATGGCGTCGGACTCGGCGACCCGGGGGCCGGCCGGCAGGCTCTCGTACTCGGTGATGTCCTCGACGCGGACCGACCGCCGGACCTCCTCGACGAGTTCCTGGCTGGTGAGCATCGACCCGTCGAAGGCCTCGTCGAGCAGTTCCTTGGCGCGCTCGACGATGACCCGTCGTTTGGCGGCGCGGACGTCCTCGATCCGGTTGACCTCGATGGTCGCCCGGCAGGGGCCGACCCGCTCGATCGACTCCAGGGCGGCCCCGAGGATGGCGGTCTCGACCTGATCGAGACCGCTGGCGATGGTGACGGTGCCGAACGACTGGCCGTTCTCGGAGTCGATCTCGACGTCGATCCGCCCGACCTTCGAGGAGTCCTGGAGGTCCCTGAGGTCGAGTTCGTCCCCGAGCAGCCCCTCGGTCTGTCCGAAGATGGCGCCGACGACGTCGCTCCGCTCGACCACCCCCTTGGCGGTGATGTCGGCGTGGATGAGGTATTTCGCTGTGTCGTGCATGATGTGAGTGCCCGTGTGGGCGTGATGGTGAATGCGTCACCCCGGTGACGAGGTAACATTATAAAATCGCGCCGGTCGGTGTATAAACTATGCGACTGTGGCGGCGACCGGTCGACGCCCGCCGGTCAGTACACCCGTGTCCCGTTGGCCACCTCTCGTTCGGGCCGGAGGTGGACCACTCCGCCGTCGCCGTCGTCGACCCCCGTCACGAGACACTGGCTCTCGAACCCGGCGACGTTCACCGTCCCGAGGTTGACGACGGCGACGACCTGCCGACCGACGAGGTCCGACGGGTCGTAGTTGTCGGTGAGACCGGCGGCGGACTGCCGGCGCTCCCCGCCGAAGTCGACCTCGAGTTTGTAGACGTCCTTGCGCGCCTCGGGGAACGGCTCCGCCGAGACGACCTCGCCGATGCGCATCTCGATGTCCTCTAGGAAGCGGGACGGATCGACGTCGGATTCCTCGATGCCCATGCGGTCCCCTCGGCGAGGGCCGCCATAGGCGTTGCGCGGACCGACCGACAGGCCCCGACGCGCCGAGCGCGTTCCCCGATTTCCGGGAGAACTGTCCGAACTGCCGGCAGGAGCGCACCGACGGACCTCCCACTACGAATTCGGCGATTCGCTTTCCGTTCCCGACTATGGAGAAGATATCTCTTCAATACCTATTATCGGTCTCTTTTAGTAATACTTAGGTGGCTCCGTCAACCATACGTCTGTCAATGGGCGAACGAAGCGAAGCCGTTCTCTGGTCCGCGGTCGCGGTCGTGCTGGTCGCGCTGGCCGTCCCCTGGTTCCTGTGGGACGACGGCAGGGTCGTCGCCGGACTGCCGGCGTGGCTCTGGTGGCACGTCGGCTGGATGGCGCTGGCGGCGGTCGCCTTCCGGGCGTTCGCGACGCGGGCCTGGGGAGTCGGCATCGAGACCGACCAGCCGGGGGGAGGGGGGCGGGCGTGACGGCCCTCCAGTCGGCGCTCTCGGTCGAGGTCGGCATCGTGGTCGGCTACCTGCTGGCGGCGCTCGCGGTCGGCGCCGTCGCCTACCGTCTCACCGAGAACACCGCCGAGGACTACTACCTCGCGTCGCGGACCCTGGGGACCGTGGTGCTCCTGTTCACGACGTTCGCGACGCTGCTGTCGGCGTTCACGTTCTTCGCCGGACCGAACATCGCGTACAACGCCGGCCCCGAGTGGATCCTCGTGATGGGGCTGATGGACGGGATCCTCTTCGCCCTGCTGTGGTACGTCGTCGGCTACAAGCAGTGGCTCCTCGGCCGCGCGCGAGGGTACGTCACGCTCGGGGAGATGCTGGGCGACCGCTTCGGGGCGACGTGGCTCCGGACGCTGGTCGCGGTCGTCAGCCTCTT
Organism: Halobacteriales archaeon QS_5_70_17; assembly: GCA_003021975.1. Classification (GTDB taxonomy): domain Archaea; phylum Halobacteriota; class Halobacteria; order Halobacteriales; family Haloarculaceae; genus Halomarina. The sequence continues at coordinate 24,398 of PXRR01000044.1, read as the reverse complement.
CTGGCTGTTCCCGTACGTGATGCTCCAGCAGCGCGGCGCCGGCCTCGCGCTCGTGAGCCTCACCGACGGCGCCGTCCCCTACTGGGCGGGCGCGCTGGGGATCACACTGTTCATGATCGCGTACGTCGTCGTCGCCGGGATGCGCGGGGTGGCCTGGACGGACACGCTCCAGGGGCTGTTCATGCTGTCGGTGGTCTGGATCGCCGTCCTCTGGGTGCTCGCGAGCGTCGGCGGTCCGGCGGCGGCCACCGCCCGCCTCGGGGAGGCCGCCCCCGGTCACCTCGAACTGGGCGGCGGACTCTACACGCCCCAGTACGTCGTCGCGACGGCCGTCTACATCGCGTTCGGCGTGACGATGTTCCCGCAGATCAACCAGCGGTTCTTCGTCGCCGGATCGAAGGAGACGCTCAAGCGGACCTTCGGGCTGTGGCCGGTGTTGGTCCTCCTGCTGTTCGTCCCCGCGTTCATGCTCGGTGCGTGGGCGCGTGGGCTGGGGATCCAGGTCCCCGAGGGGGGCAACGTCCTGCCGCTCCTGCTGCGGGAGTTCACGCCCACCTGGTTCGCGGCGCTGGTCATCGCCGGCGCACTCGCCGCGATGATGAGCTCCAGCGACTCGATGCTGCTGTCGGGGGCGTCGTATCTCACCCGCGACGTCTACCGGCCGCTGTTCGGCGCGCCCGACCGCGAGGCGCTGGTCGCCCGCGCGGGCGTGACGATCTTCGCGTTCGGGTCGCTCGCGCTCAGCCTCGCGACCAACGCGACGCTGCTCCAGATCGGCGAGACCGCCTTCGGCGGCTTCGCGCAGCTCGCGCTCCCGGTGATCGTCGCGCTCTACTGGACCCGAACGACCCGCGCGGGGATCACCGCCGGCATCGTCGCCAGCCAGGCGTTCTACGTCGCCGCCGCCCTCCTCCCCTGGCTCCCCGCCAGCTACGCGCTTCCGGTGATCGGCTCCTGGCCCGCCGCGGTCGTCGGGATGGTCCTCGGGCTGGTCGTGACCGTCGCCGGGAGCGCGGTCACCACGCCGGCGACCGACGAGCGCCGGTCGGTCTACTTCGAGGGCCTGCGCGCCGACTGAAGGCGAACTCTTAGGTGGGATGGCGCGGCCACCGACGGCGTGCACTGAGAGCCGCCGCGGGGCGCTCGCGGGAGCGCGGCGCCGCGCCCCGCGAACCGACGGCGTCGGACCGACCGCGCCGCGTCTCGCCGCCCGGCGCCGCCCGCTCGCTACTCCGGCCTGCAGTCGTCGCGGCCACGCAGTCACGCGGCCACCTTTATCGGGCCCGCGGGCGTTAGCCCGAACATGGCTGAGCTACTGTCCGACGAGGAGATCGAGGAGCGAACGCCGGAGGAGTGGGAGCGCGACGGCGACGAGATCGTCCGCACCTACGAGTTCGACGACTACCTCGACGGGGTCGGCTTCGCCGCCGGCGCCGGCGGCGTCGCGCAGGACGCCTTCCACCACCCCGAGATCACCATCGGCTACGGCGAGGTCGAGATCCGGCTGACCAGCCACGAGGAGGGCGGGATCACCGAGAAGGACGTCGAACTCGCCGAGCGGTTCGACGACCTCTAGATGGACGCCGCCTACGTCTTCCGCGTGCGCCTCCGGCTGGACCCCCGCGCCGAGGGCGTGACTCTCGACCCGGCGACCGTCGAGACCACGATGGAGCGGGCCGCCGATCCGCCCGGCGAGGACGGCTGGCTGTTCTTCCGGGACAACCTCTGGCGCGGGGAGGCCAACGATCCCGAGCACGCCCGGGAACTCGCCCACGAGGCGCTGCTGGGCGAGCGGCCCCGAAGGCGGCCGACCCCGGAGGGACGGCCGGTGACCGTCGATTCCGTCGACTTCCGCGAACTCCGCACCGACCGGGAGTACCTCGACGCGCTGAAGGACGCGATCCGGGCGGACCTCGACGCCGGGACGGGGGCGTTCGGCGCAGCCGACAGCGTCGACGACGTGTTGCGGAACTACCTCGGGAGTTCCGTCCACGTTCGAGGCGGGACCGACGGCAGCGAGTCGCACTCGCCGTCCGGGCCGGAAAACACTTAGCGTTCAGAGACTTACTGACGGCCCCTCCGATGGCATCGCCGTACGACGTCTGGCTGCTCGACCTCGACGGGACCCTGATCGACGTCGAGCGCGGCTACGTCCACGACGTGATGGACGAGGTGGGCGCCCGGGTCGGCCGGCCGTTCACCGAGCGCGAGGCCGAGCAGCTCTGGTACGGGCTGGGCGGATCGCGCAACGAACAGCTCCGCGAGTGGGGGTTCGAGCCGACGTCGTTCTGGGAGGCGTTCCACGAGGTCGAGGATCCGATCGCGCGCGCCGAACACTCCTTCGTCTACGAGGACGCCGCATTCGTCGCCGACCTCGACCGCCCGACGGGGCTGGTGACCCACTCCCAGCAGCGGCTCACGGACGCGGCGCTCGAGGCTCTGGACATCCGCGACTGGTTCGACACCGTGGTCTGCTGTTCGGACGACCTCGGCTGGAAGCCCGACCCGGCGCCGGTGACGCTCGCGCTGTCGAACCTCGGACTCGGCGCCGACGGTGCCAACGGCGTCCTCGTCGGCGACGGACCACAGGACGTCGGCGCTGCCTGGAACGCCGGCCTCGACGGCGTCCACGTCGAACGCCACGGGTACGACCGGCGCGGGCTCTGCGTGCTCGGGGACCGGCGGGTCGAGCGCCTGACCGAGCTTCAGTCGTAGACGTCCTCGGCGTCGTCGAGCGGCAGACTCAGCGACGCCTCGCGTTGCTCCTCGACCCGGGCGTCCAGTTCGAGCGGCTGGTCGCACTCGGGGCAGGGGATCGCGAAGCGGATCATCAGATCGCCGTCGTCCTTGTGGAGGTCCAGCACGGCGGCGTCCGAGGGGTAGAGGAACTCCGGATCGAGATCGTGATCACAGCTCATCGTACGTCTCCGTGCGACGGCGCGACCTATCAACGCTTTGCCCTCCGACGGGCGGAGCGGCCGGCGTCGCTCCCGCGGACGCCCCTCAGTCGCCGGCCGCGTCCGACGGCTCCGGCCGACCGTACCCCGGAAGCCCGGCGAGCACGTCGTCCATCTCCCCGAGCGCGCTTTCGAGCGCCGCCACCCCCGGCTTCCCGGTCCGATCGGGGTTGCCGAGCGCGCGGACCGTCTCGGTGCCGACGGGGACGAAGCCGGCGTCGAGGCGGTCGGCGGTCGCGCGCAGGCCGAGGCCGGCGTCGGCGTCCCCGGCCAGCACCTTCCGCGGGGGGCTCTCGTGGGCGCGGACGGCGAGCTCGAAGCCGTCGATGGCCTCGACGAGGTCGTGGCGGTCGACCTCCCGCTCGTCGGCCAGCGCCGCGAGAGCGTCCCCGAGGCTCGTCCGCAGCCCGGAGTCGGTCGTCCGGTTGACGAAGCGCAGGTCCCGGTCGACGAGGTCCGCGAGCCCGTCGACGCCCTCGGGGTTGCCCGGCGGGACCGCCAGTCCCCACTCGCGGGTCCAGGCGCCGAGGGCATCGACGGGGAACTCGGGGTCGCCGCCGGTCGTGAGGACGGCGGCGTCGGGGACGCCGTCCCGGAGCCGGCGCAGTCCCTGGCGGCTCCCGACGCCGAGAAACCGGGGGCGCTCCAGGCGGTCGAGCACCCGGGAGAGCGCCGGGTCGTCCTCGCCGACCGCGAACAGCGAGGGCGGGCGGACCTCGGGGGAGAACAGGCGCACCTCGACGCGCTCGCCGGGGTCCAGCCGCTCGGTGTCTGGATGCATCTCGACGACGCCGTCCCCTGTCGACGGGGTAGACCAGCCGTTCGCCGCCCACGGCCATCCCCTCGAGGGTCTCGCCGTCGCCGGCCTCGACGAGGCCGACCGGCATCAGCCGCAGGCGGCCCTCGGCGTAGCGCTCGCGGGCGGCCATCACGGCCTCGACGGTCGCGGTCGCGGGTTCCGGCCGGCCGGCGGCCCGCCGGATCGCCGGCGCGACGAACGTCCGGAAGATGGTCAGCGCGCTCACGGGGTAGCCGGGGAGGCCGACGTACGCCGACTCCTCGAGGCGGCCGACGAGCATCGGCTTGCCGGGCTTGACCGCGACCCCGTGGAGCAGGAGTTCGCCGCGCTCCTCGATCACCCGGTAGATGACGTCGACCGCGGACGCGGAGGTCGACCCCGAGGAGAGCACGAGGTCGCACTCGTCGGCGGCCTCCCGGAGCACCGACTCCATGGCGTCGTAGTCGTCGCCGGCGTGGGGGTAGAGGACGGCCTCGCCGCCGGCCTCCTCGACGCCGCTGGCGATGGTGTAGCTGTTGACGTCGTAGATCTCTCCGGCGGCGCTGTCGAGGTCCCCGCCGGGCCGGACGAGTTCGTCGCCGGTCGAGACGATGCCGACCCGCGGGCGCCCGCGGACGGGCACCTCGCCGACGCCGAGTGCCGACAGTAGACCGATCTCTCGGGGCGTAACGGTCGTCCCCGGGCCGAGCGCGCGCTCGCCGGCCGCGACGTCGGCGCCCGCGACCATGATCCGGTCGCCGGGGGCGACGCCGGTGCGGACCGCGACCCCGTCTCCCTCGCGGTCGGTCCGCTCGACCATCACGACGGCGTCGGCGCCCTCGGGGACGACCGCGCCGGTGGATATCTCGGCGCACTCCCCCTCGCCGACGACGACGTCGGGGGCCTCGCCGGCGTGGGCGGTCCCGGTCAGTTCGAGGACGACGGGGCTGGCCTCGTCGGCGCCGAACGTGTCGGCGGCGCGCACCGCGTAGCCGTCGACGCTCGCGCGGTCGAATCCCGGTACGTCGAGCGTCGCGTCGACCCGCTCGGCGAGCACGCTCCCGCGGGCCTCCCGGAGCGGGACCGTCTCGGGGTCGCCGGTGAGATCCAGCGACGCGATGGCCGCGTGGGCCTCCTCGGGGGGCGCCAGGTCGCGGAACTCCTTACGCTCGGCCATGGGTGGAGCGGGCGGACGGTCGCGTGCCGGTAGCGGTGTCGGTGCCGTCGACCGTCTCTCCGGGGGCCGGACCCGCGGGCGGCGCCCGGCGCTGCGTCGTGGTCATACCCTCGGGTGGGCGCGGGCGCTACTTGTGTCTTCGCGGTCCGGACGCCGCGGCGACCGGGGCGGGGGCGGGGACCGCCAGCGAGCCTGGGGGAGCGTCAGGGAGCGTACTCCCAGTCCTCGACGGAAACGATCTCGCCTTCGGGGATCCCCTCGCGGTCCTCCTCGACGACGACCCAGCCGTCGGCCAGCGCCACCGAGGAGAGCACGCCCGACCCGCTGGCGCGGGTGGGCGTCGCCTCGAGTCCGTCCTCGCCCTCCTCGGTCGCCACGCGGACGAACGTCCGGACGCCGGGTTCGCTCCGGACCTTCCGGGTCAGGCGGGCCTCGCGGGCGGGGTGGGGCTCCCGGGGGAGGTGGCCGAGGGCCTTCACCAGCGGCCGGAGGAACTGGACGGCGTTGACGATGCAGGCGACGGGGTAGCCCGGCAGCATGACCACGGGCGTGTCGCGGACGACTCCCAGCGCGCAGGGGTGCCCGGGCTTGAGAGCGATCCCGTGGACGAGCACCTCGCCGAGGTCGTCGACGACCTCCGGGATGAGGTCGCGCTCGCCGACCGACGACCCGCCGGTCGTGACGACGACGTCCTTGGTGAGGTCGCGCTCGAGGGCCGCCCGCAGCGCCCGCTCGTCGTCGGTGACGACCTCGCGGTACGTCGGAGTTCCGCCCCACCGGCGGACGTACTGCGAGACGGTCAGCCCGTTGGTCTCGATCACCTCGCCCGGGTCCGGGTCGCGCTGGACGAGTTCCTCGCCGGTCGGGACGACGCCGACGGTCGGCCGGTCGTACACCTGGACGGCGTCGATCCCGGTCGACTTCAGCAGGCCGAGATCCGACGGCCGGAGGCGGTGGCCGGGGTCGAACAGCGCCTGGCCCTCGCTGACGTCCTCGCCGACGGGCGCGACGTTCTCGCCCTCGGCGACGGCGTCGAACACCTCCAGTTCGGCGCTCCCGTCGTCCGCCGAGCGTCCCTCGACGCGCTCGGTCTCCTCGACCATCACGACGGCGTCGGCGCCGTCCGGGAGCGCGCTGCCCGTGTGGACCCTGACGGCGCTGTTCGGGCCCGGGCTGTCGCCCTCGCGGAGGACCGCCGGCGAGCGGTCGCTCGCACTGAAGGTGTCCTCGGCGCGCACCGCGTAGCCGTCCATGGCGGCGCGGGCGTAGTGGGGGACGTTCCGCCGGGCCGCGACGGGTTCGGCCAGCGCCCGCCCGACCGCCTGCTCCAGGGGGAGCCGATCGGTGCGCTCGACAGGGTCGGCGGCCGAGAGCAGGCGCTCGCGCGCCTCGTCGACCCGCGTCACCGACTTGAAGCCGGTGTCGCTCACGTCGGTCATGCCGGACCTTTCGCGCCGGCGGGCAAAAGCACCCGGGACGTCGGCCGAGCGAGGCGGAGTCGCGGCGAGCGATCGCCCGGGGGAGCGGTCGAGCGGGGAACGGTCGGGGCGCTCGAACTGCGGGGACGATCTGACGGCGCTCACCTGACGGTGGCCTACCGGCGCCCGCGGACTCCGCCGGCGAGGGTCGCCGACCGCTCGAACGAGCGGGGACCGCCGTCGGTGACCGGGCCCACGGACGTCGAGGGGGCCCGTCGCGGCCCCCGCCTCGGGACGCGACTGTCGGATCCGCGGGCGGACCGTCGAGGAGGAGTCCGCTTCCGATCGCAGACGCCGACGGCGGGAGGTCTGCCGAGGCCCCCGGGATGGAGTCCCCGCTGGCGCTCGGCCTCGCCCGTCCGGGGGCGGCGCTGGGCGCCCGAGAGTCGACTTCCGGGGGCTTTTTCGCCCTCCCGCGCCTATCGTCGGGTATGTCTGCCCTGCGCGACGCGTTGCGCGACCTCCCGGACGCGGTGTTCGCCGACCTGCTGGAGTCGGAGAGCGCGTACCTGGTCGTCATCGACCTGCCGGGCGCGACGGCCGATACGGTCGACGCGCGCGCCGAGGACGGCCGCCTCCGCCTGGAGGCCCAGCGGGAGAAGGACCTCCCGGCGGAGTTCCAGTACGTCCAGGAGGACCGGTCGCTCTTTCTCGACGCGGAGCTCCCGCTGCCGCCCGACGCGACGGGGACCGACGCGGAGGCGACCATCGAGCGCGGCGCGCTCCGTCTCCGTCTCCCCAAGACGTCGTCGACGGCCGACGAGTCCATCCCCATCTCCGACAGCGAGGCGTGAGAGCGCCCACTCCCGCGCCGGGGACCGGGACGGCCCCCGCTGACGCCGCAGACCACACGTCGCAGCGAACGCGCGCGCCGGGGACAGAACGGTACGCGCGAACGCGGGGAATCGCCGGTCCGGCGACTCCCGGACCCGCGAGCGAGGGGGGATCCGGGTGACTCTCCGCGCGTACCGCCGGTTTTTCGTCGTCGCCTATCAGTTCCTCCCGATCCTGCTGGCGTACGCCCGCGACCGGCGGCGCTTCCTGCTGTTCGGCCCCTCCCGGCAGGTCCCGAGCGCGACCCGCCGGGAGCGCGCCCGACGGCTGCTGGATTCGATGCTGACGCTCGGACCGACGTTCATCAAGCTCGGCCAGCTGCTCTCGACCCGGCCGGACATCCTCCCCCCGGAGTACGTCGAGGTGTTCGCGCAGCTGCAGGACGACGTCCCGCCGGCCCCCTGGGAGGAGGCCGAGACGGTCGTCGAGGAGGAACTGGGTCCGATCGACGACGTCTTCGAGTCGTTCGATCCGCAGGCGATCAGCGGCGCCAGCCTCGGACAGGTCTACCTCGCGGAGTACGACGACGGCGACAGCACCCGGACGGTCGCGGTGAAGGTCCGCCGACCGAACATCGAGTCGCTGGTGGAGGCCGACCTCCGGGTGATCAAGTTCTCCATCCCGCTTCTGATGCGGTTCGTCGACCAGGCCCAGGCGTTCTCCCTGGAGACGCTAGCCGACGAGTTCGCGACGGTGATCCGCCAGGAGATGGACTACGCTCGCGAGGCCGCGATGCTCGAGGAGATCCGGGGGGACTTCGCCGAGCAACGAGGGGTGCGCATCCCGGCGGTGATCCCCCAGCGGTCGACCGACCGCGTGCTCACCATGGAGTACGTCTCCGGGACGAAGATCTCGAACCTGGAGGACCTCGACGAACTGGGCGTCGACCGGACGCAGTTGGCCGAGCGCCTCCAGCGGGCGTACCTCCAGATGATCATCGACGACGGGGTCTTCCACGCCGACCCCCACCCGGGGAACCTCGCCGTGAAAGGCGACGGGACGCTGGTGTTCTACGACTTCGGGATGTCCGGCCGGGTCGACCCGTTCGTCCAGGAGAAGATCATCGACTTCTACGCCGCGGTCGCCCAGCAGGACATCGACGCCATCCTCGACGCGCTCATCGAGATGGGAACGCTCTCGCCGGAGGCCGACCGGGGGACGATGGCCGACGTCATGGAACTGGCCATCGCCGACGCCAGGGGCGAGGACATCGAGCAGTACCGCGTCCAGCAGATCGTCTCGCAGGTCGAGGACACCATCTACGAGTTCCCGCTGCGCCTGCCGCCGAACCTCGCGCTCGTGCTCCGGGTCGCGACGGTCGTCGAGGGGGTCTGCGTCACCCTCGACCCGGACTTCGATTTCATCGACGTAGCGACCTCCTACCTCCGCGAGCAGGGGTACATCGAGGCCGGCGCGCGCCAGTTCGTCGAGGACCGGGTCGACGAGGTCAACCGGGCCGTCCAGTCGTCGGTCCGAGTGCCTGCGAAGGCCGAGGCCGCCCTCGACCGGATCAACCGCGACGACCTCTCGGTGCACGCCCGGATCGACGACGAGGAGCGGGTGTTCGAGCGCCTGGCCAAGCGCCTCGTGGCCGGCCTGTTCCTGACCGCGACGACGCTCTCGACGGCGGTGCTGTACGCGTTCGCCAGCGTCGAAGCCACGCTCGTCGCGGGCGCGCTCGCGCTCGCAGCGCTCGGGGCGCTGTACCTCTCCTTCCGAGAGGAGTCGGGGATCCGGGCCCAGCCCCAGTTCACCCGGCAGAACCTCCGAGAGCGCCGGAGCAAAAGCGGGAGTGAGAGCGAGTCCCCCGGGGTCGCCGGGGCGAGCGGTATCGCCGGGAACAGCCCCCCGGGCGACGAGACCGACCGAACGGCCGCCAGAGACGGGCGACAAGAGTGAGGCCGGCGGCGAGCGGCGGACGGGACCGCCCCCGGGCCGGTACGGACACGGTTAACCCCGCTCGACCTGAGCGGCCGGTATGAACATCGAGCCGTTCGCGCTGGAGCGGTGGTTCGCCCGCTACGAGCACGAGGCCGACCTGATGCTCGCGGAGAGCGGGATCCGGAGCCTCGACGCCTCCCGGTTCGACCTCGACGCGGGCGAACTCGGCTACGTCGTCCCGACCGACGGCGACCCCGACCTCCGGGCGCGGATCGCCGATCGGTACGACCGGTCGGCGGAGGAGGTGGTCTGTACCTGCGGCGCCCAGGAGGCGAACTTCCTGGCCTTCCTCGCGCTGGTCGGCGAGGCCGACCACGCGGTCGTCGTGACGCCGACCTACCAGTCCCTCCACGCCGTCCCGGAGGCCCTGGGGGCTGTCACCCGCGTCGACCTCGAACCGCCGGCGTGGGACCTCGACCCCGACGCCGTCGCCGGGGCGATCCGCCCGGAGACGTCGGTCGTCGTGGTCAACAACCCGAACAACCCGACCGGCCGGTACCTCGACGGGGAGACCGTCCGCGCGCTGTACGACCTCGCGGCCGACGCCGGCGCGTATCTCCTCTGTGACGAGGTCTACCGCCTACTGGCCGAGGAGCCGCTGGCCCCCGTCGCGTCGATGGGCGAGTACGGCGTCTCGACGACCAGCGTCACGAAGGCCCACGGGCTCGCCGGCCTACGGTTTGGCTGGCTGGCCGGGCCGAGCGAGGTGACCTCCGCCGCGCGCAACTGGAAGGACTACACGACAATCTCCCCGCCGAAGTTCGGGCAGCACGTCGCCCGGCAGGCGCTGGCCGAGGAGGAAGAGATCCTCGCCCGGAACCGCGCGCTCGCGGCCGAAAACCGCGACCTCGTCCGGTCGTGGGTCGGGCGCCACGACCTCTCCTGGCACGACCCCGTCGGCGTCAACGGATTCGTCACCGTCCCGGAGGGGTTCGCGACCGGCCGGTCGTTCTGCCGGCGGGTGGTCGAGGAAGAGAGCGTCGTACTCGCGCCAGGGGACGCGTTCGGCCATCCCGACCGGTTCCGGATCGGCTTCGGCCTCCCGACCGGGGACCTCCGGACGGGGCTCGACCGCCTCGACGCGTTCCTCGATCGCCACGCGTAGGCCCGTCCTACCGCCGACTGGAGATACTTCAGTCCGAACATAATTAAGTCATTCTGCAGCTAGTGTATCTATAGAAAGAAAATGACGAGGCTAACTTCCGACGACGGATCCGACGCGCCGCGATCGATCGTCGCCCGCCAGACCGGCGACGGCGACCTGGTGATCGTCGAGGAGACCGCGGACGGGCGGACCGACGGCGCGTGGCTCCGGGCGGCTCCGGAGGACTGCGTCGACCTCGCCGGGGAGACGTAGGAACCGGGGCCGATTCCCGGGTGAGAGGCCATTCCGTGGCCGGACGGGCGGTTCCAAACCGTTTATGGCAGCCCATCCGATAGCATCGGGTATGGCGAGACAGCAGACGGAAGTCCGAGATCTCCAGGAAGGGAGCTACGTGATGATCGAGGACGTCCCGTGTGTCATCAACTCCTACAGCACGGCCAAACCCGGCAAGCACGGCAGCGCGAAGGCCCGGGTCGAGGGGAAGGGCGTCTTCGACTCCAAGAAGCGCAACTTCACCCAGCCGGTCGACGCGAAGGTGTGGGTCCCGATCATCGACCGCAAGCAGGGCCAGGTCGTCTCCACGAACGACGGCGAGATGCAGGTGATGGACCTCGAGACCTACGAGACGATCACCATGCGGGTCCCCGAGGGCGTCGACGCCGAGACCGACGACGAGATCGAGTTCCTCGAGTACGAGGACCAGCGCAAGATCGTATAGATGTTCCCCGGGGCGGTCGCCGAGCGGGGGGACGCGCGGTACGTCCTGTTCGGCGCGCCCCTGGACCGCTCGACGACGTTCCAGCCCGGGACTCGCTTCGGGCCCGACCGGGTCCGCCGGTTCTCCCGGGCGTTCGACGACTACGATCACCGTACTGACAGTCGCTTCACCGACCTCGCCGTCCACGACGCCGGCGACCTCCACGCGTGGGACGACGTCCCCGAGTACCTGGAGTTCCTCGGCGGGCAGGTCCGGGACGCGCTGGCCGACGGGGCCGTCCCGCTGCTCGTCGGCGGGGAGCACACCGTCTCGCTGGCCGGCGTCCGGGCCTGTGAGCCCGACGTCTTCGTCGCGCTGGACGCCCACCTCGACCTCCGGGCGGAGTACGACGGCAACCCGCTGAGCCACGCGACCGTCACCCGCCGCGCGCTCGAGACCGCGGGGGAGGCCGTCGTCGTCGGCGCCCGGACCGGCAGCGAGGCCGAGTGGGAGCGGGCCGGCGCCGACGACGTAACCGTCGTCCCTCCCGAGGACGTCGGGGAGTGGACGCCCGACTTCGAGGGCGAGGCGTACCTCAGCGTCGACGTCGACGGCGCCGACCCCGCGTTCGCGCCCGGGACCGGGACGATGGAGCCGTTCGGGCTGTTCCCCCGCGAGATGCGCCGGATCGTCGACCGGATCGCGCCGCGCGCGGTGGGGTTCGACGTCGTCGAGGTCAACGACCGCGACGACGGACAGGCCGCCGCCCTGGCCGGCAAACTGCTCCGGACGTTCGTCTACGCCCGCGCGAACGGCGCCGACTGAGCGCGCGCTCCGCGACCCCCCGACCGTCTCGCAGCGAGGGGATCCGACCCGCGCACCCCGCCCGTTGCGGCCGTAGCCGGAGCTGGCCGGCGTGCGTCTGCGAGAAGCGAGCGGCGGTTCGCTTACCGCCGGAACAGCCGCCGTAGTTTCCGCTTGATGCTTCGCTTCGCACCGCGCGGCAGCCGTCGCCAAGCGAACATGGCTTTTCGGAACTTACCCATGATAGATCACCAGTCGTTGGTCGCTCGCGCCTGCGGAGCAGGCACCGGCTCTACTCCACCCTGGTTCTTAACGGTGTGGCTTGATTGGGAGCGCATGAAGCTGTCGACGCTCGCCACGCGTCTCGACGACCGACTGCGAACCGACGCCTACGCCGACCTGGACGCCAGCGCTAACGGCCTCCAGATCGGGCCCGGCGGGGACGCCGCCTCGAACGCCGACCGAGAGGTCGGGACGGTCGCGGTAGCCGTCGACGCGGCGGTCGCGACCGCCGAGGCGGCCGCCGACCGCGGCGCCGACTGCCTGATCGCCCACCACGGACTCTCCTGGGGCGGAATCGAGCGGGTGACCGGGCAGGCCTACGAGCGGGTCGCGGCGCTGATCGAGAACGACCTCGCGCTGTACGTCTCGCATCTCCCACTGGACGGTCACCCCGAACTCGGTAACGCCGCCGGGCTGGCTGACCTGCTCGAACTCGACGACCGCGAGCCGTTCGGCGAACTGGGCGGCGAGCACATCGGACGGCGGGGCCGCTGTGATCCCCGGGACCCCGAGCAGGTCCGGACGGTCCTCGAGAGGCTCGACACCGGCGGTTCGGCGGTCGACCACCTCGATTTCGGCCCCGACGAGATCACCGACGTCGCGGTCGTCACCGGCGGCGGCGCGGACTGGTTCGGCGAGGCCCGCCGGGAGGGCGTCGACGCGTTCGTCACCGGCGAGGGGAAGGGGAAGCTCTACCACGAGGCCCGCGAGGCGGGCGTCCACGTCTACTTGGCCGGCCACTACGCGACCGAAACCTCCGGCGTCCGGGCGCTCGCTGAACTCGTCGAGTCGTGGGGGTTAGCGACGACTTTCGTCGATCACCCGACCGGACTGTGAGGGAGCCGGGACTGTAACGTCCGGCTATGTATATGCGAGCGCTCCGTCACGTCGGTCAACGATGTCGATCCGAGAACGCGGACGGAGAAGTGCGGCGGTAGTGGCCCTCGCGGGGTTGCTCGTCACGGCCGGCTGTCTGGGCTTCGACCTGGCGGGCGCGACCGACGCCGTCAACCTCAACGAGGCCGAGAGCGCGACGTTCGGTGCCGAGGTCGTGAGCGAGGCCCCGGACGACACCACCGTGGTCCACGCCGACGACGAGCGCCTCGAGAACGCGAGCGAACTCCGGTCGCTGGCCGAGCGCGCGGTCGAGGCCGAGGACGGCTACGCCAGCGAGACGATCCGCGGCGCGCGCCTGAAGGCAGTCGAGGCGGCCCTCGACGAGATCCCGTTTAGCTCCGACGCGGGGGCGTACTACCTCCGGTACGACGGGGAGATAGTCCGGGTGTCGAAGCTGTAGCGGGACGCGAGACGGCTGCCCCGTTCCGCGGCGCCTAAACCCGCCGCGCGCGAGAGGCGAGTATGAGCAACGACGACTCCGGGTCGGGGGCGGACTCGGGCACCGAGGAGTCCCGCCCGGACCGCGAGGAGTTCCGTCACGACCCCGTCGACCACGCCGCGGTGGAGGCGGGAATGAGCGTCGCCGACCTGATCGGGCAGTACGGCCGCGCGGGGATCGGCGCGGCGTCGGTCCACGAGGCCGTCGACGTGACCGCAACGATGTTCCGCGAGGACGTCACCTGCTTCATGGGGCTGGCCGGCGCCATGGTCCCGACGGGGATGCGGGCGGTCGTCGCGGACCTGATCCGGGACGGCCACGTCGACGCGCTCGTGACGACGGGCGCGAACCTCACCCACGACGCCATCGAGGCCATTGGCGGGAAACACCACCACGGCCGCGAAGCCGCCGAGGGCCGCTCGCTGCGGGACCACGACGAGCGCCTGCGCGACGAGGAAGTCGACCGCATCTACAACGTCTACCTCCCTCAGGAGCACTTCGCGGCCTTCGAGTCACACCTGCTCGAGGAGGTGTTCCCGAACCTGGAGGGGTCGGTGTCCATTGCCGAGTTCACCGCCGAACTCGGGCGGGCCAACGCCGCAGTCAACGAGCGCGAGGGGGTCGAGGAGACACCGGGGATCGCCGCCGCGGCGGACGAACACGACGTGCCGATCCACTGCCCGGCGATCCAGGACTCGGTGCTCGGCCTGCAGGCGTGGCTCCGCTCGCAGGTCGCGCCGTTCTCGCTCGACGCGCTCGGCGACATGGGGGCGCTGAACGACCTCGCCCACGACGCCGAGACCGCCGGCGCGTTCGTCGTCGGCGGGGGCGTCCCGAAGAACTACGTCCTCCAGACGATGCTCGTGACACCGGGCGCCTACGACTACGCCGTCCAGTTGACGATGGACCCGCCACAGACCGGCGGGCTCTCCGGGGCGACCCTCGACGAGGCCCGCTCGTGGGGGAAACTGGAGAAGGAGGCGCGCAACGTCTCGGTGTACGCCGACGCGACGATCACGCTGCCGCTGGTCGCGGCCGGGGCGCGGGACCGGCTGGTCGACGACTGAGACCGGACTCGGAGACGGAGCCGGGAACGGGAACCAGAACGGCCACTCGAGGGGCCGCGACGACCCCCGAGCCGGTCACGACGACTCCCCGTCCGGTCGCTCGGTCTCGCTGGCCGGGACGTACACCCGGTAGTCGCCGTTGCGCTCGGCGAGTTCGTAGTGCTCGGCGATGGCCTCCAGCTGGGCGTCGGTCCACCGGTCGGCGTGGTGGGTCGGGTCGCCCTCGACGTCGAACAGGAGGACGACGTAGCTGTACCGCCCCTCCTCTATCGAGCGGACGACCGGCGTCTGGTCCCACGTCCCCGCGGCGGCCAGTTGCGTCGTGAGGAACGGCTCGTGGGTGGGCGTCCGGTCGAGGGCCACCAGCAGGCTGTTGTCCTCGGTGAGGACCGGTCCGTCGGCGCCCTCGATGGTCGCGGCGGTCGCCGCGGCGCCGGTCGGCTCGTCGACGGGGGTACCGGGGAGGAACAGGCCCACCTGCGCGACGAGGATCAGGACGACGAGCGTCCGGGCGGCGGGCGTCGCTCCGCTCCCGAACAGCCGGCGATCCGGCGAGAGGGCGGCCGCGAGCGCGCACCCGGCGACGACACACAGCGCGGTCACGGTCTCGAAGAAGTAGTAGTCGTTGCTGCCGGGCTTCCCGACGGTCGCGACGGCGACCGCGCCGGCGGCGACGAGATAGACGAGGACGACCGTCGGGACGAGCGACCGCCGGTGGAGGACGACGGCGCCGCCCAGCGCCAGCAGGATCGGGTAGGCGACGACGAACCGCGCGGCGAACTCGGCGATCCGCGCGAGCTCGACCGACTGGCTGGAGTTGTAGACGACGAGGTGGTACCAGGCCTGGCCGTCGGTGGCCGCGGCGAGCGCGGCGAGGAGCAGGAGGCCGGCGGCGCCGAGCGAGAGGACGAACTCGGCGGCGCGGCGGCGGTGCCCGGCGAGGAGGAACGCGAGGGCGATCGAGAGCGGCGCGGCGACGAAGCTCTGTTTCGCGTACAGCGCGAGCAGACAGAGGAGGGCGCAGCCGGCGACCTGCCGGCGGCTCCCGTCGGCGGCGGCCAGATACCAGTAGACCGCGGCGACGCTGAGACAGAGCCCCAGGATCGTGACCCGGGCGGCGACGCCCCACTGGAGGGTCAGCGGCGTCGAGAGGAAGACGCCGGCGGCGACGACACCGGCGACCGCGCTCCACCGGCCGTCGACGGTCCCCCCGTCGCCAGCGTCGGCGGCGCTCGCCCGGACGAGCGCTGCGACGAGCAGCGCCGTGGCGACGGCGGCGGCCACGCTGACGCTCCGGCCGAGCGCGAACAGGCCGATCCGGTCGCCGACCAGCCAGTGGAGGCCGCCGACCAGCAGGTGATACAGCGGCGGATAGACCGTCGGAAGGAACGGCTCGATCCCGACGGGTTCGTACATCGCCCCGAGGTGTGTCGCGAAGTAGAGCATGAACCCCTCGCCGTACTCGAACGCGTAGGGGGTCGTCAGCCCGTACGCGACGGTGCGGGCGTAGCGGACTAGGCCGGCGAGCAGGGCGGCGGCGAGCACGAGGAGGGCGGCGACGGACCCGGGATCGGACCGCACCGCCCGGGCGGTGCGGGCGGCGAGCGCCCGGACCCGCTCGCCGTACCCCCGATCGCCGCCGAGCGCTCGGTAGCGTGAGCTCATCTCACACGCTCTCGCCCACCGAGGGCTCGGTCGTCGATGGAGACGGACGCTCCGACGTCGTCCGACGGCGTCGCAGGTCGGCGAGGTGCCGGAGGTACGCCGACGCCACCCCGGCGTCGAGGTTGCTCTCGCCGGCGCGGCGGTCGTCGAAGGCGTACCCGACCTCCGCGACCTCGGCGTAGGAGCCCACCGCCAGGATCTCGATGAGGATCTTGTAGCCGGACGGCGATAGCGGGCGCCCCTCGACGACGTCCCGCCGGAAGGCGAAAAAGCCCGACTGGACGTCGTCGACCGCGCGGAGTTCCGGGACGGCGATCCGGGCCAGTAGCGTCGCCGCCGCCGAGACGATCCGTCTGCCGGGACCGAAGTCGCCGTAGGAACCGCCGGGGGCCTCGCGGCTCCCGACGACGACGTCGGCCCCGTCGCGCAGTCGGTCGACGAACTCGGGCAGCGCCTCGGGAGGGTGTTGCAGGTCCGCGTCCATGACGGCGATGCGGTCGGAGCTCGCTTCCTCGATGCCCCGGACGACGGCCGTCGCGAGGCCCTGCTCCTCGAGGCGACGGACCGCAGTGACCGGGTACCGGTCGGCGTACTCGGCCGCTCGCCGCCAGGTCCCGTCGGGGCTGTCGTCGTCGACGACGACCACCTCGTAGTCGTACGGCCGGTCCCCCAGCGCTCTCTCGATGCGCTCCAACAGCGGTCCGACGTTCTCCCCTTCGTTGTACGTCGGGACGATAACCGAGAGCATCGTTCTCTAACAGATGATTTTCACTACGTAGTAATAGTAAGACGCGGTGTACCGTTCACGGATCGGCAGTAAACGGGTCCTACCGGCCTGAAACCGTCGACCGGGCGACGAGGGGGACCGACCGGACGCTCCGGATCGCGGTCGACCGGCGTGCGGTCGAAAGAGAGAAGCTCAGTAGGCGTCGCGCTTGACGAGTTGTTCGGCGATGCGCCGGGCGCCGGTCGCGGCCGCGACGACGGGGTCGTCGGGCGCGACGACCGAGACCTCGCGCTGGAGCTCCTCCGAGAGGCGCTCCTCGAACTCGTCGGCCAGCCCGGGGACGGCGGTCATCCCGCCGGTGAGGACGATCGGGTGGTCGAGCGCGATGTTGTAGGTCTTCATGTAGTCGTTGGCCACCTGCGGGAGGAAGCTGTTGGCGATGGCGTCGACGGCCTCGTCGACGTACTCGTCGAGGGCGTCCATGACGCTGCGCTCGATCGTGAACTCGTGGCTGCCGCCGCCGGGTTGCTGGATGACGTCCGTGAACGGCTGGAAGTCCTCGAAGTCGGCGTGGTTCTCCTTGTACTCCCGGGCCGTCGTCAGGTCGATGTTGACCCGGCCCTGGGTCTCGTCCTCGACGTAGTTGGCGATGCGGCGGTCGATCTCGTTGCCGGTGACCGACCCAGTGGCGAAGCGGGTGAGCTGTTCGCCCCGGCGGTACGCGGACGCCTCGAGGTTCGTCGACCCCATGTTGACGCCGACGAAGATGCGCTCGATGGCCTCCAGGCCGTCGCCGAGCGCGGGGACCGCGCTGCACAGCGACTCGGGGTAGCTGCGGATGTGCTGCTCGCCGATGGCGCTGTCCTCGATGACCGCCGAGAGGTTCGCCAGCCCTTCGTCGTTCTCGATGGTCGGGATGGCGTAGACGACGACGCTGTCGTCGGCGACGTCGTGCTCCGCGAGCAGTTCCTCGAAGAACGTCGCCGCGAGGTCGGCGCGGTCGTCGTCCTCGGGGAGCCCCGATCGGAGCATGAACTCGACGGCTTCGGGGTACTCGAGGGCCGCCTCCTCGCCGTAGAGGTACCGGTCATCGCCGGTGAGCGCGTCCTCGTAGCTCGCGAGGCAGGTCAGCGACTCGACGAGGTCGTCGTCGGTGGCCAGAACGGTGCGCGTGGAGCCGAGTTTCACGCCCACGGGAGCGGGCGCGTCGGCGTCGCTCGACGCGGACTCCTCCGCGTCGGGCGCGGTCTCTTCCTGTTCGTCGTCGGTCTCTTCGGTCTCTGCTTCCGACATATCGCTACGGATCGGACACGCACGAATATAATTTCCGACTATGTGTATTTCCCGAGATCGGTCAATTATCGGCAGCGGCGAGTCGCGCCACGTAGGCCAGGCTGAGGAGGTGGTCGGTGCGGTCGAGCGCCCCGAACCCCTCGCCCTCGCGGCGTTCGACCGCGAGCATGTACCCCCGGAGGTCCGACTCGACGGCCTCGGTGTACCAGCCCAGGAGGCGGTAGCGTTCGAGCGCGTCGAGCGTGCCCTCGTAGCCGGCCTCCCCCGAGAGGTATTCGAGCCAGTCGCGGACCGTCCCGTCCTCCTCCGGAAGCGCCTCGAGGTAGGGCTTCTCCTCGAGGGAGTCGGCGTCGAGGCCGGCCAGCGTCGTCAGCCGGCGCCGCTGCTCGGGAGTGGGGTCCTGGATGCCGAGCCGCCGGCGGTCAGACGGCGTCGCCCAGAGGAACCCCTGCTCGCGCACGCGGTGTTCGAACGGCGCGTCGGGGAACTCGCCGTCCGAGAGGTCGCGGAGTTCGTCGACGTCGTAGTCGGAGGGATCGATGCCGCCCATCCAGTCGTACGTACGCGAGGCGGGGTATGGGTCTTTCCCCGATGCGGTCCACCGGCGTTCCCCCGGCGGTCGGCGCCGCGGTCGGGAACCGACAGGCCGTAGGTCCCCCGGTGACCCCTGTGAGTATGGGCGAACGCGATGATCGGGCTCGGGTCCCGCCGCGGTCGTACGTGATGGTCGCCCTCGGGGGCGTGAGCTACCTCTGGCTCACCTTCGTCTGGTTCAGTCTGCCGGCGTTTCTCAGCCCCGTCACGGCGGCGCTGGACCTGTCCGGCACCGAGGCCGGCGTGCTCGTCGGAGCCGTCCCGCTGACCTACGTGCCGCTGTCGCTGGCCAGCGGGCTGATCGTCGACCGGATCGGTCCCCTCCGGTCGATCGGGATCGGCTGTGTGGTCTTCGGCGTCGCGCAGGTCGGCCGCTCGCTCGCCGGCGGCTTCCCGTCGATGCTCGCGCTGACGGTGCTGCTCGGCGTCGGGGGTACCGCCGTCACCTTCGGTCTGCCGAAACTCGTCTCCGAACTGTTCCCGGCCCGCCGCGTGGGAACGCTCTCGACGGTCTACCTGCTCGGATCGTACGCCGGGACCGCGGCGGCCTACGGCCTGGGCCGACCGGTCCTCGGTCCGGCGCTGGGGGGGTGGCGGCCCCTCTTTCTCGCCGGCGGCCTCGCCTGCCTGGCGTTCGCTGCGCTGTGGGGGGCTGTCTCGTGGTGGTTCACGGCGCCCCGCTTCGGCGACGACGACCCGACGGCGTCGATCCGCCGGGACCTCCGTCGAGTGTTCGGGCACCGCGAACTGCGGCTCCTGGTCGTCGTCGGCACGGCCTACCTCTTCGTCACGCACGGCCTCCAGGGGTGGCTGCCGACGCTGCTGGAGTCCCGGGGGATCGCGGCGGGCGTAGCGGGCGCCGTCGCCTCGGGGTTCGTCGTCGCGCGCGTCGTCGGTACGCTGACGATCCCGCCGGCGTCGGACGCGCTGGGGCGGCGTCGCGGTCCGGTGGCCGCCTGCGGAGTGCTCGCTGGCGCGGGCGCGGCGGCGCTGCTGGTCGCGGCGGGGGTCCCCGGGGCCGTCCTCGCGGTCGCGGTCGCCGGGGTCGGAATCGGGGGCGTCGCGCCGCTGGTGCGCGCGCTGCCGACGGAACTAGAGGGGATCGGGCCGCGGCTCACCGCCACGGCCGTCGGTCTCGTCTTCGCCGTCGGGGAGATCGGCGGCTTCCTCGGCCCGTTCCTGATCGGCGCGGGGCGGGACCTGACCGGGTCGTTCGTCCCCGGCGTCGGGGTCCTCGTCGCCGCGGGCGCCGCG
>PXRR01000044.1:0-4386 GCA_003021975.1 Halobacteriales archaeon QS_5_70_17 | reverse complement strand
CCGTCGGTCGCGGCCGTCGTTCCCGGATCGGTCCCGGCGCCGATCAGGTCCGCGCCCGCCGGGGAGACGTACAGCGCGAACAGCAGGTCGCGAACGACGTAATGCCGGATCCGCTCGGCGACGGCGCCCTCCGGGTTCGCCCGCGCGTCGTCGACGCCCAGCGAGTAGAGGACGTCCCGGCGCCGGCCCACCGAGAGGGCGGCGAACGGCGCGTCGTGGTCGTGTTCCGCCCGGTCGTCGAGGACGGTCAGCGCCTCCCGGCGCTGGCCGACGTGGGGATCCGACCGGCGGCGGCCCCGGATGTAGGTGTCGACGAACGCCTCGGTGACGGCGACGCGTTCGGGGGAGACTGCCTCGGCGACGGCGGTCATCGTGTCGACAGTCCAGGCGGCCGGTTCGGCTCCGGGGCGGTGCTCCGGGTCGGCGTCGAGTCGGGAGAGCACGTCGATCGCGTCGCGGTACGTGAGCTTCATGGAGGGACCGTGACCACATCCGCCCGTAGTTATGGGTGCGCTACGCCGGCGGGACCGGTCGGTTCCGGCGGCGCCACGGAATCGCCCTCGAGCGCCCGAGAGTCGGGTCGACGGCGGACAGCGACGGGAGTAACCACCTCCTACGACCCCACCGCGACGGCCGGGGAGCCGTATCGGCCCGGCGGCAGGCACCGGGCTTTTCTCCGGGCGGCGGGTAGCCGCGGGCGACCGCTGGCGCGCGGTCTCGTACGCATGACAGGACCGACGGGCGGATCCACGGGTCAGAGCCGAGCGGACGGGCGACGCGTGCTCGTCTCCGGCGGGTCGATGGGCGGACTGTTCGCCGGCCACGCGCTGTTCGACGCCGGCCACGACGTGCGCGTCTTCGAGCGCTCGGCCGGCGGCCTCTCCGAGCGCGGGGGCGGCATCGTCGCCCAGCCCCGGATGCGGCGCTTCCTCGCCGATCACGGTATCGCCGACCCGGCGGCGCTGGTCACGACCACCGACGGGCGGCAGTATCTCGCCGCCGACGGGAGCGTCCGCCGGGAGTACGACGAGGAGATGCAGTTCACCTCCTGGGACGCCGTCTACCGGCACCTCCGGGGCGCGTTCCCCGACGACCGCTACCGGATGGACAGCGAGGTTGTCGACGACGACCAGGGGGGCGGCGAGGTGACGGTGCGACTGGCCGACGGCCGCGAGGCGACCGGTGACCTGCTGGTGGCGGCCGAGGGGTGGCGGTCGACGACTCGCGAGCGTCACCTGCCCGACGCGACGCCGGAGTACGCCGGCTACGTCGCCTGGCGGGGCGTCCTGCCCGAGCGCGAGGCCCCCGACGACCTCGCGGCCACGTTCGCCGACGCCTTCACGTTCTTCGACGGCGGCGGCGAACTCGTCCTCGCGTACCTGATTCCCGGGAGCGACGGGAGCACCGACCCCGGTGAGCGGCGGCTCAACTGGGTCTGGTACGACACCGTGTCGGACCTGGATCGCGTCCTGACCGACGCCTCGGGGCGGCGACGCGAGGGGGCGATCCCGCCGGGGGGCCTCCGCCCCGACGTCGTCGCGGACCTCCGGGCGGCGACCGAACGCCACCCGCCGCGGTTCAGGCGCCTCGTGCGCGCGACCGACGACCCGTTCGTCCAGCCCGTCGTCGACCTGACCGTCCCGCGGATGCGGTTCGAGCGGACCTGCCTGCTCGGCGACGCGGCGTTCGTCGCTCGCCCCCACACCGCCGCCGGCACGGAGAAGGCCGCCCGCGACGCCGTCGCGCTGTCCACGGCGATCCGGGACCGCGACGGTCTCGACGCCGCGCTCGACGCCTGGGAGCGATCGCAGCTCCGCTACGGCCGGGAACTCGTCGAGCGGGGCAAGCGGATGGGCGGCGATCGGCTCGGCGGCGACTGAGCGTCGGGCCCGCCGCGGGAACGTGGTGATCTGACGCCTCCGCCCCAATCTCGCCGCCGAGCCCGGAGCGGCCTCCGAGCCACCCGGCAGCTACCTGCATCATGTTTAATCGTGTATCCCCCGATCCGACGGCCATGGCCTCCGAAGACGAGTTCCACTGCGAACTGTGCGGTGAGACGTTCGGGTCCCAGCAGGAGCTGGAAGAGCACGGATCCGAGGCCCACCAGGAGGGCGACGAGGAACCGGAACGGCCGTAGCCGAAGCCGACCGCCCTCCGCGGAGAAGTCGGCGGGGTCTCGCCCGGGTGTCGTGAAATGCGACGCGGGAGCCGCTGCCGTACCGTCCGCCGCGCGTCGGTCCGAACTCCGAAGTCAGTTCGCGGACGCCCGCGGGAGCCGACCGCGGACCGTCGGACCCGTCCCGTCCGGTGGCCCCGACCACGCGTCGACCGACTCGGGTCGGGGAACGCCCGGCACAGGCACCCCGAGTGCCTAACCGATCGCCGGGCGGAGAGAGGGACGTGAGCGAATCGACGGAGACCGCAGTTCGGGGCGTCGACATCGCCGGACCGGAAGACGTGCCAGGGATCGTACTCGTCCACGGGTCGGTGTTCACGCGGAAGATGTGGGCACCCCAGCGCCGAGCACTGTCCGAGGAGTACCGCGTCGTCGCGCCGGACATGCCGGGCCACGGTGCGCGCGGGGCCGAGCAGTTCCGCTTCGATCCGGCCGTGGACCTGGTCGGCGAGGCCGTCGATCGGGCCGGCGGGAACGCCGTCGTCGTCGGCCTCTCGCTGGGCGGGTACGTGGCGACGGAGTACGCCGCCCGACACCCGGAGAGCGTCGACGGGCTGGTGATCTCCGGGGCCAGCGCCAATCCGGTCGAGAAGATGGAACTCGCCACGCGGGCGGTCGGCGGCGTGTCGCGCCTGGCGACCCGGAGCGACCGCGTGGAGGGAGTCGTGTCCCGGCTCGCCGAGCGCTGGGTGCAGAAGCGCCAGCTTCCGCCGGATATCAGGGCGGAGATCATCGATTCCGGGTTCTACCCCCGGACGTTCGGGGACGCGGGGCCGTACCTCGCGGGACGGGACTTCCGGGCGACGTTCGCCGATTACCCCGGCCCGTCGCTCGTGCTCAACGGCGAGAAGGACGCCGTGATGCGGAAGGGACAGGAAAACCACGCAGCGGCCGCCCGGGACGCCCGCGTCGAGGTACTGGAGAATGCGGGTCACGTCTGTAACCTCGACCGGCCGCGGGGGTACACCTCCTCGCTCCGGCGGTTCGAACAGCGCGACGTCGCCGGAACGCGGTGACCTGATCCCCGGAGCCCTCCGGCGACCGCGGTCAGCGGTGAGCGTTCCGGTCGTTCGACCGGTTACACCGCGACGCGTCCCGCGGGTCGACAGCGGACGCCACTCGTCGTCCGGGGGTTCCGTCGCGTCACTTCTACCGGGTGCCGACGGCCGGTTTCGCGAAGGCAGGTCCGGGGTGCCCCCCTGTCGGCGGCGTGGCCCGTCCGCGATCCGCGAGGAGCGCGGCGGTTCCGACGGTGTCCCCGCGCCTACGGGGGTCGCGGTCCGAGGCGACGACTGGTCGAGACCGGCCGACTGACGCGCGGCGAGAGGGGCGGATCTGGCCGGCGTCGCTGCGGCGCTCTGGTTTCTCAACCACGGACCGGAGCGCCCGAACTCCGACGCCGCCTGATCGTCGACGGCAAGGCACATCTCCGTCCCCCGCGTAGCGCCCGACGGCCGATGACGAGGCACGCGGGCCGAGCCGGACTCGGCACCCGGCGACGACGAGCCCTATGAGTACAGAGGCCGCTATTTTTGACGGTAAACGATGTCTCTAGGAGCATCTGTTTGTGGCCACGGTAGACACAGGCCCCGGTCAAGCCCTCGCCGAGCGGGCGAACACGGGTTCGAGAACGTTGCCGAGGGATCATGCGCCATGGCCGCTGGAATTTCCGACAGGGTTCGAGAAATCGCCGAGGCTCGCGGTCTTCCGGAGTCCGAGGCGTTCGAGCGTGCACTCGAACGCGGCCTCGACGACCCTGTGGGAGGGCCTCGTACTCGCACGGTACCTCGACGGAGAACTCGACCGCGAGGAGGCCATCGAGCACGTCTGTCGGACGAAAGTCGAGCGAGCGGAGCGAGAGCGTGACGTCGTCGAGGACGACGTCGACTGGGGCCTGAAGCGTGACGCTTACGGCTGTTTCGGACGCGGATCACTCACTGAGTTAGCTCTCGCGTATTTTCGCTCGCATCTTAGAGAGACCAACCCGCTCCTCGCACTTATCAGGATAGCAGACGCACAGGTCGACAACGCATGGAGTTCACTGACGAGGGAGTCATCATTGACAAGCCGCCCCGTGACCTCGACAGACTGATACTGGAGGTCGGCGACGTCCGTCGATGACGTTGGCATCGGGTACTCCGTCGTGAGCGGCTACGTGGCCGTGTTGTTCGGTCGCTCACGTGCGACTGAAGATATCGACGTGATCGCCG
>PXRR01000043.1:4475-20867 GCA_003021975.1 Halobacteriales archaeon QS_5_70_17 | reverse complement strand
CGATTATATGCCTTCTGGCTGTGCACGCATTGGCGGCTGTCGGCTCGATCTATCGACCCGGCGACCCGCCGCCCGCCGAACAGGTGAAAGCCGACGCCCTCGCTGCTATCGACGGCGTCGAGACGTACCGGACGAACGGGTCGGTCGTCACCGTCTACACCGGCGGGGTCGACCGGACGATCAACGCCACCGTTGACGGTCGGTTCGACCGGACCGACCGCCGGGCGCACATCAACCAGACCCAGTCGGTGCTGGGGCGGTCGGTCGTCGTCGAGACGTACGTCGTCGACGGGACCGTCTACCAGCGCAGCGACCAGTACGTCCAGCGGTTCGACTCCGAGTGGATCCGCATGGAGGCCGGCAACGACTCTCAGACGTGGGCCCGGTACGACACGCTCTCGCGCCAGCGCGCCCTGCTGAACGTCTCGAACGTCTCGGTGGCCGGCACCGAGCGCGTCAACGGGACGGAGGCGTACGTCCTCGAGGCCGAACCGGACCCCGACCGCCTCGGCGAACTCGGCCTGAACGCGTCCCGCGGGAACTTCGAGGTCCGGAACGTCTCGGCGACGTTCTACGTCGCGACGGACTCCGGCCGGCTCGTCCGCTCGACGACGCGGCTGGTCGGGGAGACGACCGCCCGCGGCCAGACCATCCAGGTGGACCAGCAGGTCGACCTCCGGTTTACGGGCTACGGCGACGCGGTCGACGTGCAGTTGCCCGACGGCGCCGACGACGCCGTCGCGGTCGGCGGGAACGGAACCGACAGCGGCGACGGCAACGCCACCGGGGCCGGGAACGGGACCGCGACGGACGGAACCCCCTCCGGTGGCGGCGACACCCGGACCGAAGCGGGAACGGAAACCGCGAGCGGATGAGCAGCAGCGCCCCGACCGCGCTCGCGCTGGCCGCCCTCCTCGTGCTGGCGGGGTGTGGTGCCCCGTTCGGCGGTTCGGATGCGACCGACGCGCCCGCCTCGCCCACTGCGTCCGACGCCGCGACCGGACCCGGCGCCTCCGACGACATCGCGGTTCGGAACGGTTCGCTGCCGGTCGATCCGGACCGCGTCTTCGACCGGACCCGGGGGCTCCTCGGGTCCGACGCGCCGCCGCCGTCGGCGATCGTCGTCGCCGACGACGAGAACGTCACCGAGGAGCCGTCGGTGCCGGAGTTCTGGTCGCTCGCCGGCGTCGAGCCCCGCGACCCCGTCGAACCCGTCGGCGTCGTCGAGAACGGCTACACGACGGCGCTGGGGAGCATCGTCCTCTCCCCCGGGGAGTCGGGCAACGCCTCGCGGACGGAGCGGCTGCTGGTCCACGAGTTCGTCCACTACATCCAGTTCCGCGAGGAGCGCGCGAGCGCCCTCCGGGGGCGGCTCCCGGCGACGACTGACGGCTCGTTCGTCGCGCGCGCCGTCCTCGAGGGGGCCGCCGTCCACGCGACCGACGCCTACCTCGACCGCTACGGCGACGACCGGCGGCGCAACTCCGAGGTCTACCCGCGGTTGCGCGAGGCCTACCCCGCCGGGAGCTACCAGCGGTACGCGCTCGCGCAGTACGTCGAGGGTCACGCCTACGTCGCCGACCGCCTCGGGGCCGACGACGAGGGTGACCCCGCGGCCGCCACTGCGATCTACGAGCGCCCCCCGGCGACGAGCGAGCAGGTCCTCCACGGCCTCGCGCCCGACGAGGAACCGCCCCGGGACCTCCGGGTGACCGTCCGGACCGCCGAGGGCGACGGGTTCTCGGCGACGGGCCGGGACACGATGGGCGAGGCGTTCGTCCGGGCGGCCCTCGCGGGCGGCGTCGGCGAGTCGCAGGCCGCCGAGGCGGCCGCCGGGGGGGGCAACGACAGCAGGGTCGTCTTCCGGGACGACGGCGCGGTCGGCTACGCGTGGGTCCTCCGGTGGGACGGCGCCGGCGACGCCGACGAGTTCCGCTCGGCCGCCGTCGAGCACTTCGCCGGCCGGAAGGGCGTCGACGCCTTCCGCGTCGAGTCGGTCGGCGAGGAGACGGTCGTCCTCGTGCTGGGCGACCGTTCGTTCGTCGAGCGGGCGTCGGTCGGGGGGACCGCCGGGAACGTGACCGTCGCGGTCGGGGACTGATCGCCCGACTCGGACGGGCCCCGTCGACCGTTCCGGACGCCCGACGGTCGGTCAGAAGAACTTGAAGAGGTCGTCGCGCTTGGCCTCGTGGAGGTGAGTCCGGACGGCCTCGTCCAGCGCCTCGACGTTGCCCCGCTTCGCGGAGATGGGGGCGATCGTCTCCTGCCACTGCCTCCAGGGCGGCAACAGGCCGAGGCGGTCACAGAGCGCGTCCAGGCGCTCGTCGGCGTCGTCGACCTTGTCCATCTTGTTGACGGCGACGACGGGAGGGATGCCGAGGTCCTCGAGGAGGTAGTAGAGTTCGACGACGTGGGCGACCTCGTCCGGGCCGGTGTGGCGGTCGATGATGTCGACGACGCTCTTGCCGTCGACGACGAGTACGCCGGCGAGGATGTCCTCGGCGTGGGTTTCCAGGTAGCGGACGATGTCGGTCTTGATCGCCTCGCGGCGCTCCTCGGGGACCCCCTCCATGAAGCCGAACCCGGGGAGGTCGGTCAGTACGAAGTCCTCGGGCGCCCAGTCGTAGTGATTGGGCCGTCGGGTGACGCCGGGGTTGCGACCGGTGTCGAAGGTGTGGCCGGTCAGTTCCCGCATCAGCGTCGACTTGCCGACGTTCGAGCGCCCGAGGAGGACCACCTCCGCTCCGCGGTCCGGGCGCGTCTCGAACATACCTCAGCTATCCGGCGGGCCGGGATAAGGGTCGCGGGTCCGGGGCGGCCAGCGGTCGGAGACTACTGGTCGTACCCGTTCGTTCGACCCGCCGCTCGCGGCGGGCGCGCCGGCCGCCCGTGGGCCTCGGTCGGGAACGCGATGCGACGGACTCGGGGCCTACCAGGATCCGACGCTCCAGCACCTCCGAGAAATCCGGCGTGGCGAGGCGTCTATCACCAGTAGGGCGCTCGCGGTCGACGACACACGACCCCGCGGCGGGCCCGGACGCCCACTGTCGACCGTTCCCGAGTGGGCCCTACCGTTTTGTGAACCGTCGGCGTACGATCCCCGTGCACGTCACTCCTCACACTGCGGACTTCCGGTTCCCAACCGCGGGGGACGACGGCCCGCCGGCGTCGTCCGGCGATCGTCGGCCGCCCGGCCGACCGGTTGCCGCCGGTCCGGACCGCTCCGGGATCGTCCGGCGGGCGGTCGCGGCGCCGCCGACCACGACGAGCGCGACGGGGGCCGGGCGATGGTAGACCTCGTCGTCTCGCTCGGTCGGCTCCTCGCCGCGTTCGTCCTGGTCGCGCTCAACGGGTTCTTCGTGGCCGCGGAGTTCGCCTTCGTCCGGATCCGCTCGACGAGCGTGGACCGACTCGCCGAGGAGGGCCGCCCGGGGGCGGAACTGCTCCAGGAGGAACTCGGGGACCTCGACGACTACCTCGCGGTCACGCAACTCGGGATCACGGTCGCCTCGCTGGGGCTGGGGTGGATCGGCGAACCGGCCGTGGCAGCGCTGCTCGAACCCGTCCTGGCGCCGGTTCTCCCCGCCGACCTCCTGCACCTGGCGGCGTTCGCCGCCGGGTTCGGGTTCATCACCTTCCTGCACGTCGTCTTCGGCGAACTCGCGCCCAAGACCATCGCCATCGCCCGGGCCGAGCGGATCGCGCTGCTCGTCGCCGCGCCGATGAAGTTCTTCTACTACCTGTTCCTCCCGGGGATGATCGTCTTCAACGGCACGGCGAACTTCTTCACCACGCTGATCGGGGTTCCGCCGGCCTCGGAGTCCGAGGAGACGCTCTCCGAGGGGGAGATCCTGACCGTCCTCTCGCGGTCGGGCCGCGAGGGGGCCGTCGACAGGGGGGAGGTCGAGATGATCGAGCGGGTGTTCGAACTCGACGACACGACCGTCCGCCGGATCATGGTCCCGCGCCCGGACGTGGTGAGCCTCCCCGCCGACCTCCCGCTCGCGGACCTCCGGCAGGTGATCCTCGACGCCGGCCACACCCGCTATCCCGTCGTCGACGCCGAGGACGGCGACCGGGCGGTCGGGTTCGTCGACGTGAAGGACGTGCTCCGGGCCGGCGAGTCGGGGGTGCCGGAAACGACGACCGCCGGCGACCTCGCCCGGGACCTGCCGGTCGTCCCCGAGACCGGCCGCGTCGACGAACTCCTGCGGGAACTCCAGCGCGAGCGCACCCAGATGGCCGCGGTGATCGACGAGTGGGGCGTCATCGAGGGGATCGTCACCGTCGAGGACGCCGTCGAGGAGGTCGTCGGGGACATCAGCGACACGTTCGACTCCGCCGCCGAGCCGTCGGTTGACCGCCGCGGCGACGGCGCCTACGTCGTCGACGGTGCCGTCCCCGTTCCGGAGGTCAACGAGCGCCTCGACGCCGCCTTCGACGCCGGGGGCTTCGAGACGGTGGGCGGACTGGTGCTGGACCGACTCGGGCGCGCCCCCGAAGCCGGCGACCGGGTGACCGTCGGCGACTACGCGCTGGAGGTGACCGAGGTCGACGGCGCCCGCGTCTCGACCGTCGTCGCCGAGCGGACGGGCGACGGAGGGGCCGACGAGCGGGCGTCGGACGAGCGCGGGGCGTGATCGAGGAGCCGGCCGGCGTCGGCTCGTTCCGCCGGCACCGTCCCCGCCTTCGCCATGGCGCGGTCGCGACCGCGTTCGTGGCCGCGACCGTCAGGGCGGCTCCTTGAGCAGGTTGACCGTGACTCGGCGGTCGTTGCTCACGGCGCGGGTCCGCGAGACCTCCTCTCCGTCGACGAGCCGATCGACCTCCCCCCGGGAGAGCACCAGCCCGACCGCGACGTGGCTCCCGCGGTCGTCTCCGGTAGAGCCGAACTCGACGCCGCAGCCGGCACAGAAGTTGACCTCCTGCCACTGTCTCGTCAGCGTCGTCTGGCCGCACTCGGGGCAGGTTCGCTCGTTGAGCGGGCCGGTCGTATCCATGGCCGGGCTACGGAACCGGCGCGGATAGGGGTTGGGACCCACGGGTCGCGTGCTTCGACAGGTCTCCGGCGGGAACTGTCCGCACTTGTCCCCGGAGCACCACCGTCCGGTATGGACAAGCAGGGACTCCGCGAGTCGGTCTGGGACGAACTGGAGGACAGCGGCGCGGCCCGGTTCCCGTTCCCGCCCCACGGCCGGATCCCGAACTACGAGGGCGCCGACACAGCCGCCGCCGGGCTCGCCGAAACCCGGGCGTGGGCGCGTGCCGACGCGGTCAAGGCCAACCCGGACGCGCCTCAGCGGCCCGTCCGCCGCCGCGCCCTCGAGGCGGGCAAGACCGTCTACGTGGCCGTCCCCCGACTGCGCGACGAGGACTGCTTCCTCCGGCTGGATCCCGACCGGATCGACGACGTCGACCGCGCGACGACCATCGACGGTTCCGCGGAACTCGGCGAGCAGGTCGGGCCCGAGGGGGTGGAGCCGATCGACCTCGTCGTCTCCGGGAGCGTCGCCGTCGATCCCGGGGGTCGCCGCGTCGGGAAAGGCGAGGGGTACAGCGACCTCGAGTTCGCCGTTCTCCGGGAGTTCGGGCTCGTCGACGACGGGACGGTCACCGCGACGACGGTCCACGAGCGGCAGGTCCGGGAGGGGCCGCTTCCCACTTCGGACCACGACGTGCCGATGGACCGGATCTACACCCCCGAGCGGGCGGTCCGCGGCGACGAGGCGGGGACGGCGGCCAAACCGTCGGGCGTCGCGTGGGACGCCCTCGACGAGGAGCGGATCGAGGCGATCCCGGTCCTGGGTCGGTTGCGCGAGCGGGACGGCTGACCGGCCGTGGATTCCGGACACCGGGCTTCGGACTCCGAACTCCGGACGGCGGGCGGGGGATCGCGTGGCGTCCGGCCGCCGTCGGCCCGGATCGACCGGCCCGTCCGGGGCGAGTGGAATGCCAAACGATTACGGTTCGGCGCGAGCACGCCCGGCAATGGTAGAGCCAGACCGTCAGGACCAGGATCCCGACCGCGATCCCGAGGAGACCGTGCGCGAAGCGGTCGAACGGTCCCGGAGCGGCGCGCCGGCCGTCGGGGAGGTCGTCCGGGACCGCTTCTCGTCGAACGAGATCTTCCAGCGGATCGTCGCCGCCGCCGACGAGGAGATCACCTCGGGGACCAGTGAGCTGTTCTTCAGCGCGCTGGCCGGCGGTTTCGCGATCACGGTCACGTTTCTCCTCTACGTATCCGTCTCGGTGTCGACCGACAAGGACCCGGTCCTCAGCGCCATCCTCTACCCGCTCGGGTTCATCTACATCATCATCGGGGGGTACCAGCTGTACACCGAGAACACCCTGCCGCCGGTCGCGCTGACCCTCGAGCGGCTGGCCAGCGTCCCCGCGCTGTTGCGCAACTGGATCGTCGTGTTGCTCGGGAACTTCGCTGGCGGTGCCGCCGGGGCGACCGCGCTCGCGTTCGGGGCGGTGCTCTCACCGGAAGGGGCTACCTACGCGGCCGAACTCGCCCAAAAGGGCGTCGAGACGGGCTGGTGGTCGCTGTTCGCCAAGGCCGCTTTCGCCGGGCTGATCGTCGCCGGCGTCGTCTGGGTAGAGTACGCGGCCCAGGACACCATCTCTCGGCTCGTCGTCGTCTACATCGCCTTCCTCGCGATCCCGCTTGGCGGGCTCTACCACTCCGTCGTCTCGTTCACCGAGATGACGTACTCGGTGTTACTGGACGATCTCGCGCTCGCCGTCGGGCTCTGGCAGTTCGTCATCCCGGTGTTGCTCGGCAACACCATCGGCGGCGTCGTGCTGGTGACGGTGGTCAACTACTTCCAGACGACCGAGCGGCGCATCGAGTCCGCCCGGTTCGAGGGGGCGGACCGTCAACTCTCGCCTCGAGAGTGGGCGCTCGGCGGGTTCGTCGGGCGCTCGTACGTGCCCGTGGTCGACACCGCCGAGCGGACGGTGGCCGACGACGACGCCTACCGGATCGTCGTCCCGATCGGGAACCCCCGTACGGAGTCCCGGCTCGTCGAACTGGCCGCCACGGTCGCGAGCGCGAAGGAGAACGCGACCGTCCACGCGGTCCACATCGTCCAGGTCCCAGACGGCCGGTCCGGGGGGTACGGCAGCCGGCAGAGCAGCCGAATCGTCTCCGAGTCCGACCGCCAGATGGAGAACGTCCGCGAGCGGCTCAACGACTACAACGTCGGCTGCGAGACCTCGACGACCGTCTCGTATCGCTCCTTCGAAGAGGTGTTCGACATCGCCAACCGGAAGCAGGCCGATCTGGTCGTAATAGGGTGGGGCAACGACCAGCCCTGGGACACCGTCCGCACCAGCCGGTCGCTGCGGGAGCTGACGAGCGACCTGCCCTGTGACTTCCTCGTCTTCAGCGATCGCGGGCTGGACCTCTCGCGGGTCCTGCTCCCGACCGCCGGCGGGCCGGACTCCGACCTGGCCGCCGAGGTCGCGCGCGCACTGCGCGAGACGGTCGGATCCGCTATCTCGCTGCTGCACGTCGTCGACGACCCCGACGAGCGGGAGGCCGGCGAGCAGTTCCTCCAGGAGTGGGCGACCGACCACGACCTCGAGGACGCCCGCCGCACGGTCGACGACTCGGGGGACATCGAGGGCGCGATCGCCCGAGAGGCCGACGACAGCACGTTCGTGCTCATCGGCGCGACCGACCGGGGGCTGCTGTCGCGGCTCGTCAGAGACGCGCTGCACTTCGACGTCATCAGCGACGTCGACTGCTCGGTGCTGCTGACCGAGCGCCCGACCGACCGGACACTCCGCGAGCGGCTGTTCGGCTGACCCGCCGACCGCGAACTGCGAGGGCGGAGCGACAGCGCGACGCGGGCCGTCCGACCCGTAGCTATTTTTTTCGCGGAGGTGAGAACCGAGCCGTGCGACTCGTCCAGGTAGCTATCCCGGAAGGGAACCGTGACGCGGTCCTCGAGATCCTCGACGATCGGGGGATCGACTACGTCGTCAGCGACGAGACGAGCGACCGGGACTACGAGGCGACGGTCACCTTCCCGCTGCCCATCAGCGCTGTCGAGGAGGTGCTCACGAGCCTCCGGGGGGCCGGCGTCGCGAAGAACGGCTACACGATCATCACGGAGGTCGAGACGGTCGTCTCGAAGCGCTTCGAGGAGCTCTCCGAAGAGTACGCCGAGGAGGGCGACGAGGACCGCATCGCCCGCGAGGAGCTGCAGGCCAAGGCCCAGGGGCTGTCGAGTTCGACGCCGAACTACGTGACCCTGACGCTCGTCAGCGCCATCGTCGCCACCGCGGGCCTGCTGCTCGACTCCCCGGCGACGGTCGTCGGGTCGATGGTGATCGCGCCGCTGATCGGTCCGGCCCTGTCGGCGTCGGTCGGGACGGTCGTCGACGACGACGAACTGTTCAAGCGGGGCGTGAAACTCCAGTTCCTGGGGGTGGTCCTCTCGGTGGTCGCGGCGACCCTCTTCGCGGTCGCCGTCCGGACGATCGGGGTCGTCCCGCCGACGCTCGACCCGACGACGATCGGCGAGATCGAGGAGCGCCTCGCGCCGAACGTCCTCTCGCTCGCGGTCGCGCTGGGGGCCGGCGTGGCCGGGATCGTGAGCCTCACCGCCGGCGTCTCGACCGCGCTGGTCGGCGTGATGATCGCCGTTGCGCTCATCCCGCCGGCGGCGACTATCGGCATCGCCATCGCGTGGCAGTTGCCCGGGGCGGCGATCGGATCGAGCGTCCTCACGCTGGTCAACCTCCTCTCGATCAACCTCGCGGCGCTGGCCGTTCTCTGGTACCAGGGGTACCACCCGGAGCCGATCTTCCGGCGCGCGGACGCCCGCTCGGCGACGATCAAGCGACTCGTCGTGCTCGTCGGAGCGGTCGCCCTCCTCTCGGTGTTCCTCGGGGGCGTAACCTACAGCAGTTACACGAGCGCGACCACCGAACAGGACATCCGCGGCGCCGTCGGCGGCGTCCTCGAAGACACCGAGGAGGCGACGCTGCTCGACGTGTCGATCCACACGACCAACGAGTACGTCCTCTTCAGCGAGCCGAGACGCGTCGTCGTCACCGTCGGGGTGACCGGGGACCGGCCGCCGGACCTGGCCGAGCGCCTCGACCGCGCCGTCGATCGAATGGCCGGCCAGGACGTCGGGGTCCAGGTCCGCTACGTCGAGACCGAGACCGTCGGCTGAGCGCGTCCCGCTCGACAGGCCGACTGTCGGGCCCGCCGACCGGTGCCTCAAACGGTCGTTTGACGCTCGAGTGGGTATTTTTCCCCGGAGACGCGAGCACGTGGTGTCATGCGACACACACGACAGCTCGCCGCGGCCGCCGGGGTCGCGGCGCTTCTGATCTTCGCAGGGTGCATCGGCGGGCTCGCGAACGCCGGTTCGGGGAGCGACGCCGGCGACCGGACCGTTCAGGTCAGCGCCGACGCCGCCGTCGAGGCGGCGCCCGACCGGGCGACCGTCCGCGTCGCCGTCGTCGAGCGCGGCGACGACGCGCGGGCGGTCCGGAACCGGCTCGCCGAGAACAGCTCGGTGATGCGCGAAGCTCTCGAAGCCGAGGGGTACAACGTCACGAGCGTCCGGTACGACATCGACCGGGACCGCCGGGAGCGCCGGCGCGGCGAGAGCGGCGACCCCGAGTACGTCGGCCGGCACTCCTTCGCCGTGCGGGTCGACGACCCCGACGCTGCCGGCGACGCCGTCGTCGTCGCCGTCGAGAACGGCGCCTCCCGAATCGAGCGCGTCACGTTCGGCCTGAGCGACGCGACCCGACAGGACCTCCGCGAGCGGGCCATCGAGAACGCGATGGCGAACGCCCGCGCGGACGCCGAGACGATCGCCGAGAGCGGCGACCTCCGGCTGACCGGCGTCGCCGCGGCCTCGACGGGACCGACCGGCGTCGAGCCGGTCGTCCGCCGCGAGGTCGCCGCGGCCGCCGCCGACGGCGCGGGCGGCGGGGCCCCGACCCGGATCGAGGCCGGGACGGTCACCGTCCGCGCGCAGGTGACCGTGACCTACAACGCGACGAGCGCCTGACGCCCGAGACGGTCCGGACGCCCCGCCGGGCCACCCCAGGGCGGCCTCAGCGGTCCTCGGCCGGAAGTCCGACCGCAGGCAGGGTGAACGACTGACCGCCCGGGGCGCATCGGTCCGGAGAGTACCGACGTGTTCGCGCTCGCCCCCGAGATCCTGGCCGCGCTCGTCGCCCTCTCCTTCCTGGGCGGGGCGATCGTGACCTCCATCGGCCCGGGCGGGATCCTCGTCGTCGCGGGACTGTACTTGCTGACCTCGCTCTCGAGCGCCGAGGTCGCGGGTACCGCGAGCGCGACGTTCGCCGTCGGCGCGATACTGGGCGGCGCCGCGTTCACCCGGTCGGGCGGGATCGACTGGCGGGTCGCGGGCGTCGTCGCGGCCACCGCCCTGTTCACGGCGGCGAACTACTCCCTCCTGGACGCCGTCGTCGCCCCGCTGGTCTACCTGATCTCGCGGGCGTACCTCGGCGGCGTGGCGGTCGGGTGGTGGCTCGCCCACCGGATCGTGGCCGAGCGGCTGAAGTTCGCCCTTCGGGTCGCCCTGATCGGCGTGGCCGCGTCGCTGGTTCTCTGACGGGCGTCGACGCGCTCCGTGGGGGTTAGACCGGAGCGAAGCGAAGTGAAACGGACCGGCGTGGACCGGAGCAGCGATGGCGAGGCGATGGGACGGGACAGGCAGGGGAGAGAGGGCGGAGTGGCGCGGGCGGTCGCCGCCGGGACGCCTCGGTCTACCCCTCCTCGAAGGGGAGTTCGATCTCCCAGTCGACGGCCTCGACGGCCCGGTCGACCAGTTCCTCGACGCCCTCGCCGGTCTCGACGCTGAGGTAGTGGTCGGCCTCGAGGTCCCGCGAGCGGTCGGCCTTCGAGCAGACCGTCAACACGGGGACGTCCTCGAAGCGGGCGGCGAGTTCGTCCCGGAGCGCGAGCTGTGTCTCGACGGGGTAGCCACACGCGCCGCTGGCGTCGACGAACACGAGGATGCAGTCCGCGAGGTGTTCGAGCGCGCTGACGGCCTGGCGCTCGATTCCGTTGCGGTCCTCGGCTGGCCGGTCGAGCAGCCCCGGCGTGTCGATCAGCTGGTAGCGGATGCGGTCGCGCTCGACGTGACCCACCCGGACCTGCTTGGTCGTGAACGGGTAGGAGGCGATCTCGTTGCGCGCGTTCGTGACCGCGTTGACGAACGTCGACTTCCCGACGTTGGGGTAGCCCGCGATGACGATCGCCGGCTCGTCGGCGCGGATGTCCGGCAGCGTCCGGAGCGTGTCCCGCGCCCCGTTGAGCGCCAGCAGGTCGCCCTCGATCTCCTCCACGACGTCCGCGAGGCGAGCGAACGCCTGCTTGCGGTGCTTTCGGGCCAGTTCGGGGTCGACGTTCCGGAGCTTCGACTGGTACTCGTCGCGGATGGCCTCGGCCTGCCGGCTGGCCCAGGTCACCTCCGAGAGGTGCTGGCGGAGCTCGTCGACGCCCCCCACATCGGCGCCGTCGGCCTGGATCACGGCGTCAGCGAGTTCGTAGTAGAAGGGGTCGATCGCGTCGAAGTCCGGCCAGGACGTCGAGACGTTCTCGAGGTTGTCCGAGACGACGTTCGCCGCGGTCTGGAGCATCGACTGCTGGGCCTCGAGCCCGGACTTGGCCCGGCCCGCCCGCGCCGCCCGCGAGAACGCCTTGTCGATGACCTCCTCCGACCGCGGTACGGTCTGGAGGTTCTCGAAAGTCATAGGTCCAGTACCGTGCGAGCGGGCAAAAGCGCGTCCCTTGTCGCGCCTCTCGGCGTTCGGCGCCCGGCCTTCGGCACCCGACGCTCCGTGCGACCCCGCGCCGCTATCGATTTACCTCGCCGGGGCCTACCCGCAGTATGGTCAACTGGACCGCCGTGTTCGTCGGTTTCGTGGTCGAGGTCGTCCTCGGGTCGATCGGACTCGCCGTCCCCGTCCTCGGACAGCTGGCCGCCGCCGTGGTCGGCGGGACCGTCGCCGGCTACGTGGCCGGCGTCGGGATCACCAGCGGGGCGTGGCACGGCCTGCTCGCGGGTGCGCTCGGCGGGCTGATCATCGCGCTGCTCATCGGGATCTTCGGCTCGGCGCTACTGGGGATCGGCCTCGGGGCCAAGGGGGCCGCCCTCGGCCTCGGGGTCACCGCCTTCGCCGTCGTCGCGTGGTTCCTCCTCTCGCTGCCCAGCGCCGTCGGCGGCGCGGTCGGCGGGGCGCTGGCCTGAACGGGGATCGCGCCGCCGCGCCGGGCAACCCCGACCGAGGCCCGTGGTGTCCTCGGCCGGGGTAGCGTTTTGCCCCTCGCGTCCGTAACGCCGGTATGGCACGGATCGACGCCGCCGACCTCCTCCCGAACGACCGCGTCCGCCAGATGGCGCTCGACGGCGAGATGACGCAGATCCACCGGGGCAACGCCCACGCCGACCCGGGCGACACCTTCGAGATCGACGGGACGACCTTCGAGGTAACCGACGTCGACGAGCGGACGCTCGGGGACGTCACCGACGAGGACGCCCGCGCGGAGGGCTCGGAGGACCTGGAGGCCTACCGCGAGCGCATGCAGCGGGCCCACGACGGCTTCGAGTGGAACGAGGACGCGACCGCGGTCCGGCACCGCTTCGAGCCCCGCGAGTAGCGAGGTGGGAAACCGCGAGAGCGGAGAGCGCAGGACCGCGAGAACGCGAGACTACCGGCGGGCTCGAAGCTCCGCCAGCAGGTCCTCGACGTCCATGTCCTTCATCGCCAGCAGCACCAGCAGGTGGTAGACGAGGTCGGCCGACTCGTGGGCGAGGTCCTCGCGCTCGCCGTCTTTCGCCGCGAGGACGAGTTCCGTGGTCTCCTCGCCGAGTTTCTCGAGGACGGCGTTCTCCCCCTTCTCGTGGGTGAAGAGCGAAGCGGTGTAGGAGTCCTCGGGGAGGTGGGCCTTCCGGTCCTCGATGACCGCGAACAGCTCCGCGAGGGCGTCCTCGGCGCCGGTATCGGCGTTCCCGTCCTCTCTCTCACTCGCTCTCTCGCTCGACTCGCCGCTCCCGCCCGCGCTCGCGGCGCTCGGACCGTCTTCAGACATCGAACCCCCCCTCCTCGCCCATCACCTGCCGGATGTCGTCGAGCTGGTCGAACCGGTCGCGGGCCTCCCGGCCCTCCTCGAAGACCGCCTCCTCGACGGTGATCCGGCAGTTCGTCCGGGCGGCGAGCGCCAGCGCGTCGCTGGGGCGGGCGTCGACGACTGCGTCCCCTCGGGGGGTCGCGAGGTGGAGGTCCGCGATGTAGGTGCCGTCCTCGATGGCGCCGACGTGAACGCGCTCGACGCGCCCGCCGAGTTCCTCCATGACGTCGAGCAGGAGGTCGTGGGTCAGCGGCCGGCCGATGTCGGTCGCGTCCATCCCGCGGGCGATGCTGGTCGCCTCGTCGAAGCCGATGAAGATGGGGAGGACGTCGTCCTCGCCGTCGACGTCGATGACGACGAGCGGCACCGGTCCCTCGGGCGTTCCGGCGACGCGGACCGCCTCGATGGCTGCGTTCATATCTCCACCTCGGGCCTCCCACGGAAACGTCTAGCCATTCCTCTCGCAGGTCTCGGCTCATCCGGCGGTAGACCTCCGCTCTCGCCGGTCAGGCGGGAACCGTCTCGAAGAAGGCCAGCCGGTGGATCCGGTCGTCGTCGGTCAGTTCCGGGTGAAACGAGGTGGCGAGGATCGACCCCTGACGGACCGCGACCGGGCGGTCCTCCCAGGTGGCGAGTACCTCGACGTCCGCGCCGACCTCGTCGATCATCGGCGCCCGGATGAACACGGCGGGGAACGGCTCGTCGAGGCCCGTCACCGACAGCGGCGCCTCGAAGCTGTCGACCTGACGGCCGAACGCGTTCCGGTCGACGCTGACGTCGAGCAGGTCCAGCGTCTCCACGCGGTCGTCTTTCGCGTCGCGGCTGGCGACGATCAGCCCCGCGCAGGTCGCCAGCAGCGGCTTGCCGGCCCGGACATGTTCGCGGATCTCCTCGTCGATCCCCTGACGGGCGAGCAGCCGCGAGATGGTCGTCGACTCGCCGCCGGGCACGAGCAACACGTCGCAGTCGGGAACGATCCCGCTCGTCCGGATCTCGTGTACCTCGGCGGCCTCCCGGGGCTCGCCGGAGCCGGTGCCGCTCCGGCCGTGGCCGTGCGCGCGCGCCGCTCGCCGGACGGCCGCGGCGTGCTCCGAGACGTCCCCCTGGACGGCGACGACGCCTGCCGTGATCGTCATACCGATCGGTAGGCCCGGGAGAGCCAAAAGGGCGCGGACCGCGCTGCCGGTCGCTACGCGAGGGCGTTGAGGACCTGGACGACGACGCCGAACAGGGCGCCGAACGCGACGACGGTCTTGGGGTTGATCTGCGGTGCGTTACGGTCCTCGGCGTCGAAGTACCGGACGAGTCCGGCACTCGACATCAGCCCGCCGCTCTGACTGCCACTCATGGGCGTCCCTCCGGTGCCGGGGTGGGTAAGCGTTTCGACCGGCGGTGTCGCTCGGGCGGTGCTCTGTGCCCCGTCCGGACCGAGCTGAGGCGCTCGCGCGCTCGTCTGTCGGAGATTCGTGGCGCGCGCACATAGAGGAAACCCTTATTCAGTGCCGCCGGCAAGGTACGCGGTACCGATGTCAGTGACGCTCAAGGACTTCTACGCGGACTGGTGTGGCCCCTGCAAGACCCAGGACCCCATTCTGGAAGAGATCAGAGACGACTGGGGGGACCGCTTCAACATCGAGAAGGTGAACGTCGACGAGAAACAGGACGTGGCCAACGAGTACCAGGTCCGATCGCTGCCGACGCTCGTCATCGAGAACGACGACGGGGTCGTCGAGCGGTTCGTCGGCGTCACCCAGCGCGAGGACATCGAGGACGCCCTCGAACAGGCCGGCGCGTAGCCGTCCAGCGGCGGTCGTCCACAGCAGCGCGCCTCGCCTCGTCCGCTATCCCTGACGGTCGGCGGTCGATCGGTTCGTGTCGACGGCGGTCGCCGGTATCGGGTACCGTTTCGACAGACCCGGACCGCCGGTCCGGGTCCCGGTTACTGGAACCTGACCCCGAGGGCGGGGGTGTCGTTGTTCTCCGCGAGGTTGATCAACAGCGGCGTGATCGCCTCGACCTCCGGGGCGTTGTCGAGACCGCCGGCGTTCAGCGCCCGTAGCCCCCCGATCTCCTCGGCGAGCGCCGAGACGAGGTCCTTGGCGTCCTCGTCGTCGCCGAAGACGGGGACGTCCCACTCCAACTCGCTGTCCAGGTTCGCGAGCCGACCGGCAGCGAGGTTGTGAAAGGCGCCGACGACCGGGACGTCGTCGGGGGCCGCGTCGGCGGCCAGCGCGGCGACGCTCCCGGCCGACGGCGGGTTGTAGTGCATGCCTCCCTCGTCGCGTTTCATCCCGACGGCGGGCGTGACGAGCACGCTCTCGTCGTCGAGGCGGTCGGCGACGGCCTCGACCGTGTCCACGAGGTGGTAGGCGGGGACCGCCAGCACGACCACGTCCGCGCGGTCGGCGGCCATGGCGTTCTCGAACCCCTTGACGTCCGCCTCGACGCCGCGGCTGTCGAGTTCGGTCTCGTACTCCTCGGCTTTCCCCCGGGCGCGCTCGGGGTCCCGGGAGCCGACCAGCACCTCGTGGTCGGTGTGGTAGGCCCACCGGAGCGCCAGCGCCTCGCCGATGTCGCCGGTCCCGCCGCAGAGTGCGATTCGCATACCGCGAGATCGGCCGAAATCGGGTTAAGCGTTGTGTCACCGGTACGTTCCCGTCTCGCCCCCGACAGGAGCGCGCCGCCTCACTCCAGCAGCGCCGGCAGGTCGTCGACGCTCTCGACGATCGCGTCGGCGTCGACGCGGCGGAACTTCCGGCGCCCCTCCTCGCCGGTCAGTCCGCCGGTGAGCACGCCGATCGCGTAGTAGCTCCGTTCGGGGTCGACCTCCCGGGCGTTGTGGACCGTGCGCACGTCGTCGAGGGTGTCTCCCGCGTAGGCGACCCGTCGGGCGCCGACCCGGTCGGCGAACGCGACCAGCGCGTCCGGCTCGGGCTTCCCGGGTTCGGCCGAGTCCATCGTGAACACGCGGTCGTCCTCGATATCGAGTCCGACGCGGTCGAGGGCGATGGCGGCTTCGGCGGCGGGGCGGCCGGTGACGATCCCGAGGTCGTAGTGCTCGGCCAGCGTCGAGAGGGTCTCGGTGGCGGCCAGCACCCGCTCGTCTTCGATGAAGCCCGCTCCCTCGATCTCGGGGGTGGCGCCCTCCAGCTCCCGGTAGCGCTCGCTGCCGAGGTAGAGTTGCTGGAAGACGGCGGTGAGCCGCTCGGGGTCCCACTCCGCGAGGACGCGCTCGCGCTCGTCGGGCGCGAGCG
>PXRR01000043.1:0-4390 GCA_003021975.1 Halobacteriales archaeon QS_5_70_17 | reverse complement strand
CTCGCCGTAGACGCGCTCGATGGATTCGACGATCGCCCGCCGGTAGGAGTCCTCGACGTCCACGAGAACGCCGTCGATGTCCAGCACGACCGCGTCGGGGTTCACGGCGGCCACCTCGCGCGGTCGCCGTGAGCAGGGAGCGAAGCGACGGGGTTCACGCGAGCCACCTCCGCCGGCGGGCACCCGGCGTCATGCTCTCCCTCCGAACGCACCTCCGCCGGGGCCGCTGCTCGGAACGTACAGCGTCTCGCCGGGCAGCGTCTCGGGGTCGGCCGCGACCGCCGGGCCGTCGCCGCCGAGGGTGGTGAACAGGCAGTCCGCGCCGTGGTCACGGGCGACCGCGCGCAGCGGGCGGTGGAGCTCCGGCGGACAGTTCAGCGAGTAGACGGCGTCGGCGTCCGCGTAGACGTCAGACCGGGGCTCGGCCACGTCGTCCCGGACGAACGCTACGCCGTCGGGAACCGGACGGTCGTGGACGTCGGTCGCGGTCACGCGCGCTCGACGCGAGAGCGCCGCGGCCACGTCGGTTCGGTGGCCGATGCCGACCTCGACGAGCGTCTCGTACTCCGCGAGACGCTCGACGAGCGCGTCGCGCGTTGCTGGAAGCACGTTGGACACGCCGTCAGCCACCTACTTCTATTGCTCGGATGGAACGGTTCCTGCGACCCTACCGGGCCGACAGAATTTCCGCCCGCTCGGCCCGGCCACGGCGCCGATCCGGGACGGGTCGACGGGAGACTTATACCGGGCGCTTCCATAGGAGTGGTCATGCACGTCGACATCGTGCCGGTCGGCGACGTCCCCGCCGTCGTCAAGCGAGAGGCGTCGGCCGGGGTGCGCGCGGTCTACGACTGCGATGTCACCATTCACGGAGACGAGCCGATCCCGGAGGACGCCTACGACAACAGTCGGGATCAGTACCGCGCCGAGGAGTTCATCGAACTCGCGAGCCGCGTCGGCACGGGCGAGAAGAACATCGCGATCACGCCCAACGACCTGTTCTACCGGCGGCGCAACTACGTCTTCGGTCTGGCCTACCTCGACGGCAACGGATCGGTCATCTCGACGTACCGCCTCCAGACCTCCTCGGACGGCGGCATCGCGAGCAAGCCCGCCAGCGAGGTCTTCGCCGACCGCGTCCGCAAGGAGGTCGTCCACGAGATCGGGCACACCCTCGGCCTGGAACACTGCGACAACAAGCGCTGCGTGATGAACTTCTCGCCGACCGTCCGCGAGGTCGACGTGAAAGAGGAGAACCTCTGCGGCTCCTGCTCGCGGCTCGTGCACTGACAGCGACCGTTCGCTGCGCTCGCTCGGCAGCGACACGCTTCCCGGTCGCTGCCGGCTCGCTGGCAAAAGCTCGATCAGAAGCACTCTCTCACCCCTCGTCGCTCCCTGTGCTCGCTCAGTCGAGGGTTCGGTCGGCCCGCTCGCTCAGTCGCTTCGCTCGTTCGCTCGGGGTACTGTGACTTGCGCTCCGGATGAATCTCCCGTAGCGGTTTCCGTCCGGGACGTCCCGAGAGCCCTTCCCTCACACGGCCAACTCGACCGGCTCCAGTCCCGTCTCGGCGCAGAACTCCTCGATGCGCTCGATCCGGGGAGCGACGTCCCCGGGGCGGTGGGCGTCGGTGCCGAGCGTGAACTCGACGCCGTACTCCCGGAGGACCTCGAAGAAGCGGGGCGCGGGGTGGAGTTCGCCGTACGCTCTGAGCGCCCGCCCGGCGTTGACCT
Source organism: Halobacteriales archaeon QS_5_70_17 (assembly GCA_003021975.1). Lineage (GTDB taxonomy): Archaea > Halobacteriota > Halobacteria > Halobacteriales > Haloarculaceae > Halomarina. The sequence continues at coordinate 2,659 of PXRR01000043.1, read as the reverse complement.
CCGGGACGGTCCGGGAGTCCGCGAACGCCGCGGCGACCCGCTCGTAGTGGTCCTCCGTCGTCAGTCCCCGGAGGTGCTCGTTGCGCTCGACCAGGTCGGGGTGGGCCGCGATCTCGAACAGGCCGGAGTCGACCAGCGCGACCAGGCTGTCGTAGTAGTCGTCGACGATCCCCCGTCGTTCGTCGGCGTTCAGGTCGGCGAACCGCTCGTCGGCCTGCACGTTGACGCCGTCGACGGAGTGGACGCTCCCGACGGCGTAGTCGAACTCCGCGTCCGCCAGGAAGTCGGCGATCCCGTCTTCCTCGGCGCGCACGTAGTCCATCTCGACGGCGTCGTACACCCGGAGGTCGAACTCCTCGCGGAGGTCGTCGATCGCCGCTCGCCGTCGCCCGTAGGTCACGTCGAGCGCGAACCCGAGGACGTCCCGCTCGCGGCGCAGGGCCGAGCGCTCGGAGACGATGCAGTGGTCGGCGACGCCGACCGCATCGAGGCCGGCCGCCTCGGCGGCCTCCAGCATGAGATAGAGAAACGAGCCGTCGGAGTAGTTCGAGTGGACGTGGTAGTCCCGCTGCATGCAGGCCCGGGGAGCGGACCGCGGATAAGGCTACCTTCGGCAACTTTATTCTCGACGGCCTCCCGTGTCAGATCATGTCAAACAGCGTCGACGGTCCGCTCGACGGCGAGTTCCCGGTCCCCGACGGCGTGGCTCCCGTCGTCGACCGCGTGCGCGAGTTCATCGAGACCGAGATCCTCCCGTTCGAGCGCGACAACGCCGACTACCTCGGGGACCCGCTCTCCTATCTCGACGGCGAGGGCCGCCTGCGGCCGGAGGTCCACGAACTCCAGTCCGAGATCCGCCGGCGGGCCGGAGAGGCGGGGCTGTACGCGCTCCACATGCCGGAGGACGTCGGGGGCGGCGGCCTCTCCCAGCGCGAGCACTTCTACGTCCAGGAGGAGGTGTTCCGCTACGGCACCGGCCACGGATCGGGACTGACGCGAGCGATGATGGCCTGGACCGAGGGGCCGGCGCCTCCGTTGCTCCACCTCGACGAGGCCCAGCGCGAGGAGTGGCTCCGGCCGCTCGTCGAGGGCCGCGAGACGGCGTGTATCTGCCTGACCGAACCGAACGCCGGGTCGGACCTGAGCGGCGTGGAAACGACCGCCCGCCGCGAGGGCGACGAGTGGGTCATCGACGGCCACAAGCGCTACATCACGAACGCGGTCTACGCCGACACCGCGCAGGTGCTCGCGCGGACCGACGAGGGCGAGGGAGTCGGGAGCCTGGCGCTGTTCCTCGTCGACACCGACAACCCCGGCTACGAGGTGGGCCAGATCAACCGCAACATCATGATGGACGGCATCACCGCCGACGTCCACTTCGAGGACTGCCGGGTCGGTACCGATCAGGTCGTCGGCGAGGTGGGTGACGGCCTGCCGCTGGCGCTCTCTTGGATCAACTGGCGGCGCGTCTGCCGGCCGGGCATGTGCGTCGGCCTGGGGCGGTACCTCCTGAGGAGGATGCACGACCACGCGCTCGACCGGGAGGCGTTCGGCGACCCCATCGGCCGCAATCAGGCCGTCCAGTGGCCCATCGTCGACACGCTGTCGGAACTCCACGCGACGCGCAAGATGGCCGAGGCGACGCTCGCGGAACTCGACGCGACGACCCGGCTGGAGGCCCTCGACCAGCCCCCCGCAGCGACGCGGCGCATGTCCATGCTGAAGTACTACCCCGAGGACCGGCTGTTCGACTGGGCCGACCGCGCCATCCAGGTGCTCGGCGGCTACGGGCTGATGCGGGCGGGCGGCGTCGAGCGGGTGTTCCGGGTCGCGCGCAACCTCCGGATCCCCGCCGGGACGACCGAGATCCAGAAGCGAACGATCGCGCGCACCCTCGGGCTGACCGGCGACGGGGGCGGCCGGTAACTCCCGCCATGCGCGGGACCGACCGGCGGATCCTGTGGATCGTCCTCGACGGGATGGCCGACCGGCCCGCGCCCGAACTCGGCGGGCGGACGCCGCTCGAGGCCGCCGACACGCCGGCCCTGGACGCGCTCGCGGACGCCGGCGCGAGCGGAACGATGGACGTCGGCCCGCCCGGGACCCCGCTGTCCAGCGACCGGGCGCACGCCTATCTCTTCGGCTACGACCCCGACGCGCTCCCGGGGCGGGGAATCCTGGAGGCCCGCGGCCTCGGCGTGGCCGTCCCGGACGGCGGCGTCGCCTGCAGTGCGAGTTTCGCGGGCGCGCGGAACGTCCAGGCCCCGGACGCTGATACCGACGGCGGCGGCGCGACCGGCGGGACGGACGACCCCGGCGGCTGGCGGGTCACCGACCGCCACCTCCGGGACACCGAGGCCGACTGCGCCCGCTGGGGTGAGCGCGTCGCGACCTACGACGCCGAGACGGCGTCGGTGGGCTTCGAGTACACCTGGAAGAACCGGGGGATCGTCACGCTCGCGCCGACCGCCGGCCCGCTGTCGCCGGCGGTGACCGACGTCGATCCCTTCGAGACGGGGCTGCCGGTCCTCCGCCCGGCGCCGACCGACGCCGCGTCCGACCGGGCGGCCGCCGACCGGACGGCCCGGGCGCTGGCGGCGTACACCCGGTGGACCGCGGACCGGCTCGCCGACGCCCCCTTCGACGTCGTCCTCTGTAA
>PXRR01000042.1 GCA_003021975.1 Halobacteriales archaeon QS_5_70_17 | reverse complement strand
AGCGCCCGCCGCGACCATCGCCTCCGCGCGAGCGACCGCGTCCTCCAGGGCGTCGTACTCGCCGCCGTCGTGGAAGGAATCGGGCGTGACGTTCAGGATGCCCATCACCGCCGTCTGCTCCTCCCAGGGGTACTCCCCGCCGTCCGGCCCGGCGTCGTCTGATTCGAGGGCCGCGTTCAGCTGTGCGGCGAGGTGCCTGCTCCCGCTGCCGTTTCCGCGCAACTCGCGGACGAGCCCCCGGAACTGGTCGAGGGTCCCCGACAGCACTACGTCGACGTGCTCGTCGGCGGCCGTGATTCCCGAGACGGCGCCGGTACCGCCCTGCGAGAGCATCCGCTCTTTCAGGTCGACTGCCGCCTCGCGCCGGGCGTGGAGGCGGACCGTCCGGGAGACCATTCGATCCGCCCGCTCCCGGCGCTGCGGGGCGGGGATATCGGCGCTCCGCATGGCCGAGGCGGCCCGTCCCCGCGTCGTCGTTCGGTGGGCAACGGGCGTCCGGGTCCACCGGTCGCGGGCCTCGGCGACGGTGTACAGCGACCCGGTCACGAGGACGCAGTCCGACGGGTCGGCCCCCCGGACGGCGGCGCCGACGGCGTCGAGGACGGCCCCGAACTGCTCGGTCCGCGCGCCGGTCTCGCGGCCGAACACCGCGGCCAGGGTGTCGGTGTCCTGGGCCCGGTCTACCGCCGGTTCGGCGAACAGGACGCGATCGGCCGCCGGGAGCGCGTCGGCCATCGCGGCGTGGTCCTTGTCGAGCATCGCCCCGAACACCAGGTGGAGGTCCTCGTAGTCGAACCGGTCGATCACGGCCGAGAGCTTCGCGCACGCGTCCGGGTTGTGAGCGCCGTCGAGCACGACGAGGGGGGCGTCGTCTATCACTTCGCACCGGCCGGGCCAGCTGACGTTCCGGAGGCCGGCCGCGACGTCCGCCTCCGCGATCTCCGTTCCGGTGACGGTCCCGACTTGTCGGGCGAGTGCGGCGGCAATGCCAGCGTTGGTCGCCTGGTGGCGTCCGAGCAGCGGCGTCGGCGTCTGCACCTCCCAGCCGTCGCCGGCCAGCGACACCGACGACTCCGCGAGCGAGACCATGCCGGTCTCGCTCGCAGTCACGTCCGGCACCGCGGGGGCGGTCTCCGACCCCCCGTCGGCGGCCGGTCCGGCAGGCCGGTCGTCCCCGTCTCCGTCACCGACCGTCAGGACGTCCGTCTCCTCGCGGATGGTCCCCAGGGCGCGCCCGGTCGCGCCGGTCACCAGCGGCCGGTCCGTCGGCGCGACCTGGGCCTTGTCGCGGGCGATCTCTTCGACGGTCGATCCGAGGATGTCCGTGTGCTCGAGGCTGACCGTGGTGACCGCCGCCGCGACCGGGTCGACGACGCTCGTGGCGTCGTACCGGCCGCCGATGCCGACCTCCAGCACCGCGACGTCGACGCCCTCGCGGTCGAAGTGCCAGAGCGCCAGGGCGGTGAACGCCTCGAAGAACGTGGGGGACTCGCCGACCGCCGACTGCTCGACGACGCGCGGCCAGGCCTCCTCGACGAACCGCACGACCCGGTGTTTCGGGATCTTCCGGCCGTTGACCCGGACTCGCTCGCGCAGGTCGTTGAGGTCCGGCGAGGTGTAGAGACCGACGTCGAGGCCGGCCTCCCGCAGCACGCGCTCGAGCATGCGAGCCGTGCTCCCCTTCCCGTTCGACCCGGCGACCTGGACGGCGGCCGTCCCCTCGTGGGGGTCGCCCAGCTCCGCCAGCAGGGAGGCGGTCGTCTCCGTCCCCAGTTTGGGCCGGAGCCGCCGTAACCGCTCGAGGGTGTCCACCGCCTCGTGGTACTCCATACCGATCCCGGTCCGTACCGGTCCTGATAAAGCTCTCGTCGAGCCGGTTCGCTCCCCGAACCACAACGCATAGAGATGCGGATACTTCCGGAGCCGCCGGTCGGCGGCCGGGCCGCCCGGAGCGAGTCACCGGTCGAACCCGACGTGTCGGAAGTCGGGAACGACTCGGTGCCGTCGGCCTCCGGAACCTCGATCTATCGGTTAACAGACGAGAAGAGGTTCGCCCGGTTCGTCTCGGGGCGTCGGCCGCCGCGTGGCGAGGGACGCGTCGTCGCGGCGCCGGTCGCGACCGCCGCGCGGCCGTCACCTGCCGTCCCCGTCATATACGTGTGATTCTGCGCATGCCAGCATTGATAACCCCGTCATGGGAAATCACACTCCGAGATGGCCTTATCCGACGATCCCGAGCAGTCGATACCCACGGACTACGAGATCGCGCAGTCAGTGAACAAGAGCCACATCGCCGACGTGGTCGAGCCGTTCGGCCTGGACCGCGACGACCTCGAACTGTCGGGCGACTACAAGGCGAAGGTGACCTTCGACGCCATCGACCGGATCCGCGAGGAGCGCGAGGCCGACAGCAAACTCGTGCTCGTGACCGGGATGACGCCGACGCCGATGGGGGAGGGCAAGACGGTGACGACTGTCGGTCTGGGCCAGGCGTTCAACCAGATCGGCAAGGACGCCCTCGTCGCAGTCAGGGAGCCGTCGCTGGGGCCGGTCTTCGGCGTGAAAGGCGGAGCCGCCGGCGGGGGGTACTCCCAGGTACTCCCGATGGAGGACATCAACCTCCACTTCACGGGCGACCTCCACGCGCTCACCTCCGCGCACAACCTCATGGCGACGATGCTCGACAACCACATCAAGCAGGGCAACGACCTCGACGTCGCGGTCAACTGGGTCAACTGGCCGCGCGCCATCGACATGAACGACCGCGTCCTCCGGGAGACGGTCGTCGGCCTCGGCGGGGAGGTCACCGGCGTCCCACGCGAGGACGGGTTCATCCTGACGGCGGCCTCCGAACTGATGGCGGTGCTCTGTCTCGCCGACAGCCTCGAGGACCTCAAGGAGCGGGTCGGCCGCATCATCGTCGCCTACGACGAGGACGGGGACCCGATCACCGCCGACGACATCGAGGCGACCGGCGCGGTCACGGTCCTGCTGAAGGAGGCGCTCAAGCCGAACGTCGTCCAGACCATCGAGGGGACGCCGGCGTTCGTCCACGGCGGCCCCTTCGCCAACATCGCCCACGGGACCAACTCCCTGATCGCCGACGACGTCGCCGGCCACCTCTCGGAGTATCTCGTCACCGAGGCGGGCTTCGGCTCGGACCTGGGCGCCGAGAAGTTCATGAACATCGTCTGTCGCTTCGGCGACATGGAACCCGACGCGGTCACGCTGGTCGCCTCCGTCCGGGCGCTGAAGTACCACGGCAAAGACATGTGGCCCGCGGAGATCGACGAACTGGAGGCGGAGGACATCGAGGCCGTCCGCGGGGGGTTCGAGAACCTCGACAAGCACGTCCGGAACCTCCAGAAGTTCGGCGTCCCGGTGGTCGTCGCGATCAACCGCTTCCCCGAGGACACCGACGCCGAGATCGAGGCGGTCGTCGACCACTGCGAGAACGAACTGGGAGTCGGCGTCGCCGAGTCCAACGTCTTCAGCGACGGCGGCGAGGGCGGCATCGACCTCGCCGAGCAGCTCGCCGAGGCCGCGGAGGCCGACTCGTCGTTCGAACCGCTGTACGACCTCGACGTTCCGATCAAGGAGAAAATCGAGGCCGTGGCGACCGAGATCTACGGCGCCGACGGCGTCGAGTACCACGGCGACGCCGAGGACGACATCGAGCGCCTCTCGGACCACGGGTTCGAGGACGTCCCGATCTGCATGTCCAAGACCTTCCACTCGCTCAGCGACGATCCGAGCCGGAAGGGGGCGCCCGAGGACTGGATGCTCGAGGTGAAAGAGGTCTACCCCTCCGCGGGCGCCGGCTTCCTCGTCGTGCTCACCGGCGACGTCCTCACGCTGCCCGGCCTGCCCGAGGACCCGGCCGCGGCCGGCATGGACGTCGACGCCGACGGGAACGTCTCCGGCCTGTTCTGAGGTCGGCGGCCGGCCGGTCGCGTCGTCGGCTCAGGGGAGGTCGACCGGGACCTCCGCCTGTAGGCTGGCGGCTTTCACCGTGTTGTACAGCAGCATCGTGATCGTCATCGGACCCACGCCGCCGGGGACGGGGGTGATGACGCCGGCGCGCTCCTCGGCGCTCTCGAAGTCGACGTCGCCGACGAGTTCGTACCCCTTCTCGGTGTCGGCGTCGACGCGGTTGACGCCCACGTCGATGACCGTCGCGCCCTCGGCGATCATCGACCCGTCGATCATCTCGGGGACGCCCGCCGCCGCGACGACGATGTCGGCCTCGCGGGTCTTCGCGGCGAGGTCGTCGGTCCGGGAGTGACAGACCGTCACCGTCGCGTTGCCGCCGGGGGCCTTCTGCACGAGGAGGTTCGCCATCGGCTTGCCGACGATCTCCGAGCGACCGACCACGACCGCGTCCTCGCCCTCGGGATCGACGTCCGCCGCCGCGAGCAACTTCTGGATGCCGTGGGGCGTGCAGGGCTTGTACCGGGGGTCGCCGGCGACGAGTCGGCCCACGTTCTCGGGGTGGAAGCCGTCGACGTCCTTCCGCGGATCGATGCTCCGGAGGACGCGCCGCTTGTCGACGTGGTCGGGGACGGGCATCTGGACGAGGATCCCGTGGACCGAGGGGTCCCCGTTCAGCGCCTCGACGGTGTCGAACAGTTCCTCGGCCGGCGCCGACGAGTCGAGTTCGCGGTGGACGCTCTCGATGCCGAGGTCCTCGCAGGCCCGCGTCTTCATCGAGACGTACGTCTCGCTGGCGGGGTCGTCGCTCATCAGGACGGTCGCGAGTCCCGGCGTCACGCCCTCCCGTTCGAGCGTGTCGATGCAGTCCCGGAGGTCGTCCCGGATCCGGTCGCCCACGGCGTTGCCGTCGAGGACGCGCGTCACGGGGACCCCCCGTCTCGGTCCGTCGCGTCGGAATAGCAGTTGCGGGTCATGGTGGTGTCGGTCGCTCACCGGCCGGGCCGGCCGACCCGCGCCCGGCGTGAGACACGGGTTGGAGTAACCGGACGGGCCGTTAAGAATGGTCGGGATCGCCCGTCAGCGCGGGGGAACGGGGGCGCTCACTGGGACCGGATCCACAACATATAAATCGGATGTCGTTTCTCCTCCGGCCGGAGCCGCCTGGAGCGCGCGCCGGTGACCGGCCTCCTCGCCCCGTCTGACTTATACGCACGGAATAGCTGTGGTCCAGCCTTATCACGGAGGACCGGCTCCTGCGAACTGATGGCAGAGAACGAACCGCTCAAACCGGACGAAATGGACCACCCGAACCACCCTCAGATCGACCAATCCGACCGCGTCCTGCCGCGGAACCTGCGCCAGACGGGCGACGCCGACATCCAGATGCTCATCTCCACGCGCGTACGCAAGTCGCCGTTCTGGCACCTCTCGGTCGAGGAGGGCTGCTGGCGCGCGACCGTCTACAACCGGATGTACCACCCGCGGGGCATGATCGAGCCGGAGGACGGCGGCGCGATGGCCGAGTACGACCTCCTGGTCAACCACGTGACGCTGTGGAACGTCGCGGTCGAACGCCAGATCCGGGTCAAGGGTCCCGACGCGGAGGACTTCGTCAACTACGTCATCACCCGCGACGCGACCGAGATCAAGCCGATGCACGGGAAGTACGCCATCCTCTGCAACGAGGACGGCGGCATCCTCAACGATCCGGTGCTCCTGCGTCTCGACGACGACGAGTTCTGGTTCTCCATCTCGGACTCGACGCTCATGCAGTGGCTCCAGGGGGTCAACGTCGGCGAGGACTACGACGTCGAGATCGACGAGATCGACATCTCGCCGATGCAGATCCAGGGGCCGAAGTCCGTCGACGTCATGGTCGACGTCGTCGGCGAGGAGGTCAAGGAGATCCCCTACTACGGGCTGATGGAGGCCGAGGTCAACGGCTGTTCCGTGCTGGTGAGCCAGACTGGCTTCTCCGGGGAGAAGGGCTTCGAGATCTACGTGAAGGACTCCATGGAGAACGCGGAGCAGGTCTGGAACCCGGTCATGGAGTCGGTCAAGGACCACGGCGGGGACGTCATCGCGCCTTCCCACCACCGCCGGATCGCGGCGGGGATCCTCTCGTGGGGCCAGGACATGGACCACGAGACGTCGCCGTTCCAGGTCAACCTGGCCTACCAGGTGCCCGACGACAAGGACGCCGACTACGTCGGCAGGGAGGAACTCGAGCGTCAGAAAGAGCAGATCGAGAACGGCGAGTACCCCTTCGAACACAAGCTGGTCGGCCTCAAGATGGCCGGCGAGCCGATCCGGGACTACGCCTCTGACTTCTGGATCATCTCCGACCCCGACACCGGCGAGGAGTGCGGCTACGTCACCTCGCCGTGGTGGAACCCCGAACTCGAGACCAACATCGCGCTCGGGTTCGTGCCGGCGGGGAAACTGGACGACCTCGACACGACGCTGGACGACAGCGTCTACGACGAGGACACGGACATCGAGTTCCAGGTCCACCTCCCCGACGAGTACGCCGAGGAGCCCGGCGAACCGGTCTACGCGAAGGTCTCGAAGGTGCCGTTCAAGCCCTCGGTGAACCCGAGCGCCCGCGAGCAGGCGAAGCTCAACGCCCGCGAGGACGCCCAGGAGTGAGCGGCCCCGCCGGCCGGGCTCCCGGTCGACGACTGCCGGGGTCCGACGCCGACGCGGACCCCGAGCCGTGGGACGCCCCGGCGCGCGTCGGCCCCGCGAGCGGAGCGCCGGGGCGCGGACTACCCCGGACCGGCGCTCGCCGCACGACCGCCGGCTCCCCGAGACGCGGTGAACCGTCCGAGGATTCCACGAACGAAAAATGTCACTGAAAAGAAAAAAGCAGGAGGCGGAAGGAGTAACGGACCTGCTCAGCGAGCCGCGGTTCGAGCTGATGCCGTTCGAGAGCTTCGGCGAGCAGATGCAACAGCTGCCCGACGGCGCGCAGATCGCCATCACCACGTCGCCGACGCTGGGCATCGAGGCGACCCTCGAGTGGACCGAGAAGGCGACCGCGGCGGGTTACGAGATCGTCCCCCACGTCGCAGCGCGGTACGTCCGCGACGAGGACCACCTCCGGGAGATCGCCCGACGACTCACCGAGGCCGGCGTCGACGACATCTTCGTCCCGGGGGGCGACCGCGAGGAGCCGGCCGGCGAGTTCGAGTCGGCCTACCAGTTGCTCTCGACGCTCGACGACCTCGACTACGAGTTCGAGGAGGTGGGCATCACCGGCTACCCGGAGGGCCACGAGTTCCTCGACGACGAGACGCTCGCCGAGGCGATGGAGCGGAAGGAGCCCTACGCCACCTACATCGTCACGCAGCTCTGTTACGACCCCGAGACGGTCGTCGACTGGATCGAGGAGATCCGCGGGCGGGGCGTCGACCTCCCGGTCGAGGTCGGCATCCCGGGCGTGATGAAGTACCAGCGGCTGCTCGAGATCTCCCAGAAGGTCGGCGTCGGGGACTCGGTGCGGTTCCTCCGGAAGACGACCGGAATCCTGGGATTCGTCCGTCAGCTCGTCGGCTCGCGGGGAATGTATACCCCCGATGGGCTCATCGAGGGACTCGCCCCGTACGCCGCCGACCCGGACTACGGGATCCGGGGGGTCCACATCTACACGTTCAACCAGGTCCCGGACACCGAGTCCTGGCGGCTGGGGGCCCTCGAGGAGTAACGACGCCCGCCCCACGGTCGACCCCCCGGCACCGACCGCACATCCGCGCGACGGACGGCCCGGCCTCCGACGGGACGGCCTCAGTCGACGGACATACGACCCTATCGCCCCGACTGGGACCGTGTCGGCCGAACGGCTCCTCGGCGATCCCGTCGCGGCGGCGATCCGCGAGGGCGTCGACCGGTGGGTCCGCGCGCTCCGGGAGCGCGGCGTGGTTCCGACGCTCGGGACCGTCCTGATGAGCGACGACCCGGCCGACGAGCGGTTCATGGACCTGAAACACGATGCGTGCGCCGACGCCGGGATCGCCACGCGGGACCGCCGCCTCGATCCGGACGCCCCCGCCGAAGAGCTGTTCGACGCCGTCGAGCGTCTCTCGGGGAACTCCGCCGTCCACGCCGTCTTCGTCCAGGTCCCCTTGCCCGACCGGATCGCGTCGGCGGACGTCGCGCGACGCATCGATCAGCGGAAGGACGTCGACTGCTTCCACCCCGAGAACGTGGGCCGACTCGTCGCCGGCGACCCCCGGTTCGTGCCGGCGACGCCGGCGGCGGTCCGGCGTCTGCTCGGGGCGTACGACGTCCCGGTCGCGGGCCGCGAGGCCGTCGTCGTCGGTCGGTCGGACGCCATCGGGAAGCCCCTCGCTAACCTCCTGTTCCAGGACGCGACGCCGGGGAACGCGACGGTGACAGTCTGTCACTCCCGGACCGACGACCTCGCCGCGAAGACCAGACGGGCGGACGTCGTCGTCACCGCCGCCGGCGTTCCGGGACTCGTCGACGGATCGATGCTCTCCCCGGGCGCCGTCGTCGTCGACGTGAGCGCGAACCGACGCCGGGGCGACGACGGCGGCACCGAGGTCGTCGGCGACGTCGACTTCGAGAGCGCTCGGGCGGTCGCCGGGGCGATCACCCCCGTCCCCGGCGGCGTCGGGCCGGTCACGCTCGCCGCTCTCTCACGGAATGTCGCGCGCGCGGCCGAGCGACGCGCCGACGCCTGACGCGGGACCGCTCTCCCTGGACGCCGGGTCTCTCGCCTTCCGGTCGGGGAGAGGTTCCCTTGCCGGGACCGACGCGGACTTAAACGGTTCCGCTATTCCTCACGCGCTTTCTTGCCCGTCTGGATCTGTTTCGGGGTACGAGCAGCCATGTGTACGAGTGCCGCACTCCGGAAGCTAGCGCGCTTCCTCGAGGACTGCGAGGGAGAGGGAGTAGTGAGCGACGTCGGCCTCGCCGAGGCCGCCGCTCCGGACGGGACGGCGGCGGTCACCGCCGCCGTCGAACTGACGCTGTCGACCTTCGGGAGCGCGGACGTGGGACTCGTCGCTGCGAGCGCCGGCGAGGACGGGACGCTCGGTCTCGAGTTCGAATCGGTCGAGGCCGTCGTGCCGGCGACCGGGGAGGACGTCGCGGTCGACGTCGCGAGCGCGACGTTCGAGGGCGGCTCGGTCGCCGTCACGCTCTCGGCGTCAGTGCCGATCGAGGCGGACGGCGGCCCGGCGGCCGCACCGACTCCGAGCGGAGACGGGGCCGACCGCCCCGCCGGGACCGCCGCGGAGCCGGCGGCCCCCGATGCCGGGGGCGATCCGCGGGACGCGGACGTCCCCCCGTTCAGGAACCCCGACCTCCTCGCGGAGGTCTACGGCTCCTGCGAGACGTTCGCCGAGATGGCCGACGCCCTCGAGATGGACGTCAGCGCCGAGACCGTCCGGCGGTACATGGTCGACTACGACATCCACCAGCCCGGCAGTTACGACACCGGGGAGGGCGGCGACGCGGTCGCCGATTCCGAGTCGACCTCGGCGTCGGACGCCGGCGGAGCGCTGGAGTCGCCGGTCGTCCGCACCGACGGCATCGGGCTCCCGGAGGACGTCACCGTCGAGGGACTCGTCGCGGCCGTCGAGCGGTCGGCGACGGTCCACGAGGTGACGCGCGAGCTCGGCGTCGACCGGGAGGCCGCCGTCGCGGTACTCCGGGAACTCGACCTGCTCGACTTCGTCGCCGGTCGACTCGCCGCCGAGACCGACCGTGACGCCGACCGCGAAGAGATCCTCGACCGCCTCCGTGCGGCCTCCGCCACGCGGTGAGGTCGGATTCCCGCTCTCGCGCGGTCGTCAGTCGTCCGTGAGCGTCGTCTCGATCAGCTTGGCCGTCCCCCTGCGGATCCGTCCGCCCACGGCGGTCGGAGAGATGTCCAGTTCCTCGGCCAGTTCTTCCAGCGACGTCTCGCGTGGCTCGTCGAAGTACCCATCCTCGTGGGCGGTCAGCAGCGCGACGCGCTGAGGCTCGGTCAACCCCGTCACGCCGCCGATGGTCCACTCGTCTTGCCGGTAGAGCTGTCGCAGGTCGAATGTGATCCCCTCGCGCTCGCAGTACTCCCAGATCTCGGTGATCGACTCGCGGTCGGAGAACTGGAGGCGCATCGACCAGCCGTTCCGGCAGCTGACGGCCTCGAGCATCAGCCCGCCGACCTCGGCGACGACGGGCGAGAGCAGCTTCGTCTCGTCGCTGTGACAGAACTGGTAGATCCGCGTCTCCTCGGACTCCGAGACCAGTTCGGAGTCGTCGATCGTGTGGTCCCGTTCGAGCGCTCGCTCGAACCCCGAGAAGTCGTCGTTCGACGCCTCGACGAGGAAGAAGAACATGCCCGTCCGCGGATCGGTCGCCGAGTGAGGGATGACCTGGATCTCGATGTCGGAGACGGAACTGATCGTCGGAACGAGCGCCATGTCGGGATGGCTGACCGTGATTTCGGCGATGGCGTTCATCGCTGTCGGCGACTCCGAGACTGGCGGGTGCTCCGGTCGCGTATCGATCTCTCCGCGGGCGGACACCGGGTGCGGAGCGCGTGCGCGCTCGTCCTGGCTCCGGTGCTCGATCCCGATCGGCGAACGATGGGTGGGTGGAGTTGCGCGCTCATTCTGAGTGCAATGGCAGTGCAGGGGTAAGCGTTTTGCGCACTCCGCGCGTCGCGGTTCGCACGAGACCGGGGCGAGAAGCGGACGCGCTCGTCGACTCGGCGGCGACCAGAGACGGACCGCTCCCACTACCGGCGCGGACTGATCGTCGCCGTTCGTCGGGAACAGGGTCAAGACGTCTTGCCCCGAAGCTCCACTCAGGACCACATGACACCCGAACCGGACTCCGACGGTTCCGACGGCGTCGGTGACGCTCCCGTCCCCGGCGACCTCACCGTCGTCTCGAACCGCCAGCCGTACCGGCATTACTACGACGACGGCGAGATCATCGTCGACCGGCCGGCCGGCGGCCTCACGGCCGGTCTCGATCCCGTGATGCAGCGTACCGACGGTACCTGGATCGCGTGGGGTGACGGCGACGCCGACCGGGGGGTGACCGACGAGGCGGGCACCGTCCGCATGCCTCCCGAGGAGGAGGCGTACACGCTCAAGCGGGTCTGGCTCTCCGACGAGGAGATCGAGGGCTACTACTACGGCTACTCGAACCGAGTGCTCTGGCCGCTCTGCCACGGCGGCGTCTGGCTGACTGAGTACGCCCAGCGCTACTGGGACCGCTACCGCGAGGTCAACGGTCGCTTCGCCGACGCCGTCGTCGAGCAGGCCGACGGCGACGGCGCCGACCGGACGATCTGGTACCAGGACTACCACCTCGCGCTCGCTCCCCGGCAGGTCCGGGAGGAACTCCCGGAGGCGTTCGCCATGCACTTCTGGCACATCACCTGGCCGGGCGCCGATACGTTCCGCGCCTGTCCGCAGGGGGTCGAACTGCTGGAGGGCCTGCTGGGCAACGACCTGCTGGGATTCCACGTCGAGCGGTACTGCCGGAACTTCCTGAACTGCGTCGAGGACGCCCTCGACGAGGCCATCGTCGACCACGACGACGGCCGGATCCAGTACGACGGCCACCGGACCCACGTGGCGGCGTTCCCGATGGGCGTCGACGCGGAGGCGACCGCCGACGCCGCCCGCCGGGCCGGCGGCGAGCGGTTCGCCGAGTTCCGCGAGGACCGGGGGATCGACGCCGAGACGAAAATCGCCCTCGGCGTCGACCGCCTCGACTACACCAAGGGGATCGTCGAGCGGCTGAAGGCCCTCGAACGGCTCTTCGAACTCCACCCCGAGTGGCGCGGCGAACTCGTCTACGTCCAGAAGGCCGACGAGAGCCGATCGCTGATCCCGGAGTACCGCAACCTCCAGCAGAACGTCGCCCGATCGGTCGAGCGGGTCAACGAGCGGTTCGGGACCGACGACTGGCTACCGGTCGTCTACACCACCGCCTGGTTCACCCAGGAGGAACTGGCGGACCTCTACCGGCACAGCGACGTCATGCTCGTCAGCGCACTGCGCGACGGGATGAACCTCGTCGCCAAGGAGTACGTCGCGGCGCAACTGGACGACGACGGGGTCCTCGTGCTCTCCGATCAGGTCGGCGCCCACGACCAGCTCGGCGAGCACGTCGTCTCCATCAACCCCTACGACACCGACGCCTTCGCCGAGCACATCCACGAGGCGCTCACGATGGACGACGAGGCCTGCCGCGAGCGGATGGCGACGCTGCGGGAACTGATCCACGAACAGGACCTCTACGCCTGGATGGACGAGGTCTTCGCGACCGCGCGGGAGCTACAGGGCGCGGGCGACGCCGGAGAGTAACCCGGCGCGGCGGGTCCGCGACCCGATCCTCGGTCAGCCGTGTTCGTGTTCCTCGAACGGCGAGCGGGCGCTCTCGGGTTCGTCACCCGGGCGCGCGATCAGGTTCTCACGGCCGATCGATATCTTCCGGATCTCGCCGTCCGACTCCATCTTCGAGAGGAGCCGTGAGACCTTCGACTTCGACCACTCCGTGCGCTCGACGATGTCTGACTGCTTCAGCCGGCCACCACTCTCCGAGAGCATCTGCCGGACGCGGTCCTCGTTCGTCATCGGGGTTGGCTGGTCGTCGCCGGTCGGCGTCGCCTCGTCGGGTATCCCGCCCGCCGGCGGTTCGTCGCCGCCGTCGCCGGGGTCGGCGGCGCCCGGAGTGCCGTCGTCCGCGTCCGGGGTCTGCTTGCGGCGGCGGTACCAGATCCCCCCGACTGCGAGGGCGGCGGCCGCGATCAGTCCACCCCCTACGGCGAGATCCGAGAGAGAAACGCCGAACACGGTCGTCTCGCCCCGGGTACCGGGGTCGGTCCCGGCGGTGATCTCCTCGCTGTCGTTGACCCCGTCGCCGTCGGTGTCGGAACTCCGGGGATCGGTGTCGTACTGGTTGATCTCCTCGCCGTCGGTCAGGCCGTCCCCGTCGGTGTCGGGGTTCAGCGGGTCGGTCTTGTACTGGTTGACTTCTTCGCCGTCGGTCAGGCCGTCCCCGTCGGTGTCGGGATCGGTCGGGTCCGTGTCGTAGCGGTTGACCTCCTCGCCGTCGGTCAGGCTGTCGTCGTCCGAGTCCCCGTCAGTCGGGTTGGTTTCGCCGCTGACTTCGGTGCCGTCTTCGAGTCCGTCGCCGTCGGTGTCGGGGTCGGTCGGATCCGTGCCGTGTTTCCGCAGTTCCTCGCCGTCGGTCAGACTGTCCTCGTCGGTGTCCGCGCTGGTCGGGTCGGTTTCGTGTTCGCTGACCTCCGGACCGTCGTTGATCCCGTCGTCGTCGGTGTCGGGATCCAACGGATCGGTGTTCTCGACGTTGACCTCCTCGCCGTCCTCGAGTCCGTCGCCGTCGGTGTCTGCGACGAGCGGTTTGGTCCCCCGCTCGACCTCCTCTCGGTTGCCGAGCCCGTCCTCGTCGGCGTCACCGCTGGGCGAGAGAGCCTGGACAGTCAGGTCCGTCCTGTCGACGACTCCGCTGTCGTTGATGAGCGCGACGGTGAGTGACTGCTCGCCGGTCGCGTTGCCCGGCCACTCGAACGCGAGCGTGGTCGTGGCAGTCGTCGAGGTGGCGGTCACTCGTTCGCAGTCGAGTTCGCGCGCGTCGTCGTCGCTTCCGGCGTACGCGCAGAGTTCGTAGGACCCTCCCGAGCCGTTGTACGAGACGTTGAGCTCCTGGGACTGCCAGGCGCCGATGTAAACTACGCCTTGATCGGTACCGACGACGCTGTCGCCCGTGAACGACACGCCGACGATGGATCCGTCGGCAGCGACGACCGCGGCGCCGGTAACCCCGCTACAGACGACGAGACAGACGACTACCCAGGTCAGACAGGTAGCCTTAGAGAGAGGAACGCGGGACATTGTTCGGTGTAACGACTCCTTTATCGCCACGGGACATAGACCTTTTTTTCACTTTCTGTGATAGAACGTCTCTCACACCGCCCGTCGTCGGCGGATTAATCGACAGCTTCCGATGCAACGGTTCGCAACAGATGCCGCTCGGCAGCCGAAATTGTCGGGACGACTCTCCCCGTTTATCCGGCTATCTCTCGTCGTCCCAAGCGCACATGAGATCGACTACTCGGACGGTCCTGGCCACGCTGCTGGTGGCCGGACTGCTCGTCGTTGCCGGCTGTGCCGGCCCCGGCGGCGGTGGCGGCGAAGGTGAAGCGAACAACACCACAGTCGCGGAAGGTGAAGACATGGAAGAGGAGAACGAGAGTCTCGGTGAGGAGAACGACACCGGCCTCAACGAGAGCGAAAACGACACGCTCGGCAACGACACGATGGAGAACGAGTCGATGAACGACTCAAACGACTCGATGAACGACTCAATGAACGAGTCGATGAACGAGTCGATGAACGACTCCGAGGAGAACGAGTCGGACGTCTAATCCGGTACCGGGTTGTTTCCGTTTTTTAGCCACCACCGACGGGTAGCGACAGCTACCGCCGAGTGGGGAGTTCGTCGGACGCCCTGCCCCTCGGTGCGATGGGTCGCGGTCGCGCGATCGAACGGCAGTCAGTCGCTGCGCTCACTGCCCGCGCGCGAGGCGCTCGCCGGTCCGCGACGGCAGGCCGGCGGTCTCGACGGCCTCTTGGACCCGACCGACGTCGTACTCCACGCGGCGTTGGTCGACCGTGACCCCATCGTCGACGTCGAGCACGGCGAACGCCGCGTGCGGGTCCCTGTCGCGGGGCTGGCCGACGCTTCCGGGGTTGACGATCAGCGTGTCGCCGACTCGCTCGTGGTGCTGGACGTGCGTGTGACCGAGCACGAGGACGTCCTCGTCTCCGAGGTGGCGTCCGAGTGCGGAGAACTCCTCGGGCATGACGTAGCGGTCACGGTCGGTCGGGTGGCTGTGGACGACGCGCACGCGCCCGTCGAGGAGCGTCAGTGACTCCGGCAGGTCCGCGAGCCACGCTAACTGGTCGTCGTCGAGGCGCTCCCGGGCGTAGGTCAGTCCCGCGTGGGCCATCTGGTTGTGGCGGTAGCTGTCCGGCGAGGTGACCACCCGGTCGTGGTTGCCCTGAACCGTCGGCCACCCCCGCTCGCGGACGGTCTCGACGCACTCGCGGGGGAAGGGATTGTAGCCGATCACGTCGCCCGCGCAGACGATCCGATCGACGGCCGGCATCGCGTCGAGGACGCGCTCGAGCGCGACGGCGTTGGCGTGGATGTCCGAGACGAGACCGATGCGCATACCGGAACTGTCGCTGCCGGCCACATGAGCGTTCGCCCCGCCCGCAATTAGGCTTAACCGCGGGGGTCGACTACTCGGGATGTGGATCGAGACCGCCTCGCGCCGCTCGCGGTCGCTCTGCTGGCGGTGCTCGCGTTCGGCGCCGCCGCCGCGACCCTGGAGACCGCCCACACCGGACGGGTCGGTACCGGCGGGGGCGACGCCGGCGTCGGCGGCGACGCCGACTCCGTCGGCTTCGGCGCGCCGCCGGCCTCCGAGAGCGAGACCGGACCCGAACCGATCGATCCCGCGCTCCTCCAGGCGCTACTGGCGCTCGCTGCTGTCGTCGGCGCCGTCGTCCTCGTCCGGTGGCTCTACGAGGAGGGACTCGCCGCGCTCCGACCCCTGATCGCGGTCGCCGTTCCGGTCGCGGTCCTCCTGGCGGCGCTCTCGCTGGCCGTCGGCGACACGGCCTTCGGCACCGGCAGCGGTGGGCTGGTCGGCGACGACCGACCGGAACTCCCCGGCGGCGGTGCCGACGCCGCGCCGCAGGTGACCGCCGACCCGTCGCTGGCGCTCGCCGTCGTCGTGGGGAGCGTCCTCGTCGTCGCCAGCGCGGTCGTCGTCCGGTCGACGGGCGAGGGGTTCGACGACGGTCCGGGGCCCTCGACGAGCGAAGAGGAGGTCGGTCCGGATCCGGCCGCAGCGGTCGGTGCCACGGCCGGCCGAGCGGCGGACCGGATCGAGGACGACGCCCCCATCTCGAACGCCGTCTACCGGGCCTGGCGGGAGATGACTGACCACCTCGACGTCGCGGCCCCCGAGTCGAGCACGCCCGGGGAGTTCGCCGAGGCGGCCGTCGAAGCGGGGATGGACCCCGAGGCCGTCCGTGAACTGACGGCCCTCTTCGAGGCGACGCGCTACGGCGACGCAGCCCCAACCGAGGACCGCGAGCGCCGCGCCGTCGCGGCGCTACGGCGCATCGGGCGTGCGGGTGATCGAGAGTGAGGCGCCTCGCCGCGGTCGGCGCCGCCGCCGCCCTGGCCGGACTCGCCGTCGCCGCCGTTCCCTCGCTGCTGGGGACCACCCCGCTCCCGGCCGCGCTGGTCGGTGTCGTCGGCGTGATCGCGCTGGCGGTCGGCCTCAGGGCCGCCCTCTCTCGACTGACCGGAAGCCAATCGGAGCCCTCGCTCCCCTCGCCGGAACTCCGGACGCCGGCGGCGGTCCCCGGCGAGGAGTTCGACGACCGCCTCGACGAGGCCGCCCGGCGGAGCGTCCGCGCCGCCGGCGACCGCGGGGCCGTCCGGGACGCCCTGGAGGAGACGGCCGTCGCCGTCCTCGTGCGCTACGACGGCGACAGCCCCGAGCGCGCTCGCGAGCGGCTGGCGGCCGGCACCTGGACCGACGATCCGGAAGCGGCCGCCTTCTTCCGCTCCGGGGTCGATCCGACCGGACCGTTCGGTCGGATCCGGGCGACTCTGACCCGTTCGGCGTTCCGCCGGCGGGCCGACCGAGTCGTCGCGGCCCTCGAACGGCGCGTCGGCGGCGGAGGGGGGTGACGCCGTGGACCGGGGGATCCGGCGGACGGGCCGCTGGCGGGGGGCCACGGCGGTCGCGCTGACCTGCGCCGGGGCGGGCGCGGCGCTGGGTCGGCCGGGGCTGGTCGTGGCCGCCGCGGTCGGTGTCGCCGTCGTCGCTCACGCCGGCGCGGCGTCGCCGCCGGCGCTCGACGTGGCCCTCGAGCGGTCGCTCTCGACGACCGCGCCGGCCCCCGGCGAACGCGTCGCGGTGACCGTCACGGTCACGAACGAGGGGGCGACCCCGCTCGCCGATCTGCGGG
>PXRR01000041.1 GCA_003021975.1 Halobacteriales archaeon QS_5_70_17 | reverse complement strand
TCCCCGCTCGGCGGAGGGCCGAGACCGACGGCTCCGCGTGACCGTCAGGCGTCCCCGGAGCCTGGCCCGAAGGACTTCCCCTCGCGGGCATCGGCGTCCATCCGGCGCAGCGTCGCGCGCGCGTTCGAGGCGTCGTAGCCGAAGAGGACGTCCTTCGCGTAGGTCCGGGCGACCTCCGCGGCTTTCATCAGCGCGTCGACGTCGACGCCGACCGCGTACAGTTCGATCGAGAACGGCGTCGCGAGTTCGTCGACGAACCCACGGGCGAGGATTTCCAGCCAGTAGGTCGTCGAGTAGGCCATGTCGTAGATGGGAACGACGTACTCGTCGACGTAGGCGCCGAGCGCGGCGGGGTCGACGCCGGTCCGTTCCCGGACGTGTCCCGGGTAGGGGTCGGGGTACAGCGTCAGGTAGAGCCGTCCCGGGACGCGCTCGCGGGCCGCGGCGACGAACTCCTCGATGACGCTCGCGCGCCACGCGAACCGGTCGCCGTACTCGCTCTCCCGGAACAGCCGGGCGCAGCGCTCGCAGTGACAGTACTCCTCGCGGGGGAATCCCACGTCGTCGAGGCGGACGTCGCCGCTGGCGTCGGCGCAGTCGGCGACCGTCTCCAGCAGGCCCGCGCGGTAGTCGGGGTGGGTCGGACAGACGTAGTCCCAGTCGAAGTAGGGGCGATCCCGGGTGGCCGCCCGCCCCTCGTCGTCGACCGGAACGAGATCCGGGTCGGCGTTGGCGGCGGCGTTGTCGGCGAAGCAGGAGACCATGTTCACCGCGCCCTCGGTCGGTTCGACCGCGCGCCCGGAGACGGACTTCGCCTCGTAGAACGCGCGGTCGAACTCCGACCAGGAGAGTTCCGGTTCGTTGCGCGTGACGACGCCGTACATGCACCCGGCGTTGGCCGCCGCTGGTGGTAAGTCGTTCGGCGTCGGCGCCCGAGGAGTGCGATCCCCCGAGAACCTACCGACGGGCGTAGAAGGCGATGACGATTGCGACCAGTGCGATCAGCGCGAGTAGCTTTCGGGACGTCACTCCAACGGTGCGAGGGGGACGTAGTAGCCTTTTCCACGCGACGGCGCGGGGGTCAGATGTGCTCGGCGATCCCCTCCCGGAGGATGGTGTCGCAGTAGGCGCACCGCACGCCGTCCTCGAGGACGTCGAAGGCGCTCTCGACGGGTTCGCTGCCGGCGGTGATGCAGTTGGCGTTCGGGCAGGTCAGCACGCCGGTGACGCGGTCGGGGCGGACCACGCGGTTCTTCTCGACGACGTCGTACTCCCGAACGATGTTGATCGTCGCCGCCGGCGCGATCAGCGAGACCACGTCCACCTCGGCCTGGCTCAGTTCCCGCCCCTCGACTTTCACGATGTCCTTGCGCCCGAGTTCGTCGCTGGGGACGTTCATCGCCACGGAGACGGTCTCGCCGCCGCTGCCGTCGATCCCGAGGATCGAGAGCACCTTCAGCGCCTGGCCGCCGGGGACGTGGTCGATGACTGTCCCGTCGCGGATCTTGCTCACGCGGAGTTCCTGCTCGTCGCTCACGCCGACTCACCCCCGTCGCCGGCGTTCTCCAGCAGGAGATCCAGCAGCGCCATCCGCACGGGGACGCCGTTGTGGGCCTGCTCGAAGTACTTGGCCCGGTCGGTCGCGTCGACCCCCGGGGCGATCTCGTCGACCCGCGGCAGCGGGTGCATCACGACGAGGTCGTCGGGGGCCGCCGCCAGCGTGTCGCCGTCGATCCGGTACTGGCCGGCGACCTCCCGGTACTCGTTCTCGTCGGGGAACCGCTCGCGCTGGATCCGCGTGACGTAGAGCACGTCGAGGTCCGGCAGGATCGCCTCGAGGTCCTCGTGCTCGCGGACCTGCGCGCCGGCCTCGTGGAGGTCGTAGCGCACGGACCGGGGGAGTCGCAGGCTCTCGGGGCTGATGAAGTGCTGGCGCGCCGCGAAGTTCGTCAGGGCGTCGGCCAGCGAGTGGACCGTCCGGCCGTACTTCAGGTCGCCCATGATCCCGACGGTGAGGTCGTCGAGCCCGGCGTTCTCCCGGATAGTGTAGAGGTCGAGGAGGGTCTGGGTCGGGTGCTGTCCGGCGCCGTCGCCGGCGTTGATCAGCGGGACGTCGACGAACTCGCTCGCCATCTTCGCCGCCCCCTCGCTGGGGTGGCGGAGCACGAGCGCGTCGGCGTACCCCTCGACGACGCGGACGGTGTCCGCCAGCGTCTCGCCTTTCTTCACGCTCGACGTCTCGACGCTGCCCATGTCGACGGTCGATCCGCCGAGTCGCTTCATCGACGCGTCGAAGCTCATCTTCGTCCGGGTGCTCGGCTCGAAGAAGAGCAACCCGAGGACCGCCTCCCGCGTCGGCGGGTCGTCCGCGATGGCGGCGGCACGGTCGAGGACGGTCTCGATGTCGTCCCGCGAGAGCTGTTTCGCGCTGATGAGGTGGTCGTGCCGCATCACCTGAACGGGGCGACCCGAGCGGCTTGAATCCCCCGGAACGAGGGTTCAAGTAGGGTCGGGGGACCACCCGTCCCATGCTGGCCGTGACCGGCGGAAAGGGCGGCGTCGGGAAGACCACGACCGCGCTGGGGCTGGCCCGCGCGCTGGCCGACCGGACCGACCGCGACTCGAGACCGGTCGTCGTGGACGCCGACCGCGACGCTCCGGACCTCGCTCGCACGGCCGGCCTCGCGGATCCGACCCCCGGAGTAGCGGCGCTCGCCGCGGGCGACTCGCTCACCGCTGCGGGGCGCTCCGACCCGGGCGACCGCCGCGTGGCGCTGGTGCCGGCGGTCCGGCCGTCGGTCGACGATCTCGCGACCGCGCTGGCCCGCCTCCGGGGTCGCGACCGGCCCGTGATCGTCGACTGCCCGGCGGGCGCCGGTCGGACGGTCGGGGCCGCGCTCCGGGCGGCCGACCGGTCGGCGGTCGTCACGACGCCCCGGCCGGCGGCCGTCCGGGACGCCGCGAAGTCGATAGCGGTCGCAGCCGAACTGGACGCACCCGCCGCCTGGGCGGCGATCACGCGCCGCTCGTCGGTACCCCCGGCGCTCCGATCGGGACTCGATCGGCCGACAGCGGCCGTGCCGTCGGCCGACCGACCGCTGAGGCGGCCGGGCGCAAAACGGTCGTACGGTCGACAGGTTGATCGTTTCGTTCTCCACAACCATTAACTATACACGGGTGAAATTCACAGTAACATGGCAGACAGGCTGACCACGGGGGTGGGCGTCCTCGACCGGAAGCTCGACGGCGGAATTCCGGCCGGGAGCACGGTCACCCTCTGTGCGCCGCCTGCGAGCCAGGGGGAACTGTTCCTCTACGGGCTCACCGCCACTAGGGGAACGCTCTATCTCACGCTCGGCCGGACCGAGGCCACCGTCGCCAGCAGCATCCGGGGGTCGTCGACGCCGACGGGGGACCCGACGATCCGTCACATCGACGGGGACGCGACGCTGGACAAGGCCACGAAACTCGTCGGCGCGCTCCCCGAGGCGTCGAACCTGATCGTCGATCCGGTCGACGTCCTCGAGCGCGAGCGGACCGACCGCTACCGGAACTTCCTGAACGAACTGCAGAACCACATGCAGAACACGCAGGGACTCGCAGTGCTGTACTGCCTCGACGGCAACAACGTTCCCGAGGGCCGGGACATGACCCGCCACATGGCGGACGTGGTCTTCGACCTTGAGCGTCACGTCGGCAGCGACACCGTCGAGAACCGGCTCACCGTCCCGAAGTTCCGCGGGGGCCGCGCGCTCACCGAGGTCGTCAAACTCGAACTCTCCGAGGGCGTCGGGATCGACACCAGCCGCGACATCGCGTAGGGCCCGCGCCGGGACGCCGCCGACCGCTCGCCTTCCGGAACTGTTTCACCTCCAGATCTCACGAAAATG
>PXRR01000040.1:29334-73192 GCA_003021975.1 Halobacteriales archaeon QS_5_70_17 | reverse complement strand
CTCGAGCTCCTCGAGGCCGTCGAGTTCCGTCAGCAACTGCGAGACCACCCGCTCGGAGACGCCCGCGTCGCCGGCGCCGCTGCCACGCTCGGCCGCGATCGCGTCGATCTCGTCGAAAAACACCACCGCCGGCGCGTTCGCTCGCGCCTTCTCGAAGATGTCGCGGACTCCCTTCTCGCTTTCCCCGACGTACTTGTCCAGCAGTTCGGGGCCCTTGATCGAGATGAAGTTCGACTGGGCCTCGTTGGCCACCGCTTTCGCCAGCAGCGTCTTCCCGGTACCGGGCGGCCCGTACAGCAATACCCCCTTCGCCGGCGTGAGGTCGACGCACTGGTAGGCGTCGGGGTACTCCAGCGGCCACTGGATGGTCTCCCGGAGGCGCGCTTTCGTCTCCTCGAGACCGCCGACGTCCGACCACTCGACGTCGGGCACCTCCACGAACACCTCCCGCAGCGCCGAGGGGTCGGTCCCCTGCCGGGCGGCCGCGACGTCCTCGGCGGTCACCTCGAGGGCCGCGAGCGTCGCGGGGTCGACGGCGTCCCCGTCGTCGGGGCGGACGCGCCGGAGAGCGTGCATGGCGCTTTCCCTGGCGAGGTTCGCGAGGTCGGCGCCGACGTAGCCGTGGGTGCGCTCGGCGAGGGACGCGAGGTCGACGTCGTCGGCCAGGGGCATCCCGCGGGTATGGATGGCGAGGATCTCCTCGCGGCCCGCCCGGTCGGGGACGCCGATCTCGATCTCCCGGTCGAACCGCCCGGGCCGGCGCAGCGCCGGGTCGATCGCGTCCACCCGGTTGGTCGCGCCGACGACTACCACTCGCTTGTCGCCGAGGTCGTCGAGGAGGCTGAGCAGCTGGGCGACGATCCGGCCCTCGACGTCCCCGCCGCTCTCGCGGGGGCCGGCGATGGAGTCGAGGTCGTCGATCAAGACGATCGCGGGGGCGTTCGCCGCAGCCTCCGCGAACGCCTCCCGCAGGCGCTCCTCGCTCTCGCCGTAGTACTTCGAGACGATCGCCGGCCCGCTGATCACCTCGAGGTGGGCGTCGGTCTCGTTTGCGACCGCCCGGGCCAGCAGCGTCTTCCCCGTCCCCGGCGGACCGTGCAGCAACACGCCCTTGGGCGGATCGACGCCGAGGCGGCCGAAGAGGTCCGGGTGGCGCACCGGCAGTTCGATCATCTCGCGGACCTGTTCGAGTTCCTCGTCGAGGCCGCCCACGTCGGCGTAAGTGACGCCGGTCGGGAGCGCCCCGCCGGCGCCGTCGTCGACCGATATCTCGTCGGCGGTCGCCGTCGTCGAGACGCGGATCTTCGTCCAGTCGCGGACGACGACGGCCTCGGCGGGTTCCGTCGCGGTGATCGTCACGGGGACGTACCGCGTCCGGGTGCCGTCGGCGGTCCCCTCGTCGACCTCGACCGGGACCGTCTGGCCCTCCGTGACCGCCCGGCCGATGAGTTCGTCCCGGAAGTAGAGGGCGGGGTTCCCCTCCACGTCGAGGTCCTCGGGCATGGCGACGGTGATCTCCTCGCCGGACTCGACGGCGGCGGCCTCGACAGTCACCTCGTCGCCGACGTCGGCACCGGCGGTCCGCCGGAGGAGTTCGTCGGCGCGGACGGTACCGGCGGCGTCGGCGGCGGGCACCACCTGGGCGACCGCCGCGTCGTCGGCCCCCCGGAGGAGAACGTAGTCGCCGCTCTCGATGCCGAGTTCGGACAGCGCCGTTCGGGGTAGCGTCGCGACGCCGTCGCCGATATCGCCCGATTGCGGCGGTTCGACGGTCAGATCCATCGTTCGGTGATACCCCCACTCACCACCCGACGGGCATAAATCAACGTCCCGCGAGCGGCCGGCGGTCGATCGGAACCCGGGAAATGTAATATTCTACATATTATAAATTTCAACACATCTACAGTCCGCGAGTTTTGATAGGACTACATGTTTACATAAAATGTTATTCTAAAGATGTTATAGGTCTTTGGCAAGCTATATCATGAGACAGACTACCTAGTAACGTGGTGATTCAATGGCCGATGGGAGCACGCCACAGGTGACGCCCGAGGAACAGCGGCAACTGGCAAAGACGCTCGGTATCGACGAGGAGAGCGGCGATTCCCTGTCGCTCGCGGAGATGAGCGACGCCGTCGAGGCGAGCGCCGATCCGGCGTTCGCATCCCTCGGGGAGGCAGTACGGAGCGACCTGGAGGGGAGACTCGACGCCGAACTCCTCGAACGGGAACTCCGGAACATCGCCGAACGGATCGAGCGACTCCCCGAGGTCAGGGAGAAGGGAATCCCCGACGGTGACCGTGAACCGGAGGAGCTCTACCGCGAGGTAGCCGCGCCCGGTTGGCGGGTGTACGACCACCTGCTCGAGGTCGGCTTCTTCGAGAGCGTCGACGTCAACTCTCCGCGGTTCACGTCCGATCACATCAAGGACACCGCGCGGACTCTCATCGAGTCCGACGACCTGACCGGAGAGTTGACCGACGCCGGGTTCGACGACCGCGAGCAGACCGCGCTCGTCGCGAGCGTGACAAACAACGACACCCGGCTGGCCCGGTGGGTCCCGACCACCGAGATTCCGGAGGGCGTGGAGTTCAACGTCGAGGACGTACCGCCGCTCTACCAGCGGGCGATGGGCGGCGCGCTGCTCTGGATCAGAACCCTCGACGTCCACCTCTGGCAGAAGCAGGTGCTCATCACCGAGGAGATCCTCGACGACGCCTACTGGGACGTCAAGGCGATGCTCGGCGGGCTGTACCTCATGACGAGAGGCGCCCTCGAAGTCGCCGACGACGAGGAGGAATCGCTCGACGACAACCAGTTGACCGCGGCGCTGTCCGCGGGTGCTGCGATCGCGATCATCAATCAGGAAGAGGTCTGCCGGGACGCGTATCGGATTACCGACGAGATGCGCGCTCCCAGCGAAGCGAGATAACTACAATACAATGTCAATTGAAGAAGACAGGGCCGTCAAGGCCGCACAGGACACGGTCGTTCGAGAAACGGACAACGGGTATCGAGTACTGGGATCTCCCGACAAGTCAGTCACCCACCAGCACGACATCGATCGCATCCCCGAGGAGGACGTCACCCAGGAGATGCTGAGCGACTCGGCCGAGAACGAGGAAGCGTGGCTGATGTACGGGGGCGGCTACAAGCAGCACCGCTACACGACCGCCGACGTCATCACGAAGGACAACGTCTCGGATCTCGAACTCGAGTACGAGATGCACGTCGGCGCGGGGTCGAGCATGGAGGGATCGCCGGTGATCGTTCCCGGCGATCCGCCGATCATGTACCAGTCCAACGGCCCCAACCACCTCAAGGCCATCGACCCGCGGGAGGGCGAGGTGCTCTGGAGCTACACCTACGCCGTCCCCTCGGACGTCATGCTGTGCTGTGACGACAACAACCGCGGGGTGGCCGTCTGGCAGGACAAGGTCTACATGATGACCCTCGACTCGGGGGTCGTCGCGCTCGACCGCTACACCGGCGAGGAGCAGTGGTACCACTCCACGGCCGACCACGAGCGGGGCTACTCGGCGACGTGGGCGCCGATCGTCCACGAGGGGACGATCTACACCGGCAGCGCCGGCGGCGAGTACGGCGTGCGCGGGTTCCACACCGCCATCGACGCCGAGACCGGCGACGAGAAGTGGTTCACCCGCACCTGCCCCGAGGAGGAGTGGGTCGGCGACTCGATCAGCCAGGCGGCGGGCACCAACTGGATGACCGCCACCTACGACGAGGAGCGCGACCGCCTCTACATGCCGATCGGCAACCCCGGCCCGGACTTCGACGGATCGGTCCGGCCGGGACCGAACCGCAACACGGCGGGGACGCTCTGTCTCGACGCCGAGACGGGCGAGCGGCTCTGGTTCCACCAGGAGTCGCCCCACGACGTCTGGGACTACGACTCCGCGTGTCCGCGGGTGTACATCGAGGACCTGGAAATCGGACACCGCAACCAGACCAAGGACGTCGTCGTCGACGCCGGCAAGACCGGGTGGGCGTACACCGTCGACGCCGAGACCGGCCAGCTCATCGAGCGCTCCGAGCCGGCCGTCCAGCAGCTGAACATGTTCAGCATGATCCCGCACATCGACGAGGGGCGCCGCGGGACGTTCATGCCCGGCGGGATGGGCGGCAACGACTGGCAGCCGCCGACCTACTGCCACGAGACCGGCCTCATCTACTACAAGATGCACAACAACGCCCAGGAGGCCTGGTGGCGCTTCGAGGAGTTCGAGGAGGGCAAGAAGTACTGGGGCGGCATCCTCGAGGACGAGACCGAGGCGATGCCCGACGAGTACAACGGCCACATCGCCTCGATCACGGCCCTCGATCCGGCGACCGGCGAGCGCGTCTGGCGCGACTGGATCGACAGCGAGACCTACCTCTGGGGCGGCACGATGTCGACGACGGAGGGACTGATGTTCGCCGGCACGCAGAACGGCGACTTCATCGCCTACGACGGCGAGACCGGCGACCGGCTCTGGGAGTTCGACACCGGCGACAAGGCCATCTCCTCGAGCCCGGTGAGCTGGTACGACCCCGGCACCGAGAAGCAGTACGTCGCCATCCAGATCGGCGGCAGCGGCTGGCTCCGTCGCGGCCCGCGCGACGACCGGCTGGCGGTCTTCTCGATGTCGGCCTGAGGCGGTCACCACCCGCTCGTTTCTTTCGCCGCCCCCGCGGCGACCCGAATAGTCCCGACGCTGTCCGGCGGTTATCGGCGCTCTCGTCCAAAGCTATATGAGCTATCGTGATAACCGTGCCCACATGTCACAGAGAGCGCACCGACAGACCCCGGACGCCGACGAGAGCGAAGAGAA
The DNA here is from genome assembly GCA_003021975.1 of Halobacteriales archaeon QS_5_70_17. Classification (GTDB taxonomy): domain Archaea; phylum Halobacteriota; class Halobacteria; order Halobacteriales; family Haloarculaceae; genus Halomarina. The sequence continues at coordinate 68,360 of PXRR01000040.1, read as the reverse complement.
GGAGGCCGAAACGGAACCCGAACCCGCCGAGAACGGGGCCGCCACCGCCGGTGACGGGACCGCCCGGACCACCGAGGAGTCCCCCTCCTTCGAGGGGCTCGTCGAGGAGATGATCCAGGCGCGGATCGGCGAGCTCGAGGGGGAGATCCAGCGCCTGGAGGAGCAACTCGAGGAGGTCGATAACTTCACCCGGATCAGCCTCAACGAGCGCAAGATCAAACAGGCCGAGGCCAACCTCTCGGGGTTCTCGGACTCGCTGACCGGCTTCGCCGAGAAGGCGTTCAACGACATCAACGAACTCGAGAACCGCCTCGAGGTCCACTCGCTGTACCTGGCGGCGGTCCTCGAGGGACTCGACGAGGAGGACGTCGACCTCGACCTCTCGGACGTGGCGGCCTACGAGGAAGACCAGGTCGTCATGGCGGCCAGCCCGGAGGAGCGCCTCCGGAGCGCCGCCGAGCGGTTCTGAACCGGCGGCGCCGCTCCGCGACCGGTCGCTTCCGGCGGTAGTCACCGCCGACTCGGAACTCAGACTTCGCGGACCCCGATCACCCTGTCCTGCAGGTAATCGAGGTGCTGGGCGTTGTAGACGAGTTTCACCTCGTCGGTCCGCGCGAGGCTCTGACAGGTCAGCACGATGTTTCGCTCCTCGACCTCCTCCTCGGTGAGGATCAGGTCCATCTCCATCTCGACCTCACCCTCCCTGACGATGCCGGCGCAGTTCGCACAGGAGGCCGCGCGACACTCGAAGGGCCACTGGTATCCCGCGTCCTCGGCGGCGTCGAGGATGTAGCGGGTCTCGCCGGCCTCGAAGGTCCCGTGGTCCTCCTCGTCGAGGTCGGCCGCGGCCGCCTTCTCGAAGAGGTCGTCGTCCTCGAGCGACCACCCCTGGTCGAGGACCGCCCGGTAGTTGAGGTACTCGACGACCGCGGTCTCCTCCTCGGCGTCGTAGTCGTCGTCGGCCTTCGCGTCCCGCCCCACCTTGATGTTCGGCAGTTGCTGATTCGGCGCCATACGCACCGGGAGGGGAGCGACGGGTTAGAATCTTGCTACTGGGTAACAAAAGTCGCGTCAGGTAGTTTCAGGCGTCGAGAAAGCGCAGCGCGGGCGGGCGCGGGTCGTCGTCGATGCCGGTGATCGTCGCCGACGCGACCGGTTCGCCGCAGTCCCGGCAGACCGCGTCGAAGGCCGTAAGCGGCTTCTGACAGCAGCGGTCGTCGGTCTCGACGGCCACCTCGACTGACCCGCGGCAGTCCGGGCACGTCTCGAGTTGCAGGCGGAGCGCGGTCAGGACGTCCGCGCGGGTCTCCCGGTCGAGGGTCTCCCACCCGGCGATCCGCTCGCGGAGTTCGGCGTCGGCCGCGACGTCGGCGGCCAGCGCGCCCGTCGACTCCCAGCGAGCCATCTTCGCCCCGTCGACGACGAACGACCGCTCGCTCTGCCGGTCGACGGTCTCGGCGCCGTACAGGGCCGCCACCTCCTCGGCCTCGACCTCACCGGAGGCGCGCGCGACGATCCGGTCGCGCCAGGCACGCCGGAACGAGGGCGCCAGGTCCGCCCCGCCGCCCTCTCCGGCGATGACGTCCGCGGCGTACAGGAGGTCGAGCGCGTCCTCGCGCTCGGTCGCGTCCGCCCGGACGGTCGGTCCGGCGGCCTCCTTCCCGAACAGACGGAGCACGGTCGGCGGGAGGTATTGCTCCGTGAGCGACGGCGTCCCCGGGACGAGATACCCGCGGAGGTAGATCGTCGCGAGCGCCCCCGCGAACGCGAGCAACCCCAGCGGCGGGCTGACGAGCGCCAGCGCGCCCGCCAGGACGGCGGCGATACCGGCGTTGACGACCGTACACGGCAGACAGCGGTTGTCGCCGGTGTACTCCGGCCGCCTGAACCGGCTCGTCACGTCGGAGATACTCATGTATTCTCGTGGGACCGTTCGGCGCCGCGGAGTTAACTGTTGAGATCCGCCGACCGGTCGTCCCCGAACCGCGCCAGCAGGTCGTCGAGTTCGGCCCGCAACCGGTCGGCGAGGACCGCCGGGTCCTCGTCGTACTCCCCGCACCAGCGGTGGAACGACCGCATGCTCTCGAGTTTGTAGGCGATCCGGTAGCCGGTCCGGCGCTCGCGCCACCTCGGGTCGAGCCCGGCCGTCTCCCGGTAGCCCTCGTAGACGGCGCCCCTGAGCGCGTCGCGGGCGGCCGCGGTGCGGAACTGCGCGAGCAGGAAATTTTTCTCGAACTTGAAGAAGTCGTACTCGGCGTGGCCGGCCAGCGCCGCCCCCCAGTCGACCACCGCGGCGACGTCCCCGTGCCGGACGAGCAGGTTCGCTGGCCGGTAGTCGCCGTGGAGCAGCGCCGGACGGTACGTACCGCCAGCCAGTCGCTCGACGAGCGCGTCCCGGGCGCGCCGGAACGTCCCCGCGAGGTCGACGAACCGGCCGCCCTCGAGTCGGTCGATCCAGTCGTCAATCAGCGCGCCGAGAGTCGCCGGCCACGGCGCGCCGTCGACGACGGTCGGGCCGCCGCCGGCGGCGCGCAGTCGACCGCAGGCGTCGAAGCCGACCGCACGGTGGACAGCCCCGAGATGTCGCCCCGCCGCCCGGACCAGCGCCGCCCGGACGTCCCGGGGGAGGTACCTGTACCGGTCGCGGGGGTCGTAGCCCTCGACCAGTCGAGTGACGTAGTAGGCGTTCGGGACCGCGCGCTTCGAGCGGTCGACCGCGAGCACGCGCGGCACCGGGACGTCGGTCTCCCGCCGGACCGTCCGCATGACCGCCGGTTCGGCGGCGAACCGCTCCTCGTCGCCGGACCGCTCGCAGACGGCGACGACGACCCGCTCGCTCGAGAGGTCGACGGCGTAGGTCGCCTTCCGGCCGCCCGGGAGTTCGCGGATCGCCCGGACCGTCCGATCGGGGAACTCCCGCCGGACCACCGCGCGAACCGTCGCCTCCGTGACCGACATGCACTCACGTGTCACGGTCTCCGGACGTAACTGTCTGCCGCGGGGCGGCCGCCCACCCCCCGGACATAAGACGGTCTGGGAAGAGGACCTGGTATGATCGCCCTGCCGCCGGAGCTGACGGGGTTCGTACTCTTCCTCGTGGGGGTGTTTCTCGTCGTCGAGAGCGTGGAGACGTTCGTCGAGGCCATCGCGAAGAGCGCCGTCGCGCTGGGCGTGTCCGGGTTCTTCCTGACGGTCGTGCTCGCCGGCACGGACCTCGAGAACGCCGTGCTGGGGTTGGCCGCGGTCGTCGATGACCTGCCGGGGCTGGCGCTGGGCACGGTCTTCGGCGAGGCGCTGTTCATCTTCGGCGCGGCGGTCGGGATCACCGGCCTCGTGGCCCCCTTCGAGACGGAGGTCCCCCGGTCGTACCTCCTCATGTTTCTCGGGACGCCGCTGCTCTTTCTCGCGCTGGCCGCCGACGGGACGCTCTCCCGGTTCGACGGCGGCGTCCTCACGGCGACGTACCTGCCGCTGCTCGGCGCCGTCTACCTCCTCGAGAGCGGAGCGAGCACCCGGTACCTGGCCGCCGAGGAACTCGCGGAGGGAGCCCCCGACGACGAGCGGGAGGGCGGCGAGCGGGCGGCGGTGCCCGACGGCGACGGCGAGTCCGCCGAGGAGGACGAGGAGGGGCTGGATCTGGACCTGGATCTCGACCTCGGGGAGCGCGTCGAGAGCGAGCGCCTCGACCGCTTCCGGGAGCGCCACGAGGGGGGCTACCGGCTCGGGATCGCCGTCCTGGCGGCGGTCGGGATGACGGTCGGCTCCGAACTCGCCGTGGAGGGCGCGCGGTCGGTGCTGGCCGCGCTCGGCGTGACGGGACTGGCCTTCGGCGCGACGGTGATGAGCTTCGTGGCCTCCCTGGAGGAACTCGTGCTCACCCTCGAACCGGTCCGGCAGGGCCGCCCGCACCTCGGGGTCGGCAACGTCGTCGGGAGCGCGCTGTTCTTCGTGACGGCCAACGCGGGCGTCATCGCGCTCGTCCGACCGATCGACACGAGCGGCGCCGTCTTCACCGTCCACTGGCCCTTCTTCTTCCTCTCGATGGTCCTGGTCGCCGCCGCCCTCGCCCGGGGGCGGGTCGGCCGCCCCGCGGGCGTCGTGTTGCTCGCCACCTACGCCGCCTACTGGGGCGCGAACCTCCTGTAGGCGGCCGGCCTCGGAGCGCCGTCGACTCGATCCGCGAGGACCCGGACGGCCCCCGGCCCGGTCAGCCGTCGTCGGCGGCGGCCCCGGCGCTGGCGTCGGCTGGTCCGTCGACCGCCTCCGCGCCAGACTCGGCCTCCGGAGGGCCGTCTCCGGGGAGCGCGTCCTCGGCGTGGAGGACGAAGGTCCGGTCGGGGCTGGGCGCGGCGCGCAGTTCGACGGTCTTGACGAGCCGGTAGTACTTCCGACGGCTCGACCGGTAGCTCGTGACCAGTCCGGCCTCCTCGAGCACCGAGAGGTGGTGGACCGCCGTCTTGCCGTCCATCCCGACCCGTTCGACGAGTTCGGAGACGTACCGCGGCTCCGAGGAGAGCTCCTGGAGGATCTGTAGCCGGGCCTTGCTCCCGAGCACGTCGAACAGTGACATGTGAGTGCGGATACACGGGGCGGGAAGGACTTGACTCCCGGGGGTCGCGGTGACGCGCTTGGTGTTAACTCCCATCGCTTATGCTGGTGGGCGCCGAACCGGACGGTATGGCGGAGCTACCCGGCGAAGAGTCGGACGGACGGACCGTGGTGACCGAGGGGTACTTCGAGCGGGAGGTCCACCTCTCGCGAGATGCGACGGCGACGTTCCTCCGCGAACTGGCCGACCAGATCGACGAGGGGACTCACCTCACCGTCTCCAGTACGGAGTGGGAGGTTCCCTTCGAGTACCGCGAACCCGTCGAGGTGGAAGTCGAGTTCGTCAGCCAGCGCGAGGGGGAACTCGAGATCGAACTGGAGTTCAACGGCGCCCGCGAGGAGGACGACCTCACCGTCTCCTGAGGCGACGGTCGACGGCGCGAGCGCGCTCCGGTGGAGGTCCCGGACCGCGCGGCCGCCCGAGGACGGTATAAACGTTCCACCGCATCACTTATCAGTGGACGATCACAGTTACCAGAGACCATGGAGAAAACGCGGAGAGCGTTCCTCGCGGCGGCGGGAGTGACGGCGGCGGCGGGCTGTCTGGGCGGATCGGACTCGGAGGGGGGAACGCCGACCGAGGCGGCGGGCGACGGAGCGGCGACGGCAACGCCGACGGCGACCGAAACGGCGACCCCCGAACCGGAGCCGGAGGTCTCGGAGGTGTCGCTACTGTTGAACTGGAAGCCCAGCGGCCTCCACGTCCCCTACTACGCCGCCCGGGCGGAGGGGTTCTACGAGGCCGAGGGATTGACCGTCGGGAAGATCGAGAGCGGTCAGGGGTCGGACTTCTCGGCCAAGCAGGTCGGCCTCGGCAACACCGCCTTCGGGATCACCAGCGCCGACCAAGTGCTCAACGTCAACAGCCGGGAACTCTCCCCGCGGTCGGTCGGCGTGGTGATGCAGAAGAGCCCGGTCGTCCTCTTCACCGTCCGCGAGGAGTTCGGCGAGGAGCTGACCGACGCCGAGCAGCTCGCCGGCGCGACCGTGGGCACCGGCCCGGGGATGGTCCGCCTGCTCTCGAGGCTCCTGCTCGAGGAAGAGGGCGTCCTCGGGGACGTCGAACTGGTTGACACCGGCTACGACACCGTCCAGCAGTTGCTCTCGGGCGAGATCGACGCTGCCGGGGGCGTGTTCGGCGACGTCGTCGACGCCCGCCACGAGGGACCGACGGTCGACCTGCTGCGGGTCGCCTCGGCGGTCCCCTCCTACGGCCACGTCGTCGCGACCGACGGGGCGTTCGCCGAGGAGAACCCCGCGACCGTCCGGGCGTTCCTCCGGGCGACCGCCCGCGGGAGCGCGTGGGCCGCCGCCAACCCCGAGGCGGCGACCGACCGCCTCGTGGAGGCGGTGCCCGCCCTGGAGGAGTCCCGGGACCGCCAGCGGGACAAGTGGAGGCTGATGAGCGAGGACTTCGTGCTCTCGGAGACCGTTCGCCGGGAGGGCTGGGGGTGGAGCAGTCCGGACCCCTGGACGACCATGCACGGGGCGCTGGCCGACGCCGACCTGCTCGAGGGTGAGGTCGACCCCGCCTCGGTGTGGACCAACGACTACCTCGACCGCGACTACGAGTACGTCGGCTCGTACGCCGATGTCGCCGGAGACGGGTAGCCGGCTCTGGAGGCGCCGGCCGCGCCTCCCGGGGCTCGACTGGATCGGACCGCCGCTGGTCCTGTTCGCGCTCGTCGTGAGCGGGTGGCACGCCGCGACGGTCCTGCTCGGCGTGCCGACGGTCGTCCTCCCCTCGCCGCTGGACGTGCTCGGGGCGCTCGGATCGTCGTGGGAGACGCTGCTCGGCGACGCGCTGGTCACCGGCGTCACCGCGGCGCTCGGGCTGCTCGGGGGGATCGCCGTCGGCGTCCCGCTGTCCTTCGGCATGGTGCGCTCGCGGACCGTCGAGGCCGTCGTCCGGCCGTACGTGATCGGCCTGCGGGTCGCGCCGCTGGTCGCGGTCGCCCCCCTCGTGTTCCTGTGGTTCGGCCGCGGGATCGCCGCCCGGGCGCTGCTCGTGACGACGCTGACGCTCTTTCCCGTCACGGTCGCCTCCGTCGGTGGACTGCGGTCGGTCCCCCGGGAGTACCTCGACCTCGCGCGGTCGGTCGCGGCCCCCGACCGGACGGTCTTCCTGCGAGTGCGGGTGCCCGCGGCCGCGCCGAGCGTCTTCGCGGGCGTGAAGCTGGCGGCGACGCTGTCGGTGATCGGCGCGGTCGTCGCCGAGTTCGTCACGCTCGACGCCGGCCTGGGCTACCGCGTGGTCGTGACCTCCACGGACCTCCGAACCGCCGAGACCTACGCCGCGCTGGTCGTCCTGGCGGCGCTGGGGATCGCCTTCTACCTCGCGCCGGTCTGGCTGGAGCGGCGGTCGGCGGCAGCGGCGTCCGACCGGTCCTGACCGGGGCCCGGAGCGCCGCCGGTCTGGCTCCAGCCGACCCGCCGCTCGGCCGCGACCACCAGTCCGTACAGCGCCAGCCCCTCGGCGAACAGCACCGCGAGCGCGGCGAGCATCACGTCGACCTGGACGTCCTCGAGGGCGAACAGGATCAGCGCGCCCAGTCCCTCGGTGGAGACGAGCCACTCGGCGATCACGCTGCCGACGACCGCCAGCGCCGTCGACTGCTTCAGCCCCGCGAAGGCGTCCGGGACGGCGTGGGGGACCCGCAGGTGGACCAGCGTCGCCAGTCGGCCGGCGTCGAGCGACCGGAGGAGGTCCATGTGGGCCTCGGGGACGCCCTCGAGGCCGGCGACGGTGCTGACGACCATCGGGAAGAACGCCACGAGGGCGACGAAGGCGATCCCCGTCCCCTCGCCGGTGCCGACGTAGATGAGCAACACCGGCGCGACGGCGATCTTCGGCAGGACGCGTGCGGCCACGAGATAGGGCACCAGCGCCCGCCGCAGCCACCGGACCTCGACGACGGCGACCGCGAGGGCGGCCCCGACGAGGACGCCGACCGCGCCCCCGAGGACGATCCGGCGGAGCGTCGTCAGGGCGCTGGCGACGTACAGGTCCGGGTTGGCGACCAGTCGGTCGGCGACCGCGGTCGGCGGCGGGAGGACGTACGCGGGGAGGGCGAGCGCGATCGACAGGAGCCACCAGACCGCGACGCCGACCGCCAGGGCCGCCAGCGGCAACACCACGGGCGCTCGCGGCGTCCGGGCGGCGAGGCTCACGTCGCCCCTCCCGAGAGCGCGGCCCTGACGGCCGCCACCCGCTCCTGGAACGGGTCGGACTCCAGCACGTCCCGGTCGCGGGGGCGGGGCAGGTCGACGTCGATCGAGTCGACGATCCGCCCGGGCGAGCCCCGGACGACGACACACCGGTCGCCGAGCAGCACCGCCTCGGGGACGCTGTGGGTGACGAACAGCACCGTCTTGCGCTCGCCCCGCCAGACGCGGCGCACCTCCAGGCCCATCGTCTCGCGGGTGAGTTCGTCGAGTTCGCCGAACGGCTCGTCCATCAGGAGGACGTCGGCCCCGAGGTGGAGCGCGCGGGCGATGGCGACGCGCTGGCGCATCCCGCCGGAGAGCGCCGCCGGCCGGGCGTCCGCGAACCCCGCGAGGCCGGCGCGTTCGAGCAGGTCGCGGGCGCCGTCCGGGTCCGGTGGCTTGCCCGCCAGCCGCCGCAGGAAGGTGACGTTCTCGAGGGCCGTCTTCCAGGGCAGGAGCGTGTGGCGCTGGAAGACGAAGCCGACGTTGGCGCGCTGCTGGGCGCGCTCGGGGGGGTCGCCGTCGACGCGGACTCGCCCACGGGTGGGCGTCTCCAGCCCGCCCACCGCTCGCAGGAGCGTCGTCTTGCCACAGCCCGAGGGGCCGATCACCGTGACGAACCGCCCCGCGTCGACCGAGAGGTCGATCCCCTCGACGGCGACGACGTCCTCGTAGGCGACGGTGAGGTCCTCGACGGCGATCATAGCAGGTCCGCCTGATCGAGGGCCGTCCGGAGGCGGTGCCACTCCTCCGCGCGGTGCCAGCCCCAGCCGTGGTCGCTGACGGCGCTGCCCCCGCCGAACCGCTCGACGGCCGCGAGCAGGTCCCGGCGGTCCCGTTCGACCGCCGGGTCGTCTCGCCGGTCGGTCCCCGCGTTCCCGGCCGCCGCCAGCGCGTCGTTCCCGGCGCCGGCGGTCCCGGCGGTCCTCCGGCGGTGCACCGCCCGCACGGCGGCCGTCGGATCCGCGGTCACGGTCGCCCGGCCGGCGACCGCGGCGCCGAGCAGCGCCGCCAGCGCCGGCCCGCGGTCCCGGAGCGTCGCGGGGGTCGTCACCAGCGTCGGGCCGTATATCGGGAAGTGGTCGGCGACGGGGAGGACGTCGACGGTCGCGCCCTCGTCGGCGAGCCCCCGCGGGTCCGAGAACATCCCCGTCACGGCGTCGGCCCGGCCGGTGCGCAGGGCCTCGCGCTCCTCGCCGGCGACGTCGACGAGCGTGGCGGTCTCGAACAGCCCGGACTGCGAGAGGAAGAGCCGGCCGAGCAGTTCCGTCTCCGAGCCGCCGGGCATCCCGACCCGGCAGCCACGGAGCTGGTCGGCCCGCTCGAGTTCCTCGCCGAAGACCTCGCGGGTCGTGTAGAGGACGGTCATCGCCCGCTGGAACAGCGGCGCCAGCGGGACGAGCGCCGCGCCGTCGGCCAGCGTCCGAACGGTGGTCGCCGCCCCGGCGAGGGCGACGTCGACGTCGCCGGCCCGGAGCGCGCCGAGCGCCCTCCCCGACCCCTCGTAGGGATCGAGGTCGACGGCCAGCCCCCGGTCGCGGTAGACGCCGTCGGCCGCGGCCGCGAACAGCGGGGCGTGAAACGGGTTGGGGTGCCAGTTCAGTCCGACGGTCACGGAGGCGCCGCCGGCGTCCAGTCGCCGGTAGTCGCCCGCGCCCGCCGTCGGGTCGGTCGGCGCGTCGATCCGCGCGTCGACGCCGAGTGCCTCGGCGACGCGGACCGCCTCGGCGACGAGGTCGAGGCCGTGGGCGTCGTTGACGCGCCGGAGCGTCTCCTCGCGGCCAGCCGCGGGCGACCAGGCCTTCGGCGGGCGACCCCGGACGTCCCGGGAGACGGTCGTCTCGGCGACCAGCCCCCGGTCGGTCAGCCGCTCGACGGCGTCGGTGACGGCGCTCCGGCTCGCGCCGGTCCCGATCCGGATCGCCAGCCGGGTCGCGGGGTCGTCGAACTCCGGCCGGCCCTCCCGGAGCAGGAGGTAGGCGAGCACGCGCGCGGTCCCCTCGCCGAGCCCCAGCGCCAGCCGGTCGACCAGCCCGTCGTCGTCCTCCCCCAGCACCGGGAACTCGCGGAGCTGCATCACCCCCCTCTCGTGGGTCGACGGTCAAATAGCTTCGCGGCCGCGAAGGGGCGGCGTCAGCGGGCCTCCTCGAGCACCTTCTCGATGGCGGTCGCGACCTCCTCGAACTCCGAGATGGGCATCTCGTCGGTCGTGGCGAAGGCTCCCCGGTCGCCGGCGATCACTCGCACGACGTACCCCCGGGAGAACGCGCGGACGGTGAACCGGTAGTCGCCGAGTTCGGAGTCGCCGTAGGCGGCCATCGAGGGGAACCCCAGCCGCTCGTTCTCCGCGGAGCGGTCGACGTCGGCGCCGCGCTCGAGGTCGCTGCGGAGGTAGATCTGATCGTGACCGTTCGCGGTGAAGTAGACCAGGCTCCGGAGGTGGTCGCCGATGGCCGTCCGGGCGGCGCTGACCGGCGATTCGCGCAGGTCGTCGTCGAGTTCGACGTCGCTCGCGCGGCTGAGGGCACCGATCGGCATAGCCCTCGATACTCGGGGGCGCCGCGGGCGTCGCCGACAGACGACGCGCCCCCGACTCGCCCTCACTCCCCCGCATCGACGACGACGTGCTCCTGAACGATCATCTGGAGCGTCCGGTCGCCGGCGAAGTTCGCCAGGTCCCGGGCGGCGGCGCCGCCGGCCTCGGAGGCCAGCGCGGCGTCGAGGCTCTCGGAGTCGTCGAAGTACAGCTCCGCGATACAGTCGAACTCCGAGCGCTCCGGGTCGTCGGGAAACGACACCGCGTACCGGCGCAGGCCGGGGAGGTCGGCCGCCAGCGACGCGTGGTCGTCCAGCCAGTGCTCCCGGAACGCCTCGGGGTCCGTGTCGTCGGTGCGGGTGAGCCCGAACACCAGCTTCTGCATACCTCCGGTGGGGCGGCCAGCGCCTAACGGTTACCGGCCGCGTCCCCGCGGGCCGCCCCGGACCGTTCGGATGCGTTCGATAACGGTCATAAGACCGGGGGGAGAACAGTCCGGCCACAGTGACCACCGCAAACGGCTACGACAGGCGTGCGTTCCTGCGGGCAGGGGTCGGCGCCGCCGCCGCGGGAGCGAGCGCCGGCGCGGCCGCGACCGGCGTCGCGGGCGCACAGGACGGCAACGAGAGTAGTGGTAACCAGAGCGGCGGCAACGAGAGCGGCGGCGACGGAGGGCCCGGGTTCGTCTCCCCGCTGGGGCTGGCGGTGCTGCTGTTCGCCCGCCGCGGCGGCGACGAGGGTGACCGCGGCCAGGGCCGCGGTGGCGGGCGGAAATACGGGGACTGACCGCGGTAGCGGGGTCGTCGATCCGCCGGCAGCGGGAGCACGTTCGGCGGACCACCGGCCCGACCGGTCCGGACAGTCCGGCGTTCGTGGTGATCTGGACCACTGGCCGGAGGCTTATACTCGCGCGCGCCCACGCTCTCCCATGAGCGACACCGACGGCGGCGGTCTCTCGCTGGGACCCGAACAGCTCGATCGGTACTCCCGGCACATCATCATGGACGAGGTGGGACCGGAAGGACAGAAGGAGCTGCTCGACGCCCGCGTGCTCTGTATCGGCGCCGGCGGGCTGGGGTCGCCGGCCATCCAGTATCTCGCGGCCGCGGGGGTCGGTACCCTCGGCGTCGCCGACGACGACGTCGTCGAGCGCTCGAACCTCCAGCGACAGGTCATCCACGGCGACGACGACATCGGCCGTCCGAAGGCCGTCTCCGCGAAGGAGTTCGTCGCCGAACAGAACCCCGACATCGACGTCGAGGTCCACGAGACGCGGGTCACCAGCGACAACGCCGAGGCCCTGATCGACGACTACGACGTCGTCGTCGACGGCTCGGACAACTTCGAGACGCGCTACCTCGTCAACGACGCCTGCACGCTCGCGGGCGTCCCCTTCTCCCACGGCGCGATCCTCCGGTTCGAGGGGCAGATGGTGACCGTCGACCCGCGGGAGGACTCCCCGTGTTACCGCTGTCTCTTCCCGGAGGCCCCGCCGGCGGGGTCGGTGCCGAGCTGTGCCGAGGCGGGCGTGCTCGGCGTCCTCCCCGGGACCGTGGGGTGCATCCAGGCGACCGAGGCGATGAAGCTCGTGCTCGACTACGGCGAGACGCTGGCCGGGCGGATGTTGCTGTACGACGCCTCCGACATGACCTTCGAGGATGTCGAGATCCGCAAGAACCCCGACTGCCCGGTCTGCGGCGATGACCCCTCGATCCAGTCGGTCGACGACGTGGAGTACGCCGACACCTGCTCGATCGGGGCCGACTAGGCTGACGGTCCGTCCTCGACGCGGACGCGCTCCTCGACGAACCGCTCGCCGGTCCAGCGCCAGCTCCCGACGGACGGCTCCGGGCCGTCGAGCGCGACGATCAGATACGAGCGCCCTGGCCAGGTCGCCCGCGCCTCGTCGGTCGCGCTCGGCCGCCGGGGGCCCTCGGGGTGGGAGTGATAGAAGCCGACGACCGTCAGCCCCTCCGCTTCGACGCCGCGCATCGCCTCCAGTTGCGCCGCCGGGTCGAGTTCGTAGGTCGTCCGGGGCGCGCTCGCGACGTTGGGGACGGGATCGGCGCGCTCGACTGCGACGGTCGGATCGCCGTCGGCCGTCCGCCGCCCGCCGAGGACGCCACAGACCTCCTCGGGAGCGCCCTCGCGGGCGCGGTCGACGATCCGCTCGCGGACCGCCGGCGGGAGCCATAGCGTCCCGGCCATCAGACGGGGCGTTCGGGGCCGGATTCGCGCTCGCCGCGCCCGCCGCGCAGGTCGGCCAGCGGGCGGACGGCCGACGCCGGCGGCGCCTCGAAGCGGCCGGAGTGGACGACGCCCGCGAGGAACTCGAGGGAGTCGACCAGGCGCACGCCCGGCCGGTTGAGGTACTGGTGGCCGTCGACGGCGTACGCCCGGTCCCCCCGGACGGCGGCCAGGTCGCCGTAGCCGGGGCGGTCGGTCAGGTCCCCGAGGTTCTCCGCGGTCTGGTCGAGGTCGAACCCGCAGGGGGCCGCGACCAGTACCTCGGGGTCCGTCGCTCGGACCGTCTCCCACTGGCGGGGGGTGGACGCCTCCGCCGGTAGGACGGGTTCGCCGCCGGCGATCTCGACGAGTTCGGGGACCCAGTGGCCCGCAGTCATCAGGGGATCGAGCCAGTCGACGACGAGCGTCCGGGGACGGGCGTCGGCGCCGGCGGCCGTCTCCCGAACGGCGTCGATCCGGGCGGTCAGGTCGTCGACGAGCCTGGCGGCGCGGTCCGCTCGGCCGGTTGCGGCGCCGATCCGCTCGACGTCGTCGAGGACGTCCCCGAGACTGTGGGGGTCGGTCGTCAGGACCTCGCAGTCGAGACCGAGTTTCTCGACGGCGTCCTCGACGAGGATCCGGTCGACGGCACAGACGTCACACAGCCCCTGCGTGACGATCAGGTCGGGGTCGGCCGCCGCGAGCGCGTCGAGGTCGATCCGGTAGACGCCCGCGCCCTCGCGCTCGGCCTCGAGCACCTGACGATCGATCTCCGCGCTCGTCGCCCCGGGGTCGATCCGCGTCTCGTTGACCGCGGGTTTCTCCGCGGCCGCCGGGGGGTAGTCGCACTCGTGGGAGACCGCGACCGGTTCGAGGCCGAGCGCGTAGACGATCTCGGTCGCCGACGGGAGCAGCGAGACGATGCGCATACCCGGCGTAGGACGCGAGAGCGGTAAAGCCGACGGATAACCGTGAAAGCAGCACATTCAATATCTGATTAATCTATCTTTATGGGGAAAATACTTATGTTAGATAGTTCTACAGGGAGTATGGACAGGACGGAAAACGCCCTCGGATGGGGCGAGGGTGACAGCGCAGTTCGGCGACTCGTCAGCGAGGCGGCGGAAGCGGGCGTCCAGGCGTATTACCGGGGAGGAGAACGAAGCCGGTAGACGCTTCCTACGCGGCCGGGGACCGAAAGCCGATTGTGCCGCCGGCGGTTACGCCCGCCGATGGAACGCTACCGCGTCGTGGCCGCGTCGGGCGACCGCGCGGATCCGGAGCTACTGGTGGTTCGGCTCCCCGTCGGCGCCGCCGACCCGGCGTGGGTCGCCGCCGACGGGTACGACCCGCCCCTCGCCGGAACCATCGCGTCGATCGAACCGGGGAACGTCGTGCGCGCGGAGGTCGACTGGACCGGCGACCGACCGCGGTTCGCGGCCGCCGACGTCGTCGAGCGGACGCGCTTTGCCTTCGCTCGAGACGCGACGAACCTCTTCGAGGCCGCCGTCGACTGCTGGGAGGCGACTGCGGCGACCGGCGAGGCGATGAACTCGACGCTCACTCGGGGCACCGACGGAGAGGTCAACGGCGTCTGTTACGTCTTCGCCGACCCGCCGGGCCGACCGGCGCTCCTCGAGGAGTTCCGCGACGGCACCAAACCCCTGGACCCGCTGCTCGGGCGCATCGAGGGGAGCGACCCGCCCTACGAGGTCTTCGTCATCGAACCCCGCGAGCGGCCGTTCGTCGCCGTCTACATCGCCCTCGAACGGGGCGGCCTGCTCGCACGGACGGTCAGAGAGACCTACGACTTCGGAGACGACGCCGAGGCCGCGCCCGACGGCGTCGACGGACTGTCAGATCTCGGCGGGTTCGACGGCTGACCGGCGGGACCGCGACGGCACGCTTTTGCCCGCCCGCCCCGACCCCCGGGTATGCCGCGGCCCGCCGACGAGGACCTCGTCGAGTACCTCGAGACCCACCTCATGAGCCAGAACATCTACCTGAACGCCGCGGGGGTCGTCGACGGGACGCTCGAACTCGTCTACGAGACCGTCGTCCCGACCGGCGGCGTCCCGCCTCGGCAGGTCGGGCAGGTGATCGTCGCGCTCCAGGACCACGAGGACTGGGATCCGCGGGACGTCGCCGCGACCGTGACCGACGCCGACGGCGTCGTCCACGGCACCTGGGAGGTCCGGGAGGAGTGGCTCCGCGCGGTCGAGGACGGCGAGACGAGCGAGGAGGAGTTCACCCGGCGCGCCATCGAGGCGATCCGCGGGTGGGGTCCGCGGACCGAACTCGAGAACTGAACCTTCTTCAGGACCGCCGCGCTGTGGACTCACATGCACGACGTCTACGAGAACCGGGTCCGCTTCGCGGAGACCGACCAGCAGGGGGTCGTCTTCTACGGCGAGTACGTCACCTTCCAGGACGAGGCGGTCAACGGCTTCTTCCGGGCGATCGGCTACGACTACGACCGGATGCACGAGGACGGCTGGGACGTCCACGTGGCCCACGTCGACGTCGACTACCGCACGCCCGCCCGCTTCGAGGACGTGATCGTCAATGCCATGCGGGTGAACCGGATCGGCGAGTCGAGCATCCACTACGACTACGAGGCCCGCCGGAAGGTCGACGGGACGGTCCTCGCCGAGGGGAGCGTCGTCCACGTCGCCGTCGAGCGCGACGGCGAGGCGACCGTCCGCGTCCCCGACGCCTTCCGGGAGGCCGTCGCCGCGTTCCAGGAGGACCCGCCCGAACAGTGAAGTGGGGAGGCGGGACCACCGACCGCGTGCGCTGACTGACCGCCGCCGGACGGTCCGCCGGGATCGCCCGGACCCGCCCGCGGTCGCCACCCGCGGGCGGTAGCGCGACGCGCCGTCCGGCGGGCGACCGCGTCGCCCGTTCGCCACCGAACGGTCGTCGGACTCCGGCCCGGAGCACCGCCCGGCGTCAGCAGACCGGTTTCGGATCGATGCCCATCCCCTCGAGGCTGTCGGCGTACTCCTCGTAGGCGCGCTCGATCGCCTCCACGGCCGCCTCGCGGGCCCTGTCGCGATCGTCCTCGCCCTCGCAGCGCTCGGTCAGCAGATCGCCGCCCTCCTCGATCAGGTCCTCGGTCTCCGTCCGCAGGTCCCGGAAGAGGTCGGCCGTCGACTCCTCGGACTCGTTGACGAAGAAGTTGACAGTCTGGAGCAGCGACCGGGAGGCGACCATCGGCCGGGCGATCAGCCCCGCCGCGATCCGCCCGGCGGTGCCGTCGAGCCCCCGGAGGTAATCGTGGAGCGCGTCCGGGTCGGCGGCGTCGGCGCTCCCCCCCTCGTCCATCCGGTCGCGGACGCGCTCGGCGTGCTCGCGTTCGGTCGCCGCGACCCGCTCGAAGGCCTCGCGGGCGCCGTCGTCGCCCTCGTCGTCGGCCCACCGCTCGAAGGTCTCCGCGGCGCGGGTCTCGGCGGCCGCCGCGGCCGCGAGGACGCGCTCGCGGTCGAGTTGCGCGTCTGTCGCCGCCACCAGGGCCTTCTCGCTGCCGAGGCGCTCGAGTTCCGTCGCGCACTCCTCGCGGATCGACTCGGTGAACGCTTCGGGGTCCATGCCCGGTCCGTTCGCGCCGCGGCGTGAAATATACCCGCGCCGACTGCACCGCCCGACCCACCACGGGACTTATTCACACGCCGCGCCATCTCCCGGTATGAGCCAGTACCCCGACCCCGAGCGGCCGGTCGCCTCGCTCGCCCCGGCGGAGCTACGCCGACGGTTCGCAGCCGACGAGTCGGTCTCGCTGCTGGACGTCCGCAACCGGTCGGAGATCGAGGAGTGGCGGCTCCCCGGAGGCGATCGGAACCGGGCCGAGATCCCCTACATGAAGTTCGTCACCGCGGAGGCCAACGACGCGGTCGCGGACCTGGTCGGGGACGTCACCGAGCCCGTGGTGGTCGTCTGCGGGCGCGGCGAGGCGAGCGCCTACGCCGCGAGCCTCCTCCAGGGCGTCGGGATCGAGGCCGTCAACCTCGAAGGCGGGATGGAGGGGTGGGCGGAGCTGTACGAGGCGACGGTCGTGAGCGAGGCGCCGACCGTGCTCCGGTACGACCGGCCGTCGTCCGGCTGCCTGGCCTACCTGGTCGTCGACGGCGACGAGGCGGCCGTCGTCGACCCGCTGCGGGCGTTCGCCGATCGCTACGTCGCGGACGCCGCCGCCCGCGGCGCGGACGTCCGCTACGCGGTCGACACGCACGTCCACGCCGACCACGTCTCGGGAGTCCGGGCGCTCGCCGACCGGGGAGCCGAACCCGTCGTCCCCGCCGGCGCCGTCGACCGGGGGCTGGAAGACCCCGAGCGGTTCACGCTCCTCCCGGGCGACGGGGAACTCGCCGTCGGCGGGGCGACGCTCCGGACCGTGCCGGCGCCGGGACACACGAGCGAGTCGGTGGCCTATCGGGTCGGGGGCGAGACCGGGGGCGACGGCGAGCGGCGCGGCCGCGCTGACGGCGTCCTGCTCACGGGCGACTCCCTGTTCGCTCGCCGGGTCCCCCGCCCGGATCTGGAGGCCGGCGCCGAGGGGGCCGCCGACCACGCCCGCGAACTCCACCGGACGCTCACGGAGCGGTTCGCGCCGCTGCCGGACGACCTGCAGGTCGGGCCCGGGCACTACGACCCCGGGGACGTCCTCTCGGAGAACGAGGGCGACGGCGACGGCGGTGACGGCCCCCGCCTCGACCGCCTCGGGGCGATCCGCGAGCGCGTGGCGGCGTTCGGAACGGACCGCGAGGCGTTCGTCGAGTACGTCCTCGACCGGACGGGCGAGCGCCCGGCCAACTACGAGCGGATCGTCGCCGTGAACCTCGGTCGCGAGACGGCCGACGACGAGACGGCGTTCGAACTCGAACTGGGGCCGAACAACTGCGCCGCCGGGTGACCGTGACCACTACTGTGCGCGAGACCGTCCGCGAGTACCTCCTCGAGGAGCGACGCGACGCGATCGAGGCGGTGCTCGAGTGCGCCGACGAGGCCGCCGGGCCGGCCGACGGTCTCGACAACCGGCTCCGCGCCCGCCTCCAGGAGCGGAACGTCCTCTCGACGTTCCCGGACGTGCTCCGGGGGGCGGTCCGGGCGGCGGGCCGGGAGCTGCCGGCGACGCCCGTGGCCGCGCCGCCGTACGTCGTCGTCACGAGCGTCGGCCCGACCCTGCGGGCCACAGTGGCGGACGGCCGGCTGGTGATCACCGTCAGGGTCTTCCGCCGGGAGGAGGGGCGGTACGTCCGGACCGCGCGGACCCCCGAGGAGGCGCTGGTCGTCGAACTCCGCTAGAAGAGCCCGAGTTTGTCGCGGTTGTAGAGGTCGAGTTCGCTCACGTAGGAGGGCGACTGCCGGGCCGCGAAGGCGATGGCCTCGGCGACCTCGTCGGGTTCGACGGCCTCGCCGGGGTCGAAGCGCTCCTCGAACGTCCCCCCGCCGTCGAGGTCGCCGCTGCCCTCCACCTCGAACTCGGTGCGGACCGCCGCGGGGTTGACGACGGTCACGGCGACGCCGTCCTCGCCGGCGCCGGCCGCGACACTGTGGGCGAACCCGCGGGTCCACCACTTCGAGGCGGCGTAGACGGGATTGAACGGCCGGGGATGCTGGCCGGCGAAGCTCCCGACGAAAACGAGCGTCCCCTCGCTGTCCCGGAGGTGCGGGAGCGCGGCCCGCGTCGCGAAGAACATCCCGTCGACGTTCGTCTCCATCATGGTCCGGTAGTCCTCCGTCGAGAGGGACTCGACGTCGCTGCCCCGCGCGAGGCCGGCGTTGTTCACCAGCACGTCCAGACCGCCGAACTCCTCGACGGCCGCCTCGATCAGCGCCTCCACGGCGTCCTCCTCGCGGACGTTCGTGGGGACCGCCGCAGTCTCGACGCCGTGATCGGCCTCGATGTCCTCGCAGAGTTCGCGCAGTCGCCCCTCGCGGCGGGCCGCCAGGACGACGTCCGCGCCGTCCCGCGCGAGCGTCCGCGCCGTCGCCGCGCCGATGCCCGAACTCGCTCCCGTCACGACTGCCGTTTCGCCGTCGAGTGGTCGTGCCATGGGGCGCCGTTGTGAGGCCAGCGGCCTCGCTCTTTCGCTCCCGCGCCCGTCGGGAACGGGACGGCGCTTCCGCTCCGGGATTTAAGCCCCGGGACGCCGTTGCCGCGGTATGCGACTCCAGGACGAAACCGTGTTCGTCACCGGCGCCGGCGCCGGGATCGGCGAGGCGACCGCGAAGCGCTGCGCCGCCGAGGGCGCCCGCGTGATCGTGACCGACGTCGACGTCGAGAGCGCGGAGGCGACCGCCGACGCGATCCGGGCGGACGGCGGTCGCGCGGTGGTTCACGAACTCGACGTCACCGACGGCGATCGCTTCCACGACCTCGTGGACGCGACCGCCGACGAGTTCGGCCTCGACGGCATCGTCAACAACGCTGGGACCGGCCACCCGCCGGCGTACACCGAGGAGACCGACGAGTCGACCCGCGAGTTCGTCATGGACGTCAACGTCGGCGGGGTGTGGCACGGCTGTCACGCCGCCCTGCCACACATGAAAGCCCAGGGGTCGGGCGCGATCGTCAACGTCGCCTCGCTGGCGGCGATCCTCGGACTCCCCAAGCAGGCGGTCTACTCGCTGACGAAGGGCGCGGTGCTGAACTTCACGCGGGCGGTCGCCGCCGAGGCCGGCCCGAAGGGCGTCCGAGCCAACGCCGTCTGTCCGGGCTTCACCGACACGGACCTCGGCCGGAAGTTCTTCGAGGGCAGCGACGACCCGGAGGCCGCCCGCGAGCGGATGGCGGCCCAGTACCCGCTCAAGCGACTGGGGGACCCCGGGGAGATCGCCGACGCCGTCCTCTTCCTGCTGAGCGACGAGGCCTCCTACGTCACGGGCCACGGACTCGTCGTCGACGGGGGGTACTCGGCGGCCTGACGGCCGGCGACTGACGGCTGGCAGCTTTTTTTCCGCCACCCTCGTCATGTCGACGCATGGACGTCGATCCGGATACGCTGGTCGAACGCTCGGAGGAGGCGATTCAGTACGTGGAGATATTCGCGGCGTACGTCCTCGTCGCGCTGTTCGCCGTCGGCGTGTTCGACCTCCTGTTGACGATCGCCGGGCTGGTGCGCACCGGGAGGATCACCGATCCGAACGCGGTGGTCGACCTGATCGACACCGTCCTGCTGCTTTTCATCATCGTCGAGGTCTACCAGACCGCGGTCGCGTACTACCGCGAGCGGAGCGTCGTGCGGGTGGTCGTGGTCGCCGGGATCATCGCCATCTCCCGGAAGGTGATCACCTTCCGGCCCGACCAGGCCGCTTCGAAGGCGGACGCACTCATGGAGGCCGGCGCGCTCGCCGTGTTGCTGTTGGTACTAGTCGGTGCGCTCTACCTCATCCGGACGACGCCGAACACCGAGACCATCGAGTAGCGGGCGCGCGGTCCCCCCTCGGACCGACCGACGGCGCTCACCGCCGCCCGCGCAGCCCCGCCGCGCCCGCGAGCGCGACTGCGACTGCGAGGACCGCGAGCGGGCCGGTGAATCCCGGGCCGGCCGCGCCGGTGGTCGATTCGGCGGTCGGCGTCGGGTCCGGGGTCGCCGTCGGCGTGGCCGTCGCGTCCGCGTCCGTATCAGCGCCCGGCCGGACGCCCTCGACGACGGCGGGGTCGGCGGAGACGCCGTCGTGGCGGGCGACGAGTTCGTGCTCGCCGGCGGCGTCGATCCCGACGCGCGCGACTCCCCGCTCGTCGGTCGTCGCCGCCTTCTGGCCGTCCAGCAGGATCGCGGCGCCGGCGACCGGCTCCCCGTACTCGTCGGTCACCTCCACCCGGACGGTCTCGTCGACGACGACCCGCGAGTTCGCCGGCGTGGCCGTCAGCGCGGGCGTCCGCCGGACGTCGTAGGTGACGCTGCGGTCCGCCTCGCCGACCGCGAGGCGCTCGGTCGTCGAGCGGTAGCCGTCCTTCGAGACCCGCACCTCGAACTCGGAGTTGACGGGGACGCCCACGGCCGCCCCGCCGTCCTCGGAGGTGTTCAGCGTGGCGAGCGATCCGATCCGGACCGTCCCGCCGAGTCGTCGGGGCGGGTCGAAGTGGTCGTCGACGACCCGGACCCGAACGGTTGCAGTTCCCCGCTCGATCGAGGCGGTCCGGAGGACGTCCCCGGAGACCGACAGCGTCCGGTCGATGGCGTAGTACCCGGGCTTCACCACGTGCAGTTCGTAGCTCCCCTGCTCGATCGTTCCGGTCGTGAACGCGCCGTTGTCGCCGGTGGTCCCCTCGGCGACGGCGTCGCCGTCCCGCGAGACGGTCACTCGGGCGTCGGCGAGCGGTCGGTCGCCGTCGGTCACCTGGACGACCGCCGACCCCTTGGGCGCCACCTCGACGGTCACGTCGCCGCCGGCCGCGTCGGTCAGCCGGTAGGGCTCGTTGCGGACGTAGTCGTCGTGGGCGACGGCGATTCGGACGTCGCTGCCCGCGGGGACGTCGATCAGCGCCTGTCCGTTCGAGCGGGTCCGCTCGGTCGCCTCGCCGCCCTCCCAGCGCGCGGTCAGTTCCGCGTCCGGGACGGGGTCGCCGTCGCCGTCGACGACCGAGACGGTCAGCGTCACCGTCTCGTCCCCGGCGGCGAGTGCCGGCGGTGCCGCCGCCGACCCGAGGAGAAAGAGCGCGACGATCACGACGTAATCTGTTCGCATACATTCCCAACAGGGAGAAGGTAACTAATCTCTATCGGCTATACTCCTTGACCGGGGGTGACGGGGGCCCGGCGGTGGACGGGGCGGGTCACTCCGGCCGGCGCCCGCCGTGGCCCGGGTAGTCCCGCTCGAAGCGCTCCTCGATCTCCGAGCGGTCGATGGAGACGACCGTCGGACGGCCGTGAGGACAGGCGTAGGGGTTCTCGCAGTCGTCGAGCGCCGCCAGCAGGTCCCGGACGAGGTCCTCGCGGCCGGTCAGCAGCGCCGGGACCGTCCGCACCTCGGCGAGGCACTTCTCGCCGTCCTCGACGAGCGCAGCGTGGAAGCCGAGCGACGCCAGCGCGTCGGCGAACTCCTCGAACAGCGCCGCCTCGCGGGCCGTGAGTTCGAGGCGGACCGGCTCGGCCAGCGCCTGGGTCGTCACGCCGTCGGCGAACTCCTCGCGCAGGCGCTCGTAGTTGACCCGCTCGTCGGCCGCGTGCTGGTCGACCAGCGCGAGGCCGTCGTCGGTCGCGGCGACGAGATACGTATCGTCGAACTGACCGAGCACCTCCAGGGGCGGCAGCCGGTCGTACTCGTCCCCCGGGGCCGGCCCGCGGTCCGAGAGGCGCGTCTGCTCGGTCGGCGGACGGAACCGCCGCTGGGTCGCCGTCCCCATCCGAGGGCGACGGGCCGGCGGCGTCGGCCGGCTCCCCGGCGGCCGCGGAGCCGTCGGACGCCGCCGAGCGGACATCCGCCGCGGCCCGACCGCGGCGCTCCCAGTCGTCCGCCTCCCCGCCGGCCGCGGAGTCGTCTCCGGACGCCGGCGCCCCCGGGGACTCGGATTCCGAGCGGGAGTCCGGGGCGTCCGCGGCCGAACTCGGAGGGCCGTCAGCTTCGTCCGCTTCGTCCGCTTCGTCCTCGCTCTCGGTCTGATCGGGCCGGCCGCGGTCGGAGGCGGAGTCGCGGTTCGCCCCGGCGGTCCCGGCGCCGGGACCCGCGCGGTCGCCGCGCTCCTCGGCCCCGGGGTCGATCTCGGTCTGCTCGGGCGCCGAGCGCCCCCTGGGCGCCCCCGACCGAAGCAGCCCCGCCTCCAGCAGCGCCCCCTCGACGGCCGCCCGAACCTGCTCGCCTGCGCCGCCCTCGTCGGCGAACCGCACCTCGAGCTTCCGGGGGTGGACGTTGACGTCGACGGTCGCCGGGTCCACCGAGAGGTCGACGACGGCGAAGGGATAGCGGTCAGGGGCGAGCTGGTCGCCGTAGGCGTCCAGGATCGCCTCTCGGACGCCAGCGTCCGTAACGTACCGGCCGTTGACGAACGCCGAGCAGTACTCGCGGCTCGCGCGGGTCGTCTCGGGGTGGCTCACCAGGCCCTCGACCGCGTCGAGCGGGCCCGGAGGGAGGTCCCCGTCGCCTCCGGCCACGTCGATCATCGCGTCGGCGACCTCGCGGCCGTAGACCGCCATGACCGCCTCGCGGAGGTTCCCGCGGCCGGGGGTGGCGAACCGCTCGCGGCCGTCGGCCTCGAGGGCCACCGCGACGTCGGAATTGGCCAGCGCGTAGCCCGTGACCACGCGCTGGACGCGGTCGGCCTCCGTCGCGGGCTGCTTGAGGTACTTCCGGCGCGCCGGGACGTTGAAGAAGAGGTCCTCGACGGCGACGGTCGTCCCCGCGGGCCGGCCGGCCGGGCCGACCGACTCGACGTCGCCGCCCGCGACGACCAGTTCCGTCCCGCGGTCGCCCCCGCGGGGCCGGGTCGTGATCGTCAGGCGCGCGACGGCGCCGATGGCGTGCAGCGCCTCCCCCCGGAAGCCGAGCGTGGCGACGCCGGCGGCCAGGTCCTCGACGTCGCGGATCTTGCTCGTGGTGTGTTTCTCGACGGCCCGCCGGACCGCCCGCTCGTCCATCCCGACGCCGTCGTCGCGCACCCGGACGCCGTCGATCCCGCCGTTCTCGATCTCGACCCGAATCCGGTCGGCCCCGGCGTCGAGCGCGTTCTCGACGAGTTCCTTCGCGACCGAGGCGGGCCGCTCGACGACCTCGCCGGCGGCGATGCGCTCGACGGTCGCGGCGTCGAGTTCCCGGATCTGGGGGCGGGCGTCGGTCACGGGGCGTCACCCCTGTCGCTCCCGTCCTCACCGCCGCCGGCGTCCGGGTCCGTCTCCGCTTCCGCGTCCGCCGGCGGGACGGTCCCGGACTCCCCGCTCGCGCCGTCGATCCCTCGACCGGCGATCGAGCCGCGGTCGAGCGCGCGTTCGAGGGCGGCGACGCCCGCCCCGGAGAGCCGATCGAGCGCCGCGGCGGGCGCCAGCCACTCCCAGTCGTCGTGTTCCTCGCTCAGTCGGACCGACCGCTCGTCCGTCCGGCAGCGGTAGACGACGCCGAACCGGCCCCGCCCCTCGCTGTTCTCCCAAGCGACGGTGTGAACCGGCGGACCGACGGTCACCGCCAGCCTCGTCTCCTCGCGGATCTCCCGGCGCAGCCCTTCCGGGGGCGTCTCGTCGGTGCCGATGCGGCCGCCGGGGAACTCCCAGCCCGCCTCGCCGCGCAGCAGGAGCACGTCGTCCCGGGGACCGAACAGCGCGGCCTTCTGGCTGATCGTCGCGCGCAGCGGTTCGTCGGTCACCGGCGACCACCCCCGGCTGAGGCCGGCGGGACGGCGCGCCCGGTCGGCGCGCCGTTACTCATCGGGCAGCCCCTCTTTCAGCTCCTGGAGGCGACCCAGCGCCTCGACGGGCGTCAGGTCGTTGACTCGGGTCGTCCGGAGGTCCTCGAGCACCCGTTCGGTCTCGGGGTCGAGCGCCTTCGGGGCATCGCTCCCGCCTCCGTCGGCGGCCGCGTCGCGGAACTCCCCCGCGCCGAGGTCGAACACCGCCTGGACGGAGTCGGCGTCGGTATCGGCGCCGGAGTCGCCCCCGCGGGCCTCGATGGCCTTCTCCTCGCGGAGGCGCGCGAGCACCTCGTCGGCGCGCTCGACGACGGGATCGGGCACGCCGGCCATGTCGGCGACGTAGACGCCGTACGAGCGGTCGGTGGCCCCGTCGGCGACCGTCCGGAGGAACGTGACGTCCTCGTCGTCCTCGGCGATCTCGACGTGGACGTTCGCCGCCCGGGGGAGCCGGTCGCCGAGTTCCGTCAGCTCGTGGTAGTGGGTGGCGAACAGCGTCTTCGCGCCGACGGCGTTGTGCAGGTACTCCGTCGCGGCCCACGCGATGGAGATGCCGTCGTAGGTGGCGGTGCCCCGCCCGACCTCGTCGAGGACGACGAGCGAGTCCTCGGTCGCGCTGTGGAGGATGTTCGACAGTTCGGCCATCTCGACCATGAACGTCGAGCGGCCCTGCGCGAGTTCGTCGAGCGCGCCCACGCGCGTGTAGACGCCGTCGACCAGCCCCACTTCGGCGTTGCGCGCCGGGACGAAGCTCCCCACCTGCGCGAGCAGCGCGATCAGCGCTGCCTGGCGCATGTACGTCGACTTGCCGCTCATGTTCGGCCCGGTGACGATCAGGAAGCGGCGGTCGGCGTCCAGGTGGAGGTCGTTGGGGACGAACTCCGTCTCGGTCTCGACGACGGGGTGACGGCCGGCCTCGACGCGGAGCGGACCGCCCTCGGTCAGTTCCGGGCGGGTCCAGTCGCGGTCGACGGCGTGGGTCGCCAGGCTCGCCAGCGCGTCCAGTTCCGCGAGCGCCCGGCCGACGTCCTGGAGCAGTTGCGCCCGGTCGGCGACGCGCTCGCGCACCTCCCGGAAGAGGTCGTACTCCAGTTCGGCGCGGCGCTCCTCGAGGCGGAGGATCTCGCGTTCCCGCTCGCGGAGTTCGTCGGTGACGTACCGCTCGGCGTTCTTCAGCGTCTTGATGCCCTCGTACCCCTCGGGGACGGCGTCGGCCTCCGACTTCGCCACCTGGATGTAGTAGCCGTCGGTCTTGTTGCGGCCGACCGAGAGCCGCGAGATGCCGTGCTCGCGGCTCTCGCGCTCGGCGAGGCCGTCGAACCACTCCCGGGCGGCCGACTGGCGCTCGATCACCTCGTCGAGGCCGTCGTCGTACCCTTCCCGGATCACCCCGCCCTCGGTGACGGTCCCCGGGGGATCGTCGGCCAGCGCGTCGCCCAGTTCCGCCCGGAGGTCGGCGGCGGCCCCGCGGTCGATCCCGTCGAGGACGGCCGCGAGCGGCGACGCCGACAGCCCGGGCGTCGCCTCGACGAGTTCCGCGAGTTCCGGGAGGAGTTCGAGGCTCTCGCGGACCCGAAGCAGGGCGTCGGGGTCGGCGCTGCCCGAGACCGCGCGGCTGGCAAGCCGCTCGAGGTCGTAGGCGTCGCCGAGCGCCTCCCGGAGTTCCTCGCGGGCGAGCGCGGCCTCGCACAGCGCCGCGACGCAGTCCTGGCGGCGCTCGAGTTCCCCCCGGTCGCGCCGGGGCCGGCGGAGCCACTCGCTGAGCAGGCGCCCGCCGGCGCTCGTGACGGTGTGGTCGATCACGTCCAGCAGCGACCGGCCGCTCCCCGTCATCGGTTCGACCAGTTCGAGGGTGCGCTGAGTCGTCGCGTCGACCGCGACGTGGTCGTCGGGCCGGTAGGTCCGCAGGCGCGTGACGCCGGCCAGCGCGCCGGCGCCCGTCTCCTCGAGGTAGGAGAGCGCCGCGCCCGCGGCCCGGAGCGCGCCCTCGCTGGGACCGCCGTCCGCGGCGTCGGTCAGCGCGTCGACGGCGCCGCCGAACTGCTCGCGAACGGTCGTCCGGGCGCGTCCGGACGCGAACGCCTCGGTGTCGTGGAGCGTCAGCGTCGCGTCGATCCGCTCGCGGAGGCGCTCGAGCAGGTCGTCGTCAGTTCGGACCTCCGGCCCGGGGAGCAGTTCCGTCGGCGCGAACCGGTAGAGCTCGGTCAGCACCGCCGGCGCGTCCCCGACGCGGGTGACCCGGAAGCGACCGGTGGTCACGTCGACGAACGCCAGCCCGTACCCCCCGTCGTCTGCGACGACCGCCGCGAGGTACCGGGCGTCCTCGTCGTCGGTCGCCAGCAGCGTCCCGGGCGTGACGACCCGGGTGATCGATCGCTCGTGGCCGTCCCCGTCCTCGCGCTGGTCGGCGACGGCGACCCGGTAGCCGCGCTCGACCAGCGCCGAGAGGTACGGCGTGAGGTCGTCCACCGGCACGCCCGCCATCTGGTAGGTCTCGCCGCCGCTGGACCGCTCGGAGACCTTCAGGTCGAGTTCGCGGCCCACGGTCGCCGCGTCCTCGTGGAAAAACTCGTGGAAATCCCCCATCTGCATCGCCAGCAGGTCGGCGTCGGTCTCGCGCTTCAACGCGAGGTACTCTCCGACGATACCCTCCGCAGTCATTGCCCGTGTGTGTCGGGGCGGCGAGTAAAACGATGTGGGTTCGGGCCGCTTTCCGTGGTCAGTGGTAACACGACGCCCGATACCGGGAATCACGTAGGGCCTCGCGGGAGGTGAACGGCAATGAGCCTCCTCGAACGCGTCAGGGAGACCTCGCAGACCGAGGAACGGATCGTCTGGGAGTGCAACGACTGCGGAGAGACGTTCGGAACCTCCGTCCCGGCGGACGCGGAGACGCCGAACGCCGCACCCTGCGAGTCCTGTGACTCGATGGACGTCCGGATGATCGACCGGGCGTACGGGTAAGGGGGGCGGTCAGCTTTCTTCGAGGGCGTCGGCCAGCGCCAGCGCCCGCTCGCGGAGCGTCCCGGCGTCGGTCGCCAGCAGGCGCGTCGTCGGTTCGACCCCCTGAGCGCCCCGATCGACGACCGCCGCCGGCGTCCCGTCGGCGTCGTCGAAGGCGGCGGCCACCGGCCGCTCGCTCCCCCGGTGGTACTCGCCGACCGTCCACCCGAGGTCGTCGAGGGCGGCCGCGAGGTCGTCGCCGAACCGGCAGTTGCACGCGAACCGGAGGGCGGGGTCGCGCTCGCGGGCCGCCAGCAGGAACTCGGCGACGTTCGCGGAGGCGCCGAACCGCACGCCGCGGCTGGGCGCGACGCCGTCGACCGTCCGCGTGATCCGCCCCTCGACGGCGGCGACCTCGCCGGCGGACTCGGCGTAGGCGGTCGCGCCGACGACGTTCGTCCCGACCTCGGGGACGAGCGCGCGGGCGTTCGCCCTGACCAGCGCGGCGACGACCCCCTCGACGGCCTCCGCGGTCGCGGTCCGGCCGGCCCGCTCGCGGAGCGCCGCGAGGTGGTGGACCGCGCCGGGTCCCTCCCCGACGTCGTGGTGGTACCGCACCGCCCGCTCCATGAGCGCCGTCGCCCGCTCGCAGGCCTGGGAGACGCCGGCACCGCGAGCGAGGTGCGTGGCGATGGCCGCCGAGAGCGTACACCCGGAACCGTGGGTCGCGTCGGTGTCCACCCGGGGATGAGAGAACGTCTCGACGGTAGCGCCCCCGTCGCGGCTCTCGTCGGCCGCGACGAGCGTGTCGACCACCCGGCCGCCGGTGTCGACGTGCCCGCCCTTGACGAGCGCGGCGTCGGCCCCCATCGCGCACAACTGCTCGCCGGCGGCGCGGGCGCTCTCGGCGTCCTCGACCGCGACGCCGGTCAGCACCTCGGCCTCGTCGGCGTTGGGCGTCACGACCGCCGACTCCGCGACCAGCGACTCGTAGGCCGACTCGCCGGCGGGTTCGAGCAGGCGGTCGCCCGACGCCGCGACCATCACGGGGTCGACGACCAGTGGGAAGTCGAATCCGCGGGCGCGGTCGGCGACCGTCTCGACGACCTCGGCGGTCGCGAGCATCCCCGTCTTCGCCGCCCCGACCCCGAAGTCCTCCACCACGGCGTCGAGTTGCGCCTCCGTCTCCTCGACGGGCAGGACGTGGATGCTCTCGACGCCGCGGGTGTTCTGGGCGGTCGTGGCGACGAGCACGCTCGTCGCGAACCCGCCGCCGGCCTCGACGGTCTTCACGTCGGCCTGGATCCCCGCGCCGCCGCCGGAGTCGCTGGTCGCTATCGTTAACACGACCGGCAGTTCGACGGGGGAGGGCTGGCGCAGTTCGCTCATACCCGATCTATGACTAGATAATACAAATCGGTGATGGTCGGGGCGAGCGCGGACCGAATTGATTCGCTCGACCGCGACCCGGACGGGGCCCGCGTCGCCTACCGGACGGACTCGTCGGTGTGTTCCTCGACGAACGCGAGGACGTCCTCGGCGCCCCGGAACCCCTCCGCGAGGCGGGCGACGACCTCACCGTCCTCGAACAGCAGGAGCGTCGGCACCGAGCGCACGCTGAAGCGCTCGACCAGCGAGAGGTCCTCCCGGGGGTTCAGCATGGCGACGGTGACGTGGGTCGCCCGCGAGACGTTCCCGAGGACGGGCTCCATCGCCTGGCAGAGCGTACACCCCTTCGTGTAGAACTCCACGAGGACGCGCTCGCGCTCGGCGATCAGGTCGTCGAGGTCGTCGCCGTCCGCGAGGCGAACGGGCTTCTCGCCGGCGAGCTCCGCTCCGGCGGCGCCGTCCCCGCCGGGGGCGTTCGCGTCGGCGTCGGGTCCCTGCATACCCGACCGTAGGTCCCGAAGGGACTTGGGTCCGGTCCCCGCCTGCGCCCGACGCCCACGAGTGAGGTCCGGGCGCGAAGGTCCCGGGGGATCCCGCCGAACTGCTACCCGTCTCCCTCCGAGCGGGCCTCGAGTTTCCCCATGTACTCCTCGAATGCGCCCCAGAACGGATCGCGGCCGGGGTGGTCGACCTCCTCGCCGTCGACGGCGATCCCCGAACCCTCGACGACGCGGCCGACGTCGGCGGCGGGGATCCCCGCCTCGTCGAGGGCCGCGAGGACGTCCTCGACGCTCTCGGCGGGGACCGTCGCCAGCAGCGTCCCCTCGCTGATCGACGCCCACGGGTCGATGTCGAAGAACTCGCAGGCCGCCCGCACCCCCGGCAGGACGGGGATGGGGCCGCGCTCGACCTCGATACGGACGCCAGCGGCCCGCGCGAGTTCGTAGAGGCCGCCGTAGACGCCGCACTCCGTCGCGTCGTGCATCGCGGAGACCGGCCCGGCCGCCGCGACCGTGAGGGCGTCCCGGACGGGACTCATGTCCCGGAACCGCGCTTTGGCGGCCTCGACGTCGTCGCCGTCCATTTCCTCGCGCATGAGCGGTTCGAACTGGACGGTGAGCAGCCCCGTCGCCTCCACGGCCGGCCCCTTGGTGACGATCACGCGGTCGCCGACCGCCGCGCCGTCCGGGCGCACGAGGTCCTCGGGGTCGCCGACCCCGAGGGCCGTCCCGCCGCCGACCATCGGGTAGTTACAGCCCGCGTAGCGGGCGGTGTGGCCGGTCACCACCGAGACGCCCAGGTCGCGGGCCTCGCGGTCGAAGGTCTCCCAGACGGTCGCGAACTCCTCGTCGGTGATATCCGGCGGGAGGTTGAAGTCGATCGAGAGGTGCGTCGGCGGGAGCCCCGAGACGGCGACGTCGCTCATCAGGACGTGGAAGGCGAACCACGCCGCGCGCTCGAAGCCCAGCGACGGCATCAGGAAGACGGGATCCGTCGCCAGCGCGACGGTCTTTCCGCCGACGTCGAGGGCGCCGAAGTCGACGCCGTGTTGCGGGGCGAGCGCCACGTCCTCGCGATCGGTGCCGAGGTGGGGGTAGACGTACTCCTCGAAGAACTCGCGGTCGATCTTGCCCAGCTCGGGGGACTCGGCATCCGGATAGTCAGATGGATCGTCTGTCTCCTCCATATGCACCGTACAGAGGTGTGCGGTATAATTGGTGGTACCACCCGGTCGTGACCAACGAACGGAAGATCGGGGACAGAGCGGAGAGAAGACGGAATAAAACGATTTACACCAGAGTGCCTCGAAGCCGAACCCAATCAGAGATATGATCGGCAAAGTCACGTACGCGGCGAGCGAGATACGGGAAAACGGGCTGTCAAGCACCTGGTGGAAGAATCGGTTCCTCCACCGGGTCGTCGGAGACATCTGGTTCCGGGAAGTAGTGGGAAACCGCGGTGAATACATCACGGAGAGGGACTGGGATAACCTGCTCGTGCTGGACGCCTGCCGCCTCGATCTCTACCAGCGGGTGGCGAACGCCGACTGCGACGCCGTCCGCTCGCGCGGCGCAGCGACTCCCGAATGGATGACCGAGAACTTCAAGGGAGGGTCGTTCCCGGAGATCGTGTACGTTACGGCGAACCCGTACGTCTCGATCATCTCGGAGGGGGAGTTCCACGCGCGAATTGATCTCTGGGAAGAGGCGTGGAACGAAGCGGAGAACACGGTTCTCCCGGCGGACGTCAGCGACCGGGCTAGGGCGGTCTCCGAGGAGTATCCCGACAAGCGGTTGATCGTTCACTTCATGCAACCCCATCAGCCGTTTATCGGTTGGGATCTCCCGGGGAGTTTCTGGAACGCTTCGGAATCCCCGTGGGACGCGCTGAAGGAGGAAACCGTCGACAGCGGGGATATCCTCAAGGGATACGCCGACAACCTGCGAACCGTGTACCCGATCGCTCGAGACCTCGGTCTCGATCTGCCCGGGAAGTCGGTTATCACAGCCGACCACGGGAACATGCTCGGCGAGCAAGTCCGACCGTTCCCGATCCGGGACTACGGACATCGGAAAGGGATCTACACCGACGAGAACGTCCTCGTTCCTTGGGACGAGTTACCCTTCGAGAAGAGAAAGGAGATCACTGCCGACGGAACCGACAGCGACCGCCGGGAGGTCACTGCCGAAGTGACGGATCGACTGGCAGATCTCGGATACACACAATGACGCTCGACCGGCCGACC
Source organism: Halobacteriales archaeon QS_5_70_17 (assembly GCA_003021975.1). Classification (GTDB taxonomy): domain Archaea; phylum Halobacteriota; class Halobacteria; order Halobacteriales; family Haloarculaceae; genus Halomarina. Next base: position 37,364 of record PXRR01000040.1, on the reverse strand, counting down.
GGAATCTGGTTCGACACTCATTACGACAGCAAGAGCAGCGGTCTCTACTGCATCGAACAGATAAAAGAGCGGGTGCTCGAAGACGAGAACGCCACCGAAGTTGAGGAGTGGGAGCGTGCCGATCTGGTCCATCTCAACACGATCCCGTTTCGGCGGCGGGACATCGGCGTCTGGCTGTCGTCGAAGCCGATGGTCGTCACACAGCACGGTGGCTACCACTGGTGGCGGTCTCGCCGAGAACTCCTCGCTCGTCCCGGTCACCGGATATTCATGCTCATGCGGGCGATCTTCCGGGTGACCTCGCACCGGCCCCAGCGAATCGGATTCAGTACCGAATACACGCGCGAACTCGCCGTCGAACGTGGGGGCGTTCCCGAGAGCCGGACGCGAGTTATTCCACTGGGCCGCAATGAGAGTTACCGAAACCGGACACCGACGGATACCGATGATCCCTTCGTACTGGTAGTCGTCAACAACAGAAATCCGAGGAAAAACGTCCCGACGATCGTCGATACAATCGCCGAGATGCCTGATGTGCGGTTCGTGCTTCCCGGCAAGATGTGGGGAGAGTATCCGGACGAACTCCCCGCCAACGCCGAGGTGACCGGCTACGTCTCGGAGGAGGAACTGATCGAGTACTACAATCGGGCCGCGGCGCTGTACCTGCCGACGCTGTACGAGGGGTTCGGACTACCGTTCGTGGAGGCGATGGCCTGCGGAACGGCAGTCGTTACGACGAATCGGGGATCCCCACACGAAGTATGCGCGGGTGCCGCCGCCTATGTCGACGATCCGATGGATCCGGTCGAACACGCCGCGTTGCTCCGGCGAATCATCATGGACGACGAGTACAGGGCCGAACTGGAGCGGCGGGGGATCGAACGGGCACGGCGCTTCTCGTGGCGGAAAACCGCAGACGAATATCTGAACACCTACGATGAGATTTTGTACGGACGATGAAGGAAAACCGAACGCTGGAGCTGGGCGGTGGACGCGATCCTGTCCCTAGAGCTGTTAACATGGACATCGCGGGAGTGTCTGGCGTCGACGTCGTCGCCGATCTAACCGAAGAGTGGCCGATCAAACCGGAATCCTTTGATCGAATCGAGGCCTACCACGTCCTCGAGCATATCGCCCACGACGACCTCCCGGAGGTGTTTCGTCGGGCCTACGAGTCGCTTCGACCGGACGGGACGATCCATGCGGAGGTGCCGCTCGCCCACAGTCGTAGCGCGAAGAACGATCCCACCCACAGATCACAGTGGTACTGGCGGACGCCGATGTACTACACCGACGACGACCAACTCTCCTACGAAATCGGATCGGATTTCGAGTTCACCCTCGTCGACCGGAACGTGCGGCTATTTCTCACCTCCGGCAAGTGGTACGTGCGCCCGCCGTCGTGGCTGCTCAAGCAGTGGTCGGTGCGAAACCCGTCGCTGATCGAGCTGGTGAAGCTCCCCTACGTAACCGGAGTCCTGGAGTTCACACTCCAGAAACTGGAGTAGCAACGATGGGGGAGAACGCCGACGACGAAATCGATCGGTTTCGTCGTCTCTTCAGCGGCGCCGGAATCCTCTTCGCCGGAACGATCCTCGAACTCGGTATCTCGTTTCTGGCGCAATTGCTCATCGCCCGGTATCTCGGACCGATCAACTACGGAGCAGTCGCCCTCGGATTGAAGCTCATGACGGCGGGATCGATCATCGTCCTCGTCGGACTCGACTCGGGGATCGGACGGTACCTGCCCCGGTACGATACACCGTCCAGACGACGGGGGGTACTCGTATCGGCCTTGCAAGTGGCGATTCCACTGGCGGTACTCACCAGCGGCGTCATCTTCGTCGCCGCGGACGCGATTGCCATCCACGCGTTTCACGACCCCTCCGTCGCACCCGTCATCAGGGTGTTCAGCGTCGCTCTCCCGTTCGCAGCGCTCGTCCGGTTGACAGTTGGAAGCGTCCAAGGCATGCAGCAATCGCTCCCTAAGGTCGTCATTCAGCACCTCACGCTACCGATAACGCGGTTCGTGTTGATCGCGGGGGTCCTCGCATTCGGGCTCGGCGCCGTCGCAGCCGCGTGGGCGTACGGGTTCGCGTACATCACCGCCGGAACGCTCGGACTGTACTATCTGGTCCGGCATACCCCTCTTTTCGACGACGTCGAACCGGCCCCCATGCGACGAGAACTCCTGGCGTTCTCGGCCCCCCTGATGATAACTGCAGCCATGCTTCAGATTTTATCCCATATTGATACCTTTTTTTTAGGATACTTCGAATCGACGGGGGCCGTCGGTATCTACAACGTCGTCTATCCCCTCGGCCAGTTGCTCACGGTCGTCCTCTCTGTGTTCGGATTCATGGTCATGCCGGCTATCTCGTCGCTCGACGCGGAGGCCTCAGTTGGAGAAATGCGCCGTACCTATCAGGTCACCTCGAAGTGGATCCTCCTCGCGACGCTCCCGATCTTCCTCGTGGTGGCGCTCTTCCCCGAGATGGTACTCAAACTCACCTTCGGCAGAGAGTACGTCTCGGGCGCCCTCGCCCTATCGATTCTGTCGATAGGGTTCTTCACGCACGCGATCGTCGGCCCTAACGGGAACGCGTTGACCTCTGTCGGCCGGACTCGGACGATCATGTACGACAATATCGCCGTCGCGGTTACGAACATCGGGCTCAACCTCCTCCTCATCCCCCAATACGGCATCGTCGGTGCCGCGATCGCAACGTCAGTGTCGTACGGACTGCTCAACACCCTGTACACGTACCAGCTCTACCGGGAGACAGGAATCCAACCGTTCACGAGCGGGATGATCAGGCCTACAGTCATCGCGTTCGGTCTCGTAGGGATACTCTACTGGGTGATAACCGTCTATCTCTCGGTAACGCTTCTACTCCTAGTGGGGATGTTTGCCCTGTTTCTGGCGCTGTACCTCCTCATAATCGCCAGATTCGGCGGCATCGAGGACGAAGAGATACTGCTCCTCTGGAGCCTCGAGGAGGAGATAGGGATCGACCTCGGGCCGTTCAAACGGATCGCCGAGAAACTCGTTCGGTGAAACCCGATCGGTCCACCGATGATCCCCTAGACCGCATCAGGTAGCCGGATCCTCTCAGAGACCGTTAGCGACTGCGTCACGTGGGTCGAATGAGAAGGGACTTCAGAACTCAGATTCGAACGTCGGGGCGACGAACGCTGATCTCGACTCACGACAGAGACATTCCCCACTCGATGTGTGTCGATCCATCTCAGGCGACCGATCACTCCCGATAGCCGAGGTCCTCAAGGCGCGACTTGACCTCCTCGTCCATCTCGACGGCCCCGACGTCGGTGCGAGTGTCCTCGACGGCGCGCAGGTGTGCCGCGACCGTCTCGCGGAACACCGCCCGCTCCTCGGGGCGATCGGCCGCGAGGTTCTCCGTCTCGCCGGGGTCGGCCGCGAGGTCGTACAGTCCCTCGTGGACGTCTCCCTCGATCGATCGATCGCCGGCAGCGACAACCGACGGTTCGGCCGTCTGGTCGGTCGATTCGACGCGAATGTACTTCCGGTCCCGCGTCCGGACCGCGACGGTCAACTCGCTGCCGCCCTCGTGGTCGCCGATCACCTCCTCGCGGACCCACTCTCCATCCTCCAGCAGCGGGCGGAGGCTGTACCCGTCGAACGCGTCCGGGACGGTGCCGTCGGCGTAGTCGACGAGCGTCGGGGCCACGTCCATCAGGCCGACGAGCTCGTCGTGGACCTGTCCTCCCTCGCCGGTGTCCCCGTCCCCGTCCCCGTGCCTGTCCCCGGATAGCGAGACCACCAGCGGGACGTGCTGGACCTCGTCGTAGAAGTTGTTCGGGTGGCTGTACGGTCCGTGCTCGCCGAACGCCTCCCCGTGATCGGCGGTCACGACCGTCAGCGGATCGCTCCCCCACGCGTCGCGGACACCCCGAAGCAACCGGCCGATCTCGGCGTCGGCGAACCGTATCTCGGCGTCGTAGAGGTCGACGAGTGTCTCGTGTTCCGCCGCGGTGAGGTCGTCGGGGTTCTCGACCATCTTTCGGCGGAGTTGGACCGCCTCGCGCTTCTCGACGGGGTCGTTCCGGAACCGGCGCTGGTAGTCCGCGGGCGGGACGTACGGGTGGTGGACGTCCATATAGTGAACCCACAGGAACCGAGGGCCGGTGCGGGCGGCCCGCGAGCGGACCCACTCGAGGACCCGGTCGGTGATGTCGTCGGCGACGACGTAGGCCGCGCCGACGTTGACCCCGGCCTGTCGCTCGGCGGCGGAGAACGCGCGTGCGAGAAACTGGAAGAGTCGGCCCTCCTGATCGAGGTGGTCCTTGACGGCCTGGCGCAGGCGGGCCGTCGCTGACGGATCGGTCTTCGAGTCGAAGTACGTCTCCCAGCCCCTGTCGTACCCGAAGTCCGCCGACAGGAAGAGATTCGAGTGGAAGCCGGCGTTGGTGTATCCGGCGTCGGCGAGCGCCTCGGAGACGATCGTCCGGTCCGGAGAGAGCCGCTCGAATCCCCCGTACATCAGCGGGTAGGAGGACGTGAGGATGGAGGGAAACGAAGGTCGCGTCGAGCAAGCGTGGGCGAAGGCGTTCTCGAACCGGTGACCGCTGGCGGCGAGGTCGTCGATCGTCGGCGTCGTCGGCCGGTCGTAGCCGAAGGCGCCGACGTGATCGGCGCGGAGGGAGTCGATCGTAACGAATACGAGATCGGTCATCGGCTCGCGTGATGCGACGAGCACCCGAGTATCTTGCTATCGCGCGTCCATCGGCAGGACAGGGAAGGTGACCTGCGGCCCGCAAGCGCATAGACCGGATCGAGGCGGACTCACGAACCGGCGAGTTCCACCAGAGGGCGTCGCGTCCGATCGAACGCTCGGAGCGGTAGACGAACGGTTTATCCCCGGGGACGGAGTGACAACAGGTGAGATGTGCCCCTCGCGTGCAGTATCGTACGCTTACGACGAGATCCGCCGCAACTGGGACGACACTGACTGGTGGTCGAACCGCGTACAGGCGCGGATCAACGGGCCGATAACGCGGGCGGTCCGACGCGACTGCGCGACGGACGTCGTCGGTGCCGACTGGGACACGCTGATCGTTCTCGACGCCTGCCGGTACGACCTCTTCGAGGAGGTCGTCGACACGAGCGCGTACGACGAGTACGATCGAACGGAGAGCCCGGGGAGCGCGACCAGCGAGTGGACCACCCGGGCGTTCGCCGAGACGGCTCCCCACGGCGACATCGTCTACGTCACCGGGAACCCGACGACCTCACGACACGCGCCCGGGGCCTTCCACCGCCTCATCGAGGTCTGGTACGAGGCGTTCGACGAGGAGTTAGGGAGCATCCCGGCGGAGGCGGTGACGGAGGCCGCCATCGAGAGCCACGAGGAGTACCCCGAGAAGCGCCAGGTCGTCCACTACATGCAGCCCCACTACCCGTTCGTCCGCGATCCGGACCTGCAGTTCACCGACTGGGGCGGGACCGGCGAGATCGAGAACGCCAACGCCGACAGCCGCGCTCACGACGTCTGGGAGGCACTGCGCTACGGGTACGTCTCCCACGACGAAGTGTGGGCGGGCTACCGACGCAACCTCGAGTACGTCCTCGAGCACGTCTCGGAACTGGTCGACGCCATCGAGGGGAAGGTCGTCGTCACCTCGGATCACGGTAACCTGCTCGGCGAGCGCGGCTCCCCGATCCCGGTCCAGCTCTACGGTCATCCCGTGGGCTGTCGTCACTACGACCTCATCACCGTCCCGTGGGCGGTCCAGACGATCGGACACCGTCGGGCGATCCGCGTCGGATCGGTCGGTTCAGGAACGAAAGCAGACGACGACGCGGTCTCCGATCGACTGAGCGCGCTGGGTTACGTCGAGTGACCGTCCGTCGGGTCGGCGTCGCTGCCGCCGTCGCCGTCACTTCCGACGACCGCCCGTAGCGCCTCCCGGTAGTCCCCCGCCACCGTCCCGTAGTCGAACTGCCGGATTCGCTCGCGAAACGCGTCGCTCGTACCGCGATCGCCGGCCCGCTGGATCGCGTCGGCGATCCCCCGAGGCCGGGTGTCGCAGTACTCGACGCAATCGCCGAACCGCGCTTCGGCCCGGCCCGCCGCCTGCACGACGCCCAGTCCCGCGGCGGCGTACTCCAGTACCTTCAGGGTGTGGGGGTCGTCGACCAGCGAGAGGCCGACGTCGGCGGCCGCGAGGTAGCCCGGAACGTCCTCGTGGGGGACGGTCCCGAGGAAGGCCACGTTCTCGCGCTCGCGGGCGGCCCGCTCGACCCGGTCCTCGAGCGACCCGGCGCCGAGGACGACCAGCGTCCACTCCGGGCGGTGGGTCATCGCGGCCAGCAACTCCGGGACGCGGTAGATCGGTTCGAGGCCGCCGACGTAGACGGCGATCCGGCCGTCGAGGTCGACGCCCGCGCCCGCGAGACGTTCGCGGGCGCGCTCGACGGCCGCCGGATCGGGGTCGGCGAAACGGTCGTAGGCCACGCCGAGGTCCGTCTCGATCGCGCCGCGGGCGTACCGCTCGACCCGGGGACGTTCCTCTTCGTAGACGTACAGGACGCGGTCGGCCAGCGCGAAGGCGGCGTTCTCCGCGACGCGGACCGTCGCCGCCAGCGGCCGCGGGTGCGTCCCGGCGAACTGCCGGATCGGGTCGACGTGGTCGACGACCAGCGGCGTCCCGAGCAGCCTGGCGGCGGCGCCGACGAACGCGCCCGCGCGAGTGGTCCCGACGACGGCGTCGTAGCGCCCACGCGCGCACTCCCGCAGCGACCGCAGGGCGGTCCCGGGGGTGGTGCCCCGGAGCGTGACTTCGATCCCGCTCCGTTCGAGGTGCTCGGCGATCCGGCGGCGGCCGACGCTGATGTCGGCGGGCTTGTCCGGCGTCAGCCAGAGGACGCGCATCTAACAGTGCTCGTCGAGCACGTCGACGATGCGCTCGCCGGCGCGGCCGTCCCCGTAGAGGTCCGGGTGACCCGTCATCGCCGCGCGAGCGGCGTCGTCCTCGAGCAGCGTCTCGACGCGCCCGCGCAGTTCCCCGGGTTCGACGAGCTGGTTGACGCCGGCGTCGACGGTCTCGGGGCGCTCGGTGTTGGGCCGGACGGTGAGACAGGGCACCTCGAGGATGGACGCCTCCTCCTGGATCCCGCCGGAGTCGGTGACCGCCACCGTCGCGTTGTCCAGCAGTTTCAGGAAGTCGAGGTAGTCCAGCGGCCCGACGAGTTCGAGGCTGCCCGTCGGCTCGTAACCGAGGTCGTCGAGCACCGACTGCGTCCGCGGGTGGGCGGGGAGGACGACGGGGGCGCCCGCGCCGTCGAGAGCGCCCATGATCGCCCGGAGGCGCTCGGGGTCGTCGGTGTTGTGCGGGCGGTGGATCGTGGCGGCGACGTACGGCTCCGGCAGACCGAGTTCCTCGAGGACGTCCGAGCGCTCCTCGGCGAGCGGGACGTGCTCCCGGCAGGCGTCGACGATGGTGTTGCCGGTCTCGTAGACGCCGGCGGTGACCCCCTCGTCGGCGAGGTGCTCGACGGCCTGTTCGGTGGGGGCGAAGGAGAACTCCGCGACGTGGTCGGCGACGACGCGGTTGACCTCCTCGGGCATGGTGCGGTCGAAGCTCCGCAGGCCGGCCTCAATGTGACCGAAGGCCGTCGGGAGCTTCGAGGCGGCGATGGCCGTCGAGAGGACGGCGTTGGTGTCTCCCAGCGCGAGCACGGCCGCCGGCTCGCGCTCGGTGAGCATCGACTCGACGCCGACCAGCCCGTCGGCGGTCTGCTCGGCCTGCGTGCCCGACCCGATCGAGAGGTTCTCGTCGGGGGCCGGCAGGTCCAGCGACGCGAAGAACGCGCCGCTCATCTCGTCGTCGTAGTGCTGTCCCGTGTGAACCAGGTGGAGGTCGAACCGGTCCGTCGCGGCCCGGACGACCGGAGCCATCTTGATGATCTCCGGTCGGGTGCCGACGACCACCGCGAGTTCGCGCATACCGCTAGGCCGGCGGACGGCTACTTGCCTCTTTCTGCCGAT
>PXRR01000040.1:0-29288 GCA_003021975.1 Halobacteriales archaeon QS_5_70_17 | reverse complement strand
CCGCTTCCCGGCGTATTAGTGGCCGGCGCCGTTACGGACGGTAGATGGACGACGAGCACGGCGGCTTCGAGTCGGCGCGGGAGAACGTCGAGGGCCACCCCATACGCAGCCTGCTGGAGTACGCGCGGCCCTACTGGCCGCGGCTGACGGTGGGCGTGCTCGCCTCCTTCCTCACGCGCCTGGCGCGGCTGGTCCCACCGATCATCGTCGCGGCGGCCATCGACCGCGTCGTCCTCCAGTCCGGGGAACCGGGACTGCTGGCCGACGCCGGCCTGATCCCGCCGGGCGAGATCGCGGGGCAGGCAGCGCGGCTGGCGGTCCTCGAGCGCCTCGTCGCGATCGCGGTGCTGGCGTACCTGGTCCGGTCGCTGACGCGGTTCGGCTCGCGGTACCTCCTCCAGGCGGCCGCCCAGAAGATCCAGCGCGACCTCCGAGACGACACCTACGACCACCTCCAGCACCTCTCGATGGACTTCTTCGCGAACCACCAGACCGGCGGGATGATGTCGATCCTCAACAGCGACATCAACCGACTGGAGCAGTTCCTCAACACGGAGTTCCGCCAGATGATCCGCGTGGTGGCGACCGTCGGCGGCATCGCGGTCGTCCTCTGGCACTACTCGCCGAAGCTGGCCCTGATCGCGCTCGCCCCCGTCCCGATCATCGGACTCGCCAGCGGGCGCTTCCTGACGTGGATCGAACCCCGATACAAGTCGATCCGGGAGACAGTCGCCCGACTCAACACCCGCCTTGAGAACAACCTGGGGGGCGCGCCCGTGATCAAGGCGTTCAACCGCCACGACTTCGAGCGGGGCCGGGTCGCCGCCCAGAGCCAGCGGTACCACGACGAGAAGGTGGCAGCGCTCCGCATCCGGCGGGGGTTCTTCTCGGCGCTGCGGTTACTGACGGGCGTCGTCTTCGTCCTCGTGCTCTACGTCGGCGGTCGGGACATCATCCTCGGCGCGCCCGGCGCGCTGAGCACGGGCGCGTTCGCGCTCTTCTTCCTCTATCTCCGGCGGCTCTACTCCCCGATGCGCCGAGTCGGGAAGTCCGCGAACAAGTACCAGCTCGCCAAGTCCAGCGCCGAGCGCGTGTTCGGCCTGCTCGGCCGGGAGCCGGACGTGACCGCCCCCGAGGACCCCCACCGACCGGAGTCCGTCGACGGCGCCGTCGACTTCGAGAACGTGACGTTCAGCTACGGTAGCGAGGCGGCCGCTCCCGACGACGGCCGACCGAAAGCAGACCCCGGGACCGGCGTCGACTCCGGTTCCGCGGCCGAGGCGACCGGGACCGAGAGCGGGGAGGGCACCGGCCCACGGGACGCAGAGGCCGACGACGCGGACCGGGCGACCGGCGAGACGATCCTCGAGGGCGTCTCGCTGTCGGTGCCCGCGGGCGCGACCGTCGGGCTGGCAGGCGCGACCGGTGCCGGTAAGTCCACGCTGCTGAAGCTCGTACCGCGGTTCCACGACGCGGACTCGGGGAGCGTGCGCGTCGACGGGGTCGACGTCCGGGAGTACGACCTCCGGGCGCTGCGCGACGAGATCGCCGTCGTCGAGCAGAACCCCTACCTCTTCTCGGGGACCGTCGCCGAGAACATCGCCTACGGCGACGGCGAGACGCTGGCCCGCGAGAGCGGGCGCTCGGAGCCGCCGGCGGCCCCCGACGCGGCCCGCGAGCGGGTGACCGAGGCCGCGAAGGCCGCCGAGGCCCACGAGTTCGTCGCGGACCTCCCGGAGGGCTACGACACGCAGGTCGGCGAGCGAGGGATCAAACTCTCGGGCGGCCAGCGCCAGCGGGTCGCCATCGCGCGGGCGCTGCTGAACGACCCGGCGATCATCCTGCTCGACGAGGCGACCAGCGACGTCGACACGGAGACCGAGGCGCTGATCCAGGAGAGCCTGGACCGCCTCATCGAGGACCGCACCGCGTTCGTCATCGCCCACCGCCTCTCGACGATCCAGGACGCCGACCGGATCGTCGTCATGGACGACGGGCGGATCGTCGAGTCGGGCACCCACGGGGAACTGCTCGCCGAGGGCGGCGACTACGCGGAGCTGTGGGCGACCCAGGCAGACGAGGACCGGGCGGCGCTGGCTGCCGACGACTAGCTCAGCGGTCGGGACCGTTCTCGAACTCCCGGCCGGAACCGGAGCCGGCGCCGAAGGTCGCGTCGTCGCGCTTCCGTCGGTCGCCCAGGACGTCGCCCTCGTAGACGACGCCGCGATCGGCGTCGACGGTGACGACGGTCCCCGCCTCGACGCGCTCGGGGAGGACCACGTCGCTGACCATCGGCACGCCGAGTTCGCGGGCGACGATGGCGGCGGTACCGGTCAACCCCGGATCGGCGGCGACGATGGCACCGATCCGCGAGAGGTCGCCCTCGAAGCCGCCGTCGTCGAACTCCGGCGGGAGGCAGACCACCGCGCCCTCCGGGGCGTCCGAGAGGTCGCCCCCGGTGCTGAAGACCGGCCCCGCGACTCGCCCCTGGACGGCCGCCCGGCCCGTCGCCAGCGTCTCGGCGGCGACGTGGATCTTCAGCGTGTTGGTCGTGTCCGCGCTCAGGTCGGACATCATCCCCGAGAGGACGACGACGGTGTCGCCGCTCTCGGCGACGCCGGCCGCCAGCGCCGCCTCGACGGCCTCGCGGACGATCTCCTGGGCGCCCTCGACGTGCTCGACCCCGACCGACCGGATCCCCCAGGACAGCGACAGCCGCCGCCGCACCGCGTCGTCGGGCGTCGTCGCCACGATGGGGACGCTGGGGCGGTACTTCGCGACCTTCCGGGCGGTGTACCCCGACTCGCTGGCGGCGACGACGGCGCTGGCGTCGACGTCGCGGGCGAGGTACCGTGCCGACCGGGCCAGCGAGTCGGTGCTCGTCGGCCCCGCCGCGGGGACCCGCTGTTCGCGCAGTTCGGCGTACTCCTCGCTGTCCTCGACCTCCTCCACGATAGTCCGCATCGTCTCGACGACGCGGACCGGGCGATCGCCGACGGCCGTCTCCGCCGAGAGCATCACTGCGTCGGTGCCGTCGAGCACCGCGTTGGCCACGTCGGAGGCCTCCGCGCGGGTCGGGCGGCGGGCGCTGGCCATCGAGTCGAGCATCTCCGTGGCGACGATCACCGGCACGCCCGCGCGCTGGCACCGCCGGATCACGCGCTTCTGGATGAGCGGGACGTCCTCCAGGGGGTACTCGACGCCGAGGTCGCCGCGGGCGACCATTACCCCGTCGGCGGCGTCGACGATCCCCTCGACGTGCTCGATGGCGCCGGCCCGCTCGAGCTTGGCGACCACGGGCACGTTGCCGCCGCGCTCCTCGAGGGCGCCGGCGACCTCGAGGACGTCCTCGGCGTCCCGGACGAAACTCGCCGCCAGGAAGTCCGCCGACTCCTCGACCGCGAGGTCGACCTCGGCGCGGTCGGCCTCCGTGACGACGTCGAGGTCGAGCGGGACGCCCGGCAGGTTGACGCCCTTGCGCCCGCCCAACTCGCCGCCGCTCTCGACGCGCGCGAACACCGCCTCCCCCTCGACGCGCTCGACGACCGCCTCGATGCGGCCGTCGTCGAGCAGGACCCGGTCGCCGGGGTCGGCGGCCGCGAGGCCCGTCGAGACGCCCACCTCCTCGGGGGTGGCCGTCTCGCCCTCGACGAACCGGACGGTCGACCCCTCGTCGAGGGTGATCGGCTCCTCGAGTGGCGCGGTGCGGACTTCGGGACCGCGGAGGTCGACCATCGTCGCGAGCGCCGGTTCGACCTCGCGATCGACCGCGCGGACCGTCCGGAGCAGTTCGCGGCGCTCCGCGGTCGTCCCGTGGCTGGCGTTGAGGCGAGCGACGCGCATGCCGGCCTCGGCCAGTTCCCGGACGGTGTCGCGGCCGTCGGAGGCCGGGCCGAGGGTACAGACGATCTTGGCGTCGGTCATCGCCACCAGTCCGCCGCGAACCGGCAAAAACCCCGGGGAGCGCCGGTCGGGGATCCGACTCCGTCGCGCCCTCGGTCGTTCACGGACCCGCAGGGTTGTGTAGCGGACGGCCACAGCCGACCCGCGTTCTTTACCCGTGACGGCCTACGGGTGACCACCATGAGCGAGACCGCGGCCGACGAACGGATCACCGTCTTCTCCGACTACGTCTGCCCGTTCTGTTACCTCGGGCGGAAGTCGCTGTCGGAGTACCAGGACGACCGCGAAGAGGAACTGGAGATCGACTGGCACCCCTTCGACCTCCGGGCGCGCAAGCGCGGGCCCGACGGCGAGATCGACGACGACGTCGACGACGGGAAAGGCGAGGACTACTACGCCGAGGCCCGCGCGAACGTCCAGCGCCTCCAGGAGGAGTACGGCGTCGACATGAGCCAGGAGATCGCCACCGACGTCGACTCCCTGGACGCCCAGGTCGCCTCCCACTACGTGAAGGAGAACTACGACTACGACCAGTGGCTCGCGTTCGACGTGGCCATTTTCGAGGCGCTCTGGCAGGAGGGACGGGACATCGGCGACCCGGACGTCCTCGCGGACCTCGCCGAGGACGCCGGCCTCGACTCCGAGGAGGTCCGGGACGCGATCGACGACGAGAGCGTCCGCGCGGCGGTCGAGGAGCGCTTCGAGGAGGCCCACGAGCGGGGCGTCACCGGCGTCCCCACCTTCGCCTACGGCGGCTACGGCGCCCGCGGGGCCGTCCCCCCCGAGCAGATCGAGCGCCTCGTCGAGGGGAACTGACGCCGCGGCCGCCGTCGCCGCCCCGCGTCGAACCGCACGCCGCCCGGTCCGTCGACCGCCCCGCGGGGCTCGTTTCTGCAGTCGGCCTCGACGGCTCGAGGGCGGGACCGACCGACGCGTCGCTTCAGTCCTGGAAGTGCTCGAGCACCCGGCGCTTGACGGCCACGAACGGATCGCTCGTCCGGTCGCGCGGGCGCTCCAGGCCGACGTCGACGATCTCGGCGACCGACCCGGGCCGCTCCGTTAGAACGACGACGCGGTCGGCCAGGTAGACCGCCTCCTCGACGTCGTGGGTGACAAAGAGGATCGTCTTGCCCGTCTCCGTCCAGATGTCGAGCAGTTCGGTGTGCAGCGACGTCTTCGTCCGCTCGTCGAGGCTGGCGAACGGTTCGTCCATCAGGAGGATCGGCGGGTCGACCGCCAGCGCGCGGGCGATACCGACCCGCTGGCGCTGTCCCCCCGAGAGCGTCTTCGGGTAGCTGTCGGCGAACTCCCCGAGACCGACCAGTTCCAGGCAGCGGCGCGCCCGCCCCTCGACGGTCTCTCCCTCGGGCGGGCCGACCTCCTCGAGCCCGTAGGTGACGTTGCGGTAGGCGGTGCGCCAGGGGAACAGCGCGTCGTCCTGGAACACCATACCGCGGTCGGGGCCGGGGCCGGAGACGGGGTCGCCGGCCACCCGGACCTCCCCGCCGGAGGGATCGGTGAGGCCGGCGATGATCCGGAACAGCGTCGACTTCCCGCAACCGGAGGGGCCGACGATACAGACGAACTCGCCGTCCTCGACCGCGAAGTCGACGCCGTCCAGCGCCGTGACGGCCTCCTCCTCGGGGTCGTAGACCTTCGAGACGCGGTCGATGTCGATCTGGGGGCGGTCGGCGGCCCCGGTGTCGGCGTCGGTATCGGAGTCATCTACTGCCACGTTAACACCCGCCGTTGGACGAGGAGGATCAGCCGGTCGGTCAGCAGGAACAGTACGCCGATGACGAGCATGTAGGCGATCACGGTGTCGGTCGAGAGGAAGTTCGCTGCGTCCCAGAGGTGCCGGCCGATGCCGGGGGCGCCGACGAGTTCGGCGGCGACCATCACCATCCAGGCCTGGCCGGCAGCGGTGCGAAAGCCGGTGAACAGCGACGGGGCCGCCCCGGGGACGACCACCCGGCGGATCAGCCCGAGGTCGGAGGTGGTCCCCAGCGACTGGGCGACCTCCAGGAGTTCGGTGTCGACGCCGCGGACGCCGCCCTCGGCGCTGTAGTAGGTGATCCAGAACGTGACGACGCTGACGAGGAAGGCCGCGCCCCCGTGGTTGAGCCCGAACCAGATGATGCCGAACGGGATCCACGCCAGCGGCGGGATCGGCCGCAGCACCTGCGCGACGGTGCCGACGGTGAGTTCCGCGAGGCGGCTCCAGCCGACCGCGACGCCAGCGAGCATCCCCAGCGCGCTTCCGATCAGCAGACCGGGAACGTAGTGGAGGAGGCTCTGGTAGGTCAACCCGAACACCTCGCCGCTGGTCACGTCCTGGACGAGCACCGCCGCGACCGCGGGCGGCGCCGGCAGAATCTGTGGTGGGCTGACGAGCGCACCGAGCCACCAGACGACGACGAAGGCGACCAGCGCGCCCGCCTGGGCGGCGAAATCGCGGGCGTCGTCGAGATCGACCCCCGAGCCGAGGACGTACTCGTAGGTGCGTTCGGTGCGCCCGGACATCAGGTCAACTCGTCGTAGAAGCTGTGCTCGAAGACGTCCTCCTCCGGGAGGTCCTCGTCGACCTCCCCGATCTTGCGGTGGTAGTCGTTGTAGACGAGGGTCTTCTCGACGATGCGGTGGGGGTCGCTGATGAACGTCGACGCCGGCGACTCGATGGCTTCCTTCGACACCTCGGGCGGGAGGACGTCCTCGCCGATGGAGGCGCTGGCCATCTCGGCGGCTCGCTCGCGGTTGTCGTGGACGAACTCCGTCGCCCGGACGTGAAGCTCGACCAGCGAGCGCACGAGGTCGGAGTGGTCGTCGATCAGCGACTGGCTCGGCTGGAGGACGGCGCCGGGCTGGCCGGGCATGATCGCCTCCGCGTAGCGGAACGCGCGCATGTCCTCGGTGTCCCGGTGGAGGACGGTCCGGATGGGTTCGATGACGCTCCCCCCGTCGACCTGTCCGGTCGACAGCGTCGACCGGAGGGAACTGGCGCCCATCCGCTTGATGTCCGCGGCGTCGGTGCCCACACCGAGGTCCTCCTCCAGCCAGAACCGGAGGAAGACGTCCGGGGTCGATCCGGCGGGCAGCGTCGCGAACGTCGGCTTGCGCCCCTCCTGCTCGCGGAACCGCTCGAAGGCCTCTTCCCCGTGCTGGTCCCAGAGCTCCCGGAAGGCCCCGTTGGCGACCATCACGTTCGGTTCGAGGACGTTCGCGGCGACGACCTTCGAGGGGACGCCCTTGGCGATGGCGATGGCGCCGGGGCTGATGCCGACGTACGCGAAGTCGATGTCGCCGCTGGCGAACGCCTGCACCACGCCCGGACCGCCGCCGAACGTCTCCACGCTCACGTCGACGTCCAGCTCCGAGTCGTACCACCCCTGCTGCTGGATGACGAACCACTGCATCATCGGAAAGACGTTCAGCGTCCCGAGCGTGATGCTGTCGGGGGATCCCGATCCGCCGCCGTCGCCGAGACAGCCGGCCAGCCCCGTCGCGGCCGCGGCGCCGCCGAGCTTGACGGCGTCGCGGCGAGTGTACCGTCGGTCGTCGCTCGCCGGCGTCGAACTCTCACTCGACTTCGTGTCCTCTGTCACTGCGGGGGTCTACGGTCCCGAGCCTTAATCGGCTGTCTCTGGCGGTCATTTCCACCGTCAGACGGGACTCGGGCGACCGGACCAATCCCGGCCGCCAGCCGGCGTTTCGAACGGAGAGAGGTGTCATTTCCCGTCGCTACTTCCGGCAATAATTTCTTTAGCTTCACGCGACACTCGCAGGCCGACGACCGGAGAAGCGCACCGGGAGCGATCGGGCCGCGGGCGGTCGTCCGTCGCCTGGCGGGGGGGTCGTGGTCGGGCTACCCCGACCCCGACTCGTTCCTCTACCCGCTCTTCCACGAGAGCAACGAGGGGACGACCGACGGCGCGTTCTACGAGAACGAGGAGGTGACGAACGCGGTCCTGTCGGCCCGCGAGACGGCCGACCGGGCGAAGCGCGCCGACCACTACGAGCGGGCGATCACCACGCTGCTGGAAGAGCGAGTGCACGTCCCGGCGTCCACGCTCGACAACAGCTTCGGCGTGAGAGACGACGTCCAGAACTCCCGGCCCCACCCCATCGCGTCGGTTAACCCGCGGCTCGTCGGATCCGGAAGCGTCTCGCTCGAGGAGTGACCGACCGCGACCGTCGACGGTCCGGTCGCGCGGACGGGAGGCGACCGTTGAGCGGTCCGCGGCCCGAACCACGCGTCGGGACGCGGGACCGCCCGCAACGGTTATTCACCGTCGAGAGCTACGCACTCGCATGTGTCTCTACTGCAATATGGGGATGGGCTGGGGGAAGCTCCTGGAGTACGACGACGTCTACCAGGAGACCGTCGGCGGGACGACCGAGGCCACCTACGGATTTCAGGACTCCTACGACGAACTGCGCGAACAGGTCGGATCACCGTAGGAGCGTCTCCCGGGGAAACGGGTCGTCGCCGTCGCCGTCGCCGTCGGTCAGACAGGCGTCGAGTTCGTCCGCCAGCCGCTCCTCTTCGAGGTCGCGGCCGATGAACACGAGGCGGGTGGCGGGATCGTCCTCGCCCCACTCCCCGATGGGACCGACCCGGACGGACGGGCCGGCCTGGCTCAATCCGACGACCTCGTCGGGGCGGCTCGCGAGCCAGCAGAAGCCCTTCGCGCGGACGATCGACCCGTCCCAGTCCTCGACCCAGTCGGCGAACGGCTCGGGGGCGAACGGACGGTCACGTTCGTAGACCACCGAGCCGACGCCGTGGGCGGCAGCGGCCGATCGCTCTTCGTGGTCGTGACCGTGGCCGCGACCGGCCGCGTCCCCGTCGGCGGCGAGTTCCCGCTTCCAGCCCTGCTCGCGCCGCGCCGTCTCGAAGTCGAAGCGACCCGTGTCGAGCACCCTGTCGGGATCGATCGCCGAGTGGGTCGTCCGGTGGATCGGCGCCCGGGGCTGGATGCGGTCGACGACGGCCTCGATCTCGCCGAGGGCGTCCTCGGGGACCATGTCGCATTTGTTCAGCACGACGACGTCGCAGAACTCGATGCCGTCGACGAGGACGTCCGCCAGCGGTCGGTCGGGATCGGCGCCGCTCGGAGGACGTTCGCCGGCGTCGAACTCCTTCCAGAAACCGTAGGCGTCGACGACCGTCACGACCGTGTCGAGGCGGTACCGGTCGGTGGGGTCGACGTCGCTGTCCGCGTCTCCGAGCGTGAGCGTCCGGGCGATGGGCATCGGTTCACTGATCCCGGAGGCCTCGACGACGAGGTGATCGAAGCTCCGCTCGCGAGCCAGCCGATCGATCGCCGACAGGAGGTCCCCCCGGAGCCGACAGCAGATACAGCCGTTCGAGAGGTCGACGATGCCGTCGTCGGCCTCGCTCTCGATGAGTGCGGCGTCGATGTTCACTTCACCCATATCGTTGACGAGGACGGCGATCGACCGGTCCCCGGCCTCGCGCAGCAGGTGGTTCACGAGTGTCGTCTTCCCGGCCCCGAGGGGACCGGTCAGAACCGTCACCGGAACCCGGGCGGAGCCGTCGGTCTCGTCGAGGGCATCGGACATTATTCTCCGTCCGTCCTCCACTGACAAGTATGCTGTTGGCCGACGACCGGATTTCACCGCCGGGACGGGTTTTAAAACTATTGGGATTTCGGGGACGTTGTACATACTACAGTAACGTTATTACCCGACGGCTCCCCTGTATTCGAGAAGTGATATTGGATGTCAATGGACGCGATCGTTTATAAAGGCGAACACGAGGTCGCCGTCGAGGAGGTCGACGAACCGGAGATCGAACACCCAAACGACGTCGTGATCGACATCACGACGACCTGCATCTGCGGTTCGGACCTGCACATGTACGAGGGCCGGACGGCCGCCGAACCGGGGATCGTCTTCGGGCACGAGAACATGGGGATCGTCTCGGAAGTCGGGGAGGGGGTAGACACCCTGGAGGAGGGCGATCGGGTCGTCGCGCCCTTCAACGTCGCCTGCGGTCACTGTCGGAACTGCGAAAACGGCTACACGGGGTTCTGTACGAACGTCAATCCGGGATTCGCGGGCGGGGCCTACGGCTACGTCGCCATGGGGCCGTACAAAGGAGGACAGGCCGAGAAGCTCCGGATCCCCTACGCCGACTTCAACGCGCTGAAACTCCCGGACGGCGACGAGCACGAGGACGCCTTCGCCCTGCTCGCGGACATCTTCCCGACGGGGTGGCACGGGACCGAACTGGCGAACCTGCAACCGGGCGAGTCTGTCGCCGTCTTCGGCGCCGGCCCCGTCGGACTGATGGCCGCCTACAGCGCGAAGATCAAGGGCGCAGCCGAGATCTACATCGTCGACCGCGTGGAGAGCCGCCTCGAACTCGCCGAGGAGCACTGCGACGCCACGACGATCAACTTCGAGGAGGGCGACCCCGTCGAACAGATCATCGACGAACACGGCGGCGAGGTCGACAAGGGCGTCGACGCCGTCGGCTACCAGGCGATCGACCCCGACACCGACCCCGGCAGCGACGCGTACGACCCGGCCCGCGAGAACCCCGCCGTCGTGCTGAACCAACTCATCCAGGTCGTGCGGCCGACCGGAGAGCTCGGGATCCCGGGGCTGTACGTCCCGTCCGACCCGGGTGCTCCCGACGAGATGGCCGCCCAGGGCCGGCTCGGCATCGACTTCGGGAAGCTCTTCGAGAAGGGCCAGAGGCTCGGCACGGGGCAGTGTAACGTCAAGCAGTACAACAAACAGCTCCGTGACATGATCATCGAGGGGCGGGCCGATCCGTCGTGGGTCGTCTCCCACCGCGTCGACCTCGAGGAGGGCCCCGAGATGTACCGGAAGTTCGACGAGCGCGAGGAGGGCGTCACCAAGGTCCTACTCGAACCGTAAGCGAAGCCACAGCGAGGACTGACCGCCGTCGGGACCGTCGCCCTCGCCGTCCGGGAGAGCGCCGCCGGCGAGTTCGTCATCGGGAAGCCGGGATCCCGGGTCTCGAACCCCTGCGCCGGATCGTGAGTGCGCCGGCGTTCCGGGGGAACAGCCGCGGCCCGGCCCCACGGTGTCGCGTCCTCCACACCGCCTTTGTCACTGTAGCCCCGACCGACCGGTATGGCCACTGGCGTCATCATCGCTGGCGGGCGTTCGACGCGCTTCGGGGAGGCCGACAAGGCCGTCGCCGACCTCGCGGGGACCCCCATGATCCGCCGGGTCGCCGATCGGATCGCCGGCGTCGTCGACGCGCTCGTGATCAACTGCCGCTCCGAGCAGGTCGACCCGATCCGGGCGGCGATGGACGGCTACCCCCTCGCGGTCCGCACCGCGGAGGACGAGGACCCCGACGAGGGACCGATGGCGGGGATCCGGACGGGGCTACGGGCCGTCGAGTGCGAGTACGCCTTCGTCGTCGCCTGCGACATGCCGTTCGTCGAACTGCCGGTCGCCGAGTACCTCCTGGACCGCGCGGCCGGGCGCGCCGACGGTCCTCGCCCCCGGGACGCGGCCGTTCCGCAACTGGACGAGGGGTGGTACCAGACGACCCACGCCGCCTACCGCGCGGAGGCGATGGCCGACGCCTGCGACGCGGCGCTGGCCCGCGACGAGCACAAGATCCTCGCCCCGCTGGAGGACCTCGACTGGGTCGCCGTGAGCGAGGCCGAGATCAGCGAGCGCGGTTCGCTCGAGACCTTCGAGAACGTCAACACCCGCGAGGAACTGGCGGCCGCCGAGGAGCGCCTCGCCTAAACCGCCGCGACGACCCGCCCCTCCCGGAGGCGGGTGAGCGCGACGTAGGGGACGCGGCCCCGGACGTCCTCGCTCACCCGTTCGTAGAACGCCGCCGCGACCTCGCGAGCGGTCGCCTCGAGGTCGCCGTCGTCGACCTTGTTCACCACCGGGACGACCGTCGCCCCCTCGGGGACGCCCTTCAGCCCGCCCTCGGGACTGGCGAGCACCGCCCCGACGTCGGCGGCGCCGATCGTCTCGCCCGGGTCGAGGCCGGTCACGGCGGCGACCCGCTCGGGGCGGTGGACCCGCTCCTCGGTGAGGGGCTGGCCGACGACGTGGGCGCTGGCGATCGGGAGAACAGTGTCAGTGGCGGAGGGGAGCCGCGGCTCGTGGTCGCCGGGGGCCTTGAACTCCCGCATTCGGGCGCCGTCAGCCTTCACGAGCACGGGACCGGGCGCGGCGGCGGCGATCTCGCCGACGCGGGCGTTCTCGTATCCCAGGTAGCGTTCGCCGCCCTCCTCGCGGGCGGGGATCAGCCCGAGCGGCCAGTCGTCGTTGTCCGCGAGCGCGGCGAGCGGGTCGTCGGTCACGGCCACCCGATCGACGTGCTCGTCGAAGATGGGAATGCGGACTGACGCCGTGACGACCGCTCGCTCGAAGCGCTCGGCGAGCGCGTACAGCGCCGTCTTCTTGCCGCCGGCGCCGACGACGCAGACCAGCGGCGTCGCCGACCGAGAGGGCCGTTCGACGAGCGTCTCGGTGAGGTTCATGCCGGAGGCTCGGCTGCGACGGCTATGAGGCTGTTGACGGCATCAAGCCTTCGCCATCGAGGGCCTCCGGCCGTGACGGGGGGGTTCGACGGCCGAGACGCCGCCTCCGAGAAACCGCCGCGGGACTCGGTCGCCCCCTCGACCGCCGAGCGGGGGGAGTTCGCCGCCGCGTTCGACGACGGCCGAACCGTCGAAGCGGTCCACGAGGCGGCCTCCGGATCGCGGGGACCGCCGGCGCACTTCGCGACCCCAGCGCGGCGCTGACCGTCGTCGCGGCGAGGAGGGGTCGGAACGGGCGGTCGCGTTACTTCCCGCGGTTTCGGTTCGAGCGGATGCTTGGGCGGACCTTCTCGGCGCCGGTGCCGCGGTTGCGCAGCCCCCGACCGTCGAGGCCGGCGCCGGTCTTGCCTCGGAACGCCCGACCCCTCTGGGAGTCGTCGCAGATCCAGTTGAGGTCGTCGTCGTTCTGAATGGCGGGGTGGTTCGGGTCGAGCAGGATCGTCTCGAACCACTTCCGGGAACCGTCCTCGCCGACCCAGTACGAGTTGAGCACGCGCAGGTTGCGGAACTTCCGCGAGGCGCGCTCCTCGGCGATGCGCTGGAGGTTCTTCCGGCGCGTGATCTTGTTGACGCCCTGGCGCTTGCTCCGGCGGCCGGCCCGGAAGCGCTGTTTCCGAGCGCCGCCCTTGCGAACGCTCACGCGGGCGACGACGACGCCCTGCTTGGCCTTGTAGCCCAGCGTACGGGCCTTGTCCAGGCGGGTGGGGCGGTCGACGCGCTCGATGGCGCCCTGTTCGCGCCACTCCTGCTGGCGCTGCCACTGGAGTTCGGCGAGTTTCCCCTCCTTGGGGGACTTCCACGCGTCCCGAATGTGCGAATAGAAGCTTCGTGCCATGGTTGTCACCGACGGGCGTCGAGTGGTTCAGCCCATCGGCGGACCGCGTCCGCCTCCCCGCGGCCGTGAGGCCGCGCCGGCCACATCCCGACCTGCCGTAGCAGGCGCCCGCTGGTGCCCGTCGCCGCCAGCGAGTTACTCACAGTTTCCCGCTGGCCCACTTGAGGGCTTCGAAGCCGACCGGTCCGGAGCGTCCGCAGGCCGGATCCGGGAGCCGGTCCGCTCGAGGAGCCACCGGACGGCGCCGGGGCAGCGGGATTCACGGGGGAACCCGCCACGCCGGGACGCGTCGGAGGTCGGCGTCGCTCGTCGGCCAGCGAGAGCAGAACAGAGCAGAGCGGAGCGGAGAGACGGGGAGGAGGCGACTACGCGTCGGCGCGCTCCTCGCGGGCCGCCAGTTCGAGGTACGGACCGAGGCGGTCGGCGTTGGCCGCGAGCGAGACCCGCTCGGTGTTCCGGTCGTAGTCGATCACGCCGGCGTCGGCGAGTCGGGGGAGGTGAGTGTGATGGAGGCCGACCGCGGCGGCGTCCGCGGCGTCGTCGCTCGCACCGGCCGCGTGTTCCGCGATGTCGTCGATCGACGCCGCTCCCTCGTTGTCCATCAGGTAGTAGAGGGCGCGACGGCGGTGTTCGCGGGACAGTAACTCGAACGCCCGGTCGATCGAGATCGCCGGGGGCCGGCCGGCGGACGCTCCCTCCGGCGACGCGTCGTCGGTGGCGTTCGACGCGTCGAGGCTCCTTCCCCTGGAATCGTGTGCCATACGAGCTAGACCAATTACTGGGACAGTAAAAGGTTGAGGTATGAATACTGAACATATCGGCGGAGACTCGTCGAGCGGGCTGGACTGACGGGCCCGGTCTCCCGTTCTCTGGCCGTCTCTATCGGGTGCCCCGAGGACAGCGAGCGACGCCGGTCCCGAACTGCTTTCGACTGCCGGGGTGGCTCATCCGAACGAGCGCACTGTCTCGAAGTCGTCCTCCCGGAGTGCCCGCGAGAGCGCCAACACGTCGACGTCGCCGACCTGGCCCGGGTACTTCCGCTCGAAGTAGCCCACGAGGTTCTCGACGTCGCGCTCGAGGAGTTCGGGGGCGTTCTCGTGGTCGGTCGAGACCGCCTGGGGCCAGTCGAACATCGTCACTCCCTCGCTGCCGACGGCGACGTTGTACTCGCTCATGTCGGCGTGGACGTACCCCGTCCGGTAGGCGGCGGCCATCTCCTCGAGGATGAGGTCGAGTACGCCGACGACCTGCGCGTCCTCGAGTCGGGCCTTTCCCAGTTCGACCCCCGGAAGCTTCTCCATCACGACGGCGTGGCGGTTGTGATCGATCGGCCGGGGAACCCGGACCTCCGGGTAGACCGTCTCGAGAGCCTCGTACTCCCGCTCGGCGGCCTTCCGGGCGGTGTAGAACCAGGAGATGTGCTCGTTGTCGGCGGTGTACTCCCGCTCTTTCTGAACCTCCCGGAAGTTCGTGTACCCCTCGCGGTGGAACTTCAGGGCGAGGGGCTTGTAGGACCGCACCTCGTAGACGTCGCTCTCCTTGCCGACCCCCAGCGGGGCGCCGAACCCCTCGACGGTGTCGCGCTCGGTGAACGTCCGGAGGGCGAGCGCGTCGTACCCCTCGAAGGTGAGCCGGAACCCCTGGTACTGGATCGTCTTGCGCTCGATCAGCCCCCGGTCCTCGCAGCGGTCGAGTCGGTAGTCGACTTCGTCGCCGTCGAGCCGGGCGAACTCGGTGATCTTCTCCCGGGCGACCCACTCCGAGAACCGCATCCCGTGTTCGAGCCCCGACAGCAGGTAGAAGTCCTCGGGGTCGAGGTCGCGAAAGACGGAGGCGACGTTCCGCACCATACCGACGGTTCGCCGCCCGCGAGTAAAAGCCCCCCGCGTCGGCGACGGGAGATCGGTCCGTCCCGTCGACCGCTGTCCCGGCAGCTAGACGGCCTCGGGATCGCCCTGGCCGACGACCGCGAACCCCTCCTCGCGGAGGAGTTCGGGGAGCCGGTCGGTATGGTCGCCCTGGAGTCGGATGCGGCCGTCGCCGACGGCGCCGACGGTCGCGAGGCGGCGCTTGAGCGTCGATGCCAGGTCGAAGAGATCGGTGCCGTCGCTGGCGTCGAACCCCTTGACGATCGTCACGGCCTTGCCGTAGCGGCGCTGCTTAAGGCCGATCGAGAGCCGCTGCTGGGAGCGCGCCAGGTCGTCGCCGATACCGAGGTCGTCCGGGAGCCCGGTCACGTCGTCGCTGTCGTCTCTTGCCATGTCCGTCCGTAGGAGACCGGGGGAGAACCTCCTCGCGGGCGAGTCGCAATCGGACACGACCGCCGGACGGCGCGGCAGTACTCGGTGCCGCGGTCGACCCTCGCGGTCAGTCCTTGTCGACCGGCAGCGGGCCGAGCGCCCGCTTGACGTTCCCGCGCATGGACTCGAAGCGCTGGGGGAGCGCGAGCGACTCGCCCAACTCCTCGATCGGTTCGTCGACGTCGTACCCCGGCTCGTGGGTGGCGAGTTCGAAGAGGACGCCGCCGGTGTCGGCCACCTCCGACCCGCCCCGGAAGTACACCGAGTGGAACCACTTCCGGTCGATGACCGGCGAGGGCTGGAAGCCGAGATCCAGCAGCGTGTCGCGCCAGTCGGCCTGCTCCTCGTCGGTCGGCGTTCGGAAGGCGACGTGGTGGACCGTTCCGCTGCCCTGCTGACCCGACGCGTCGGTCCGGACGAGGTCGACGACCGCCCCGAGGTCGCCGTCGGCGACCAGCCGTCGCCGGTCGCCGTCGGTCGCGCGCTGCTCGTAGCCCATCGTCGTGAGCAGTTCCGCCGTCGGTTCGGGGTTCCGGACGAACAGCGCGACGCCGTGGAATCCCCGGATCGCAGACGCCTCGGGCACTGCTGCGGTCCAGGGGTCGCTCGCGCCGTCCGGCGTCGCCCCCTCGACGAGTTCCAGGTCGCGGTCGACGCCCCGCTCGTCGAAGCGATCGATCCAGTAGTCGATCGCCCCCTCGGGGACCCGGAAGGCGGTCACCCCGACCTGTCCCGCGCCGACCTGCCCCGGTGCCATGTCCTCCCACTCGAAGAAGGTCATGCTCGTGCCGGGCGAGCCGCGCTCGTCGGCGTAGAAGAGGTGGTAGGCGGTCGGATCGTCCTGGTTGACGCTCCGCTTGACCATCCGGAGGCCGAGCGTGTCGGTGTAGAAGTCGTAGTTGGTCCGGGCGTCGGCCGTGATCGCCGTGACGTGGTGGACCCCGGGAACGGGCGTCGGCATAGCGACCGATAGGGCCCGCGAGTATTTCAATTCCGCCTCGGAGCGGAGCGCCGAGTAGGGGCCGGTGGCGGGCAGGGACGGGTCTTTGTCTTCCGCCCCCTATCAGTGGGCATGGACGTCGAGATCGTCCTCTACGAGGGGTTCGACGAACTGGACGCGATCGGCCCGTTCGAGGTGTTCGAGAACGCCGACAGCCGCGGCGGCGCGTTCGACGTCTCGCTCGTAGCCCTCGATCCCGCCGAGACGGTGACGGCGAGCCACGGCCTCCGGGTCGGCGTCGACGGAACGCTCGGACGGCCGGACCTGCTAGTGGTCCCCGGCGGCGGGTGGAACGACCGATCGGACGCCGGTGCCCGCGCCGAGGTGACCGACGGCCGACTCCCGGAGGCGATCGCGGACCGCCACGACGGCGAACGGACCATCGCGTCGGTCTGTACCGGCGGGATGATCCTCGCCCACGCCGGCGTCCTCGAGGGGCGTACCGCCGTCACCCACCGCGGCGCGCTCGACGACCTCCGGGCGTTCGACGTCGATGTGCGTGAGGAGCGCGTCGTCGACGACGGCGACGTCGTCACGGCCGGCGGCGTCACCTCGGGGATCGACCTCGCGCTCGCGCTCGTCGAGCGGTTCGACGGCCCCGCGGTGGCGGACGCGGTCGCCGACGGGATGGAGTACGAGCGCCGGGGCTGAGTCTGGGCGAGCGGCGTGCTCGCCCTACTGGATCACCCGAGGATCGCCGCCTCCTACCGCGATCACGGGAGCGACGCCGGCGAGCGGCCGATCCGGAGCGTCGATCCGAGCGGGTGCTCTCCGACGACGCTCGGTGTCCGCGCTTCGATATCGGGGACGTCGCGCCGGAACTGCTCGCGGGCGCCGACGGAACCGTCGACTACGACCGGCGTGCGGACTGATCGGCGACGAACGCGAACGCGAAAAGGCCGGTCGGGCGGCGCTGACCGGCGGCGGAGAGTTACTCCTCGGGCGTGCGGGTCTGGTAGCCGTCTTTGGTGACGGCAGCGACGGAGATCTCGTCGTCGGTGTCCTCGTCGGTCTGCTCCTCGAGGACGTCGCGGGCGAGGCCGATGGCGTCCTCCAGACCCATCGACTCGTCGTAGCGCTCCTCCAGCGTCGACTCGATGTCGTCGCTGCCGGCGCCGATCGCCGAGGCGTGCCACTCGATGGCCGTCCCCGAGGGGTCGGTCTCGAACAGTCGGGGGTCGCCGCCGCCCTTCGTGGACGGGTCCTCCACGTAGCCCGCGATCAGCAGGGCCGCGCCGAACGGCCGGGTGCCGCCGGACTGGGTGTACTGCTGGATGTGCTCGGCGACCTCGGTGGTGAGCTGTTCGGTCGTGATCGGCTCGTCGTAGCGCAGGCGCTCAACCTGGGACGCCCGGCGGGCGACGTCGACTAGCTGGCGGGCGTCGGCGACGTGGCCCGCGCTGGCGACGGCGTGGTTGTGGTCGACCTTGTGGAGCTTCTCGATGCTGCTGGACTCGACCAGCGGCGAGCGGATCCGGCGAGTGGCCGCGAGCACGACCCCCTCGCCGGTGGCGATACCGACGCTGGGCGAGCCCTGTTTGACCGCCTCGCGCGCGTACTCGACCTGATAGAGTCGGCCGTCCGGCGAGAAGATGTTGCTGTTCCGGTCGTAGGCCTGCCGGTCGTCGCCGCCCATCATGGCTGTGCCTCCGTGGCCGCGTCGGAACTCTCTGTGGTCACGTTGTCCTCCGTTACACGGGCGACAGTGATACCGTTACCGGATGCGCTCCGTCCGTAGGGCCCGGAGAAGTCTCGCGGGATCGAGGGTGGACGGATCCGGAGCGTCCGAACGCATCGGAGCTCCCGACGGGTCCGGCGGGCGCCGTAACCGCTTTACTCGGGGCCACGAACACGCGCCCATGGATCCTGGACCGCTCGCCGACCGGGAGTGGCGGCTGATCCGCGAGGAGTCGCTGCCCGGCCCGCTGTGTATGGCCTACGACGCGGTCGCCGCGGAGACGGCCGCCGGGGGCGGCCCCCGGACGGTGCGGGTCTACCAGTGGGACCCCGCCACCCTCTCGCTTGGCTACCGGAACGACCCCGCCGACGTCGACTGGGCGTACTGCGAGCGCGAGGGGATCGACGTCGTCCGACGACCGACCGGCGGCGGCGCCATCTACCACGACACCTACGGCGACATCTCCTACTCGGTGATCGCGCCCGCCGAGGAGCTCCCCGGCGATCTGATGGAGACCTACGAGCTACTCTGCGAGCCGCTGCTCTCGGCCTGTGCGGCGATGGGCGTTCCGGCGAGCTACGCCGAGGAGTCGTATCCCGAGCTCTACCACCCGGCGTGCTACCTCCGGGAACTCCACCCCGCCCACGACGTGGTCTACGAGGGCCGGAAGCTCTCGGGCAACGCCCAGTACCGCCGCCGGGACAGCGTCGTCCAGCACGGGTCGCTGACGTACTCCGTCACGCCCGAGCGCACCCGGGAGTGCTTCGTCGATCCCCCGGTGACCGCGGCGGAGGTCGCCGAGCGCGTGACCGGCGTCGACGAGCACGCCGACTGCACCCGCGAGGGGGCCGTCGAGCGGCTGGAGGAGGCACTGGCCTCCTGGAGCGACGCGAGCGAGGGCGAGTGGACCGACGCCGAGCGCGAGCGGGCCCGCGAAGTCGCGGACGCGAAGTTCGACAGCCAGGCGTGGAACCGCGACCGCGAGGATCCGCTCGGGGACTAGTCCCAGGCTTGCGTGTCCGCGACCGTCCCGCCCCCGCCCGATCGGTCGGCTGATCCCCCGCCGACGATCTCCTCGACGGCCGCCCGGAGGTCGTCGAGGTCGGGCCGGTCGAGCGTCGGATCGACGGCGTGGTCACCCAGCCAGACGTGGCGCACGGTCCGCTCGGCGTCCAGCAGGAACGCCGAGCGCCGCGACCGTTCGAGGAGGCCGAACACCCGGTAGGCGACGTCGAATCTGCGCGCTAATTCGAGGTCGACGTCGGCGTAGAGGGGAAACGAGAGGTCGAGGCGGTCGATGAACCGGTGGTGGGTTCCCGGCCGCGACCGACTGGCGCCGACGACCCGGACCGGCCCGTCGAGGGCGAACCACTCGTAGTCCCGGAAGCTACACCACTCCCGGACACAGTCCGGGCTGAAGTCGTTCGTGTAGAAGGCGAGCAACACCGGCCCGTCGGCGACCAGTTCACCGATCGAGACCCGGTCGGCGGTGCCGTCGGGGCGGACCAGCGACGCGGCGGCGTCGGGGGCGACTGCCCCGACGGGGAGGCCCTCAGCTTCAGACATAGAAAGAGTATATTCTCGTTATTATAAATATCTGTCCGGTGAGTTCGGCGGGCGCACACGGTCGACGGCAGTCGCGGCGTCGTTTCGCAGTGCCTTTGCCCGGTCGCGCCCACCTAGCGGTATGCTACGCGTCGGTGCACACGTCTCTGTCGCGGGCGGCGTCGACAGCGCCGTCGACAACCAGCGGGAAGTAGGGGGGAACTGCGGACAGATCTTCACCCACTCCCCGCAGGTGTGGCAGGACCCGAACGTCGGCGACGGGGAGGCCGAGCGGTTCCGCGAAGGAACCGCGGCCCACCTCGACGGGCCGTGGGTGATCCACTCCTCCTACCTGGTGAACCTCTGCACTCCGAAAGACGACCTCCGGGCGAAGTCGATCGACTCGATGCAGAAGGAAGTCGACGCCGCCGCCAAACTGGGGATCGGGTACGTCAACGTCCACCTCGGGGCGCACACGGGCGCCGGCGTCGAGCGGGGACTGGCCAACGCGGCCAGCGCGCTCGACGAACTCGACGTCCCGGAGGGCGTGACGGTGCTCGTCGAGTCCGACGCCGGCAGCGGGACGAAACTGGGCGACGAGTTCGAGCACCTCGCGCGCGTCCTCGCGGAGAGCGAGCAGGACCTCGAGGTCTGTCTGGACACCGCCCACGCGTTCGCCGCGGGCTACGACCTCTGGGCGGCCGCCGGCGTCGAGGAGACCGTCGCGGAGTTCGACGACGTGGTCGGCCTCGAGAACCTCGCGTGCGTCCACCTCAACGACTCGAAACACGCCTGCGGGACCAACAAGGACGAGCACGCCCACGTCGGCGAGGGCGAGATCGGCGTCGAGGGGATGCGGGCGCTGCTCAACCACCCCGATCTGGCGGACGTGCCGCTGGTGCTAGAGACGCCGACGGAGAACGGCAAGAGCTACGAGTGGAACATCGCCCGGGTCCGAGAGTTGCGAGACGACGAGTGAGCGCGAGCGAACGAGCCGTTCCCGCGAGAGGAAAGAGGCGAGCGGGGAGCGGGGAGCGGGGAGTACAGCGTCCCGGAGCCGAACGATTCGACGCGAGCGAAGGCGAGAACCGCGAGCGGCGAGCGGGGAGCGGAACCGGACGTCGAAAGTGCCGAGCCCTGACCGTTGGGCGAGGGGTCGCCACCGTTTTGATCGCCGGCGGCCAACCGACCGGCGAATGCGCCGGTTCTCCGCCGACTACCTGACCGAGCCCCGCCGCGGGATGTGGCCGCCGGGCGAGCGGGCGCCACTGGCCGATCTCTCGCTGGGCGACCGCGAGCGGATCCTCGACGTGGGCTGTGGCACCGGCGAGCTGTCGGCGGTGCTCGCCGAGGAGGCGCCGGCGGACGCGCGGGTCGTCGGACTGGACCGCGACCCGGACCTGCTGGCGGCCGTTCCGGACCCGGTGGCCGCGGTACGGGCAGACGCCCGCTCGCTGCCGGTCGCCGATGGGGCTGCCGACCTCGTTGTCTGCCAGGCGCTGCTGATCAACCTCCCCGACCCGGAGGAGGTGCTCGCCGAGTTCCGGCGGGCGTCGAGCGACCTCGTCGCGGCGATCGAACCGGACAACGGAGCCGTGACCGTCGAGTCGACGGTCGACGCCGAGGCGCGGCTCGCCGCCCGGGCCCGCGACCGGTACGTCGCGGGCGTCGGGACCGACGTGACCCTCGGCGCGGTCCCGGATCGCTTCCGCGCGGCGGGACTGCGAGACGTGCGGACCCGCCGGTACGACCACGAGCGGGTCGTCGAGCCGCCCTACGCGAATTCGTCCGTCGAGAGCGCCCGCCGCAAGGCCAGCGGCCGGCGCCTGCGCGAGCAGCGCGAGACGCTGCTCTCCGGCGGCATGGACGAGGCCGACTACGACGACCTGCGGCGTGAGTGGCGGGCGATGGGCCGGACCGTCGCCGAGCAGATGGCCGGGGGGGAGTACCGCCGCCGCGAGGTCGTTCCCTTCCACGTCACCGTCGGGCGAGTGCCACCGGCCGGCGACGGGGACTGAGGAACGGTCGGCGGCATCCGGGAACGGTTAACCGGGAGGCGAGCGACGAACGGGCCATGGACTCCCGTGTCCGCGAGCACGCCGAAGTCATCGTCGATCACAGCACCAGCGTCGAGGCGGGCGACGACGTCGTCGTCTCGGGGTCTCCCGAGGCCGAGGACCTCGTGGTCGCCGTGATGGAACTGCTGGGCGAGCGCGGCGCGAACCCACACGTCTCGATGGGCAGCGACCGCGCGATGCGGGCGTTCCTCCGCGCGGCCGACCCCGAGGAGTTCGAACCGCCCGCCCACACGGAGGCGCTGTTCGAGGCGTCGGACGTACTGATCTCGATCCGCGCCGCGAGCAACGTCAACGAGCGCTCGGACGTCGATCCCGAGGTCAACGCCGCCCACTCGGCGACGCGCAAGGCGGTCCGGGACGTCGCGATGGACAGGCGCTGGGTCGGCACCCAGTATCCGGCGTCCGGAAACGCCCAGAAGGCCGAGATGTCCACGGAGGCCTACGAGGAGTTCGTCTTCGACGCCGTCCTGAAAGACTGGGAGGCCCAGCGCGCCCACCAGGAGCAACTGGTCGAGGTTCTCGCGGACGCCGACGGGGTGCGGATCCGGTCGGGCGAGGCGACCGACGTTCGGCTGTCGATCGCCGGCAACGTCGTCCGGAACGACTACGCCGAACACAACCTCCCGGGCGGCGAGGTGTTCACCGCGCCGGTCGTCGACAGCGTCGAGGGGGAGGTCCTCTTCGACAAGCCGGTCATCGTGCAGGGCCGGGAGGTGCTCGACGCGCGCCTCGTCTTCGAGGGCGGCGAGGTCGTCGAGCACGACGCCGGTAAGAACGGAGAAGTGCTCACCTCGCTGCTCGAAACCGACGAGGGGGCGCGCCGACTGGGGGAACTGGGCATCGGCATGAACCGCGACATCGACCGGTTCACCTACAACATGCTGTTCGACGAGAAGATGGGCGACACCGTCCACATGGCCATCGGGATGGCCTACGAGGACACCGTCGGGGAGGGCAACGAGCGCAACGACTCGGCGGTCCACACCGACATGATCGTGGACATGAGCGAGGACTCCACCATCGAGGTCGACGGCGAGGTCGTCCAGCGCGACGGCACCTTCCGGTTCGAAGACGGGTTCGAGGAGTAGCGGGAACCGACCGGCGGTAAGGCTCCGGGGAACGAGCGCCGACGGCAGGTGCCACGAGTAGCGATGCCGAGTGAAGCGAGGCCCCGGACCGGCAATCGGGGCCCACGGATCGTTCTCGACGATCACGGCAGACCGTGGAATGCGAGACTCAGGAGAGAATTGGGTGAGAGTTCGGAAAACGGCCATACAGGGGGCGTCCCTACCGAAAGGTGCGGTGCGCGACCGGAACTCGGCGCCGCTCATGGCACGCGATCTCCCCCCTCGGATCGGGCCGACGGGCGCTACACTACGTCCCCGCGGACCGACGCCCCCTCCTGGCGCTCGCGGTAGGCCCGGACGGCGTCGGTGGCCCGCTCGGCTTCCCCCTCCTCCATCCCGAGCATGCCGAGCGCGTCCGACAGCGTGGGGAAGACGAGGTCGCCGGCCCGCAGTTTCTCCATGGCCTCGGTCGACCGCGTGCCGTCGACCCACAGGCAGACGCCCCGCGGGTCGAGGATCTGCTCGTAGTTCCCACGGGCCTTCGCGCCCTCCAGGCGCTGGGTGACGTTGTTCTCGAAGCCGGTGTTGCACACCTCGAGGTGGATCGGCTCGCCGTCGTCGACGAGGTGTGCCGCGAGGCACTTTTCCGGGGCAGCGTGGCCGCTGTGGTTCGCCCGGAGGTGTTCGGGGTAGGCCTCGGCCCACTCGGCGGAGACGGTCTTGCCGACCCCCTCGACCCCGTGGCGCTCGCGGAACTCCGCCTCCCGGTCGCCCTCGCGGCCGAACAACATGTCCTTCGTGAGATAGACGTCCAGCCGCTCGACGGGGTCGAGGCCGAGCGCGACGTCCCCGTAGACCCAGACCTCGCGGACCGGCACCGGCATCGGCTCGCTCTCGACGGTCTCGACGAGGCGCTCGACGCGGTCGACGGCCGCCGTACGGGCGAACTCGTTCATCGAGGCTCGGTAGTCGATCCGCGGGGAAAAGTCGCGCGCTCCGCCGGTCACCGGCGGGAATAGGCGGGTCGGTGCGAGCGGGAATCGGGACCAGCGCACTGGGTTGGACCGAAATCGATCCCCGCGCCGACCGGCGGCCGCGAGATATATGACCCCGCTGTTGCAACAGTCGGTCATGGCCGGAGTGTCGGGCGTCGCGCTGCAGGGAAACGTGTTCGGGTCGACGGAAGTCACGACGAGCGTCATCGCCCTGTTCGCGATCGCGACCGTCGAGTTGCTGGCCGCGACGGCCGTCGCGGCCGCCGCGAGCCGAGTCGACCGTTCGGCGAGGCCGACCCTGTTGCCCCGCCGGGTCCGACGGCTGCGGGACCGCGTGGCGCCCCGTCCGCTCGACGTGTTCCTCGCGGCCGCGATCTGTTTCGTCGCGATCGACCTCTACCTCTTGCGCCCGGGCCTGGCGGCGCTGCTGGCAGGACTCACTCTCGGCGCGTTCGCCGTCGCGGCCGTGCTCTTCGGCGGCGGGCGGGACGGCGCCGAGCGCTCCTGGACCGACCGGACGCGGGTCGTCCGTGAGGCCGTCGCCGGCGAGGAGAGCGTCCCCGGCCTCGAGAGGACCGAAGAGGACTGGACCGACCGGACGCGAGTCGTCCGCGAGGCCGTCGCCGACGAGGGGAGCGTCCCCGGCCTCGACGCCGGGGAGCGGGACGTCCGGCGCGACGGGGGAGGCGTCGACCGGGACGACTGACCGCTACCGGGAGATGCAAGCGTTATCCCGCTCGACCCGAAACCGTCCCCATGGACTGCGACAAGTGCGGCGACGAGGCGGTGCTTCACGCCGCCTACTCGGGGCTGCACCTCTGTGAGTCGCACTTCCGCCGATCAGTCGAGAAGCGGGTGCGCCGCCGGATCCGCGAAGACGCCCTCCTGGCCGACGACGCGACCCCGGAGGACCCCGAGACGTGGGTGATCGGGCTCTCCGGCGGGAAAGACAGCGTCGTCCTCACGCGGATCCTCCAGGACACGTTCGCCGAGGACCCCCGCGTCGAACTGGTCGCGCTCACGATCCACGAGGGGATCGAGGGCTACCGCGACCGCTCGCTGGAGGCCTGTCTCGACCTCGCCGATCCTCTCGGGATCCGCCACGAGGTCGTCAGCTACGAGGAGGAGTTCGGCCTCCGAATGGACGACGTCGCCCGGGAGGACCCCGAGGGGATGGCCCCCTGCGCGTACTGCGGCGTGTTCCGCCGGGACCTCCTCTCTAAGTACGCCGAGGAGTTCGAGGCCGACAAGCTCCTCACCGGACACAACCTCGACGACGAGGCCCAGACCGCGCTGATGAACGTTCTCGAGGGGGACGTGAGCCAGATCGCGAAGCACTTCGACGCCTCGCTGGGGAGCTTCGAGGAGCGCGAGGACGCCGACGAGGCGTTCGTCCCGCGCGCCAAACCCCTCCGGGACATTCCCGAGCGAGAGGTGGCGCTGTACGCCCACCTCCGGGACCTGCCGACCCACATGGCGGAGTGCCCCCACGCCAGCGAGGCCTACCGCGGGGAGATCCAGGAACTGCTCCACGGCCTTGAGGAGAACCACCCCGGGACGCGCCACTCGATCATGGCCGGCTACGAGGAACTCGCCGCCGTCGTCGCCGAGCGCTACCGGGGCGAGGGCGGGCCGGACCTCGGGGAGTGCGAGCGCTGTGGCGCGACGACGACGGGAGAGTACTGCCGGAAGTGCCAGCTCGTCGAGGCGGTCCACGAGGCCGACGCCGGCGTCGACGCCGACTGAGAGACGGCCGCATCGCGCCGACCCCGGCCAGTTCAGCAGCTCGACCCGTCCGGCTCGGGGTCGGGATCCGGGTCCGGATCCGGATTCCCGGTCGGCGGATCGAGGGCGGGCTCCGGAGCCGGCTGGGGGTCCGGGTCACAGTCGCCGGCTTCCTCTCCGAAGACCGACGCGTCCCCGCTGCCGCCCTCGTAGGTGTACGTGTAGTTGTAGGCGTACTCGTAGGCATACGCTCCGCCGGACACCTCCTCGACGCGGACCCGCTCGTACTCGTTGCCCGCGCTCTCGACGTCGCAGTTCGACCGCGAGAGGTTCCCTTCCTGGAGCTGTCCGGCGGTCTCTTCGTTGCGTTCGAGGGACCGGGAGTACTCGACGGCGCCGACGGAGAACATCGACGCGAGCAGCAGCGTCAGAACGACCACCAAGGCGACCCCGACGACCGGCGAGACCCCTCTCCGGTCGAAACCCACGCCCACATTCACGGAAGCATTAGTATTTCGGTCGAGAAGGAGCGCGACGGCTGCCGAAGATATCAGCTGACTCGACAGACAACCAGATCCGTAAACGCTTGAGAGCGCCGCCGAAAAATACGTACGTTATGTTATCTATCCGCTATCTGATGACGTCGAGGCCGTTGTTCTGCTCGACCTCGGATCGGCCGCCGTCGGTCTCGCCGTAGTCGATGGTCTCGCCGGTGTTGTAGGTCTCCTCCGCGGGAGCGACCTCGGACTGGGAGCCCCCTTCCATCGCCTGCCGGGAGGCGGTGGCCTGCTTCTGGGTGGTCGGTCCGAGGATCTGGGCGCTCTGAACGCCGGTCATGATCGCCATGACGCGGACCTTCCCCTTGTACTCCTCCTGGATGCGCGCGCCCCAGATGACGTTGGCGTCGGCCTCCAGGCGTTCGGTGATCTGCTGGGCGATGCCCTCGGCCTCCTTCAGCGTGAGGTCCGGACCGCCCGTGATGTGGACGAGGCCGCCCGTCGCGCCCCGGTAGTCGACATCGAGCAGGGGGTGGTTCATCGCGTCCTTGACCACTTCCTCGGTCTTGTTCTTGTCCTGGGTCTCGCCGACGAGCATCACGGCGACGCCGCCCTGTCCCATGATGGCGGTCATGTCGGCGTAGTCGAGGTTGATGAGGCTCGGCTGGGTGATCGTCTCGCTGATCCCCTTGACCGTCTCGGCGATGATCTGGTCCATCACCGAGAACGCCTTGCCGATGGGCAGGTTCGGGACGTAGTCGAGCAGGCGGTTGTTGTCCAGCACGATGATCGAGTCGGCCTCGTTGCGGAGTCGTTCGAGGCCCTCCTCGGCTTTCACCGTCCGGGCGCGCTCGACGTTGAACGGCGTCGAGACCATGCCGACGACGATAGCGCCCTGCTCCTTGGCGATCTTCGAGACGACCGGCGCAGCGCCGGTCCCGGTTCCGCCGCCCATGCCCGCGGTCACGAACACGAGGTCGGCGTCGCCCAGTACTTCCTCGACCTCCTTGATCGTCCCCTGGGCCATCTCGGTGGCGCGCTCACCCATCTCGGGGTCGCCGCCGGCGCCCAGTCCCTGCGTGAGGGACTTGCCGACGAGGATCTTCGTGTCCGCCTCGATCATCTTCAGGTGCTGCTTGTCGGTGTTGATCGCGATGGTGTCGGCGCCCTCGACACCGATGTTGTAGAGGCGGTTGACCGTGTTGTTGCCGGCGCCGCCACAGCCGACGATGACGATCCGCGGGTCGCCGAACTCCTCGGCGGCCTCGGAGTCCGCGACCTCGCGGGACTCCTTCTCGGCGTTTTCCAGCGCCGAGTTGACGATGTCCTGCATCTCAGGCCCTCGCCCACGGCCGCTTGTTGTTGCGGCGGCGCTCCGGGTCCTCCTCGTTGATCATGTCGCGGACGGCGGCCCGGATCGCCTCGCTGCGGTTCGGGTACTCGCCCGTCTCGACCATTCGTTCGACCTCTTCGATCTGCTGTTTCGGAATCCGTAGTGTCACACGCTCCATTGTGGTATTTCCCTTTCGGTAAGACGACGGACCGCGTGTCACCACGGCCCACGCGTCTTACACGGCAAGACCGCACCACGGCACTGGTGTGTACCGCGTGCGACCGCCGCGTAAGACGATCGTCTTACGCAACCGTTTGCAAATCCCGGTGTGTAATAAATCTTTGCCTTATCGTAAGACGCTCGGGGCTAATTTGGCGTATACCCTAGCTAGAGGGCGTTTACGGGGGCGTCACGACCGGTCAAGAACGTCCGCGGCAGGGGTCCGACGACCACAACCGGGACAGAACGCCCAGTCCGATCGGAGCTCGTCCCCGCAGTCACAGAACACGCGGTGGGTCGCTTTCTCCCCGCAATTTGAGCAGTAAACGGCAGACGGCGAGAGGTTCTCGCCGCACTGGCCGCACTGTTTACGCTCCTCGCTGGCCGCGTCAGACGCGTCGGATCCCGGATCCGGGGGCGTCTTACGTTCGGGTGCCGGTCGTTCCGTGACGTCTCCGGCGTCCTCGTCCGAGAGCCGCTCTTCGCCGTTCAGAGAGATGTTTACGTTGATGTCCTGAGCGTCCGAACGCGTATACGCGCCGGTCCGCTCGGCGATCAGGGCGTCGACGCGCTTCTCGACGACCTCGTCGACGCGCTCTCGAACGAGTTCGTCGAGCGTTCCGTCGCCGTCGGACGCGGGAGACGACCCGGACCCGTCCAGGTACTCTCGGAGCGCCTCGCGCATCACCTCGCTCTTGGAGGCGTCGTACTCCTCCAGGCGGTCGACGAGGTCGTCGTCGGCGCGGAACGTTATCTTGCTCATCCGATCGGACACAGGTTGTCACCGCCTCTATTTCAATGTTCCTGCGGTGTCATACGCCCGTCCGTCGACCGACAGACGGACCCGCCGGGGGGGAAAGGTAAGGGTTAAATTCGATCGCCCGCTGGTATCGGGTGACGCCCGCCCTTAGCTCAGTCTGGCAGAGCAGTCGACTGTAGATCGACTTGCCCCCCGTTCAAATCGGGGAGGGCGGACTTGTCTTCTCCATCCGACCGCCGCGATCCGGACCCGTGGGCCCCGCCCGGATCGTTCGAACTGCGTTCTCCCGGACGGCGGGCTAATCGCGACCGCCGTACGGAGGAGTTCACCGTATCGGACACCGCCACCGATTCGAGCGTGGGCAGCCCACGGACCGTTACGCGACAGGCGGTCGCGATAATCGGGCCCCGAGGTCCGCGTCCAATTCCCGGGAATTCCCCCGGCGACGAATCGGGAGAATCGACCGGCCCGGTTCTCGGATCCCGGTTCGGCGACATTGACCCTTGCCAGTCTGACCTCTCGTCAGTGGATCACGGGCGAAGCCGAGGCGCGTCAGTGTCGACGGGCCCACAGTGTCGGACGCCCGTCGGACCCGACTGGGCCGTCACTCGTGGCCGTTGACGGGCACGGGCTCGTAGGGTTCTTCGAGGAACTCGCAGTCGCTGTCGGAGAGGTCGATCTCGAGGGCCGCGACGGCGTCCTCGAGGTGCTCGACGCTGGTCGTCCCGACGATGGGGGCGTCGACGGCCTCCTGGTGGAGCAGCCACGCCAGCGCGATCT
>PXRR01000039.1:28281-45607 GCA_003021975.1 Halobacteriales archaeon QS_5_70_17 | reverse complement strand
GGTCAGGCGCCCGGTCGGGATAAGTGCCCTGTCCCGGCGGGACGGCGTCCGAGGAAGCGTCGGACGCTGCCGGTGTCGAACGGCTTTATCGCGCCCGTCACGACGTCCCGCCCCCTGACCGACGCGTAGAACGTCGCGTCCTCCTCGCCGTCGCGGAGGTCCCCCACGCAGCGGCGGATGGTGGCGTAGCGCCGGGGGAACCGCTCGCGGTCGGCCGTGGCCAGCTGCCGCGCGGAGGTCCAGACCACGGTGTTGAGGAACCCGGAGACCAGGAACCCCAGCTCCGAGCGGTTGAAGATGACGCCGTAGCGGTCGCGGTCGTTGCGCAGCGCCTCCTGGGTCGCGTACACCGAGTGGACGCCGTCGGCGACGGCGACGATCGGCGTGGTCACGCCCCGACGCGCGCGGGTGCGCGTGGCGACGTCGGTGTAGTCGTACTCCCCGGGATCGGGGACGTCGACGGCCGGCGAGAGGAGCAGGTCCGTCGAGACGCCCTCCGCCTGCTTCGCGACCAGCGTCTCCTCGAACCGGGCCAGGAGGTCCGGGGTCAGCGAGAGGACGAGCTCGTAGTCGGCGGCGTCGATCACCTCTTCAAGGTACCGGAGGATCGTCGACCGGGACTTCACGAGCGCGACCGCCTCCGAGTCGCGCGCGGGTGCGGTGAACTCGTGTTCCAGCTCCTCGACGAGGTCGTCGAGCGCGGTGCGCACGTCGTCGAAGGCCGCCCGCGGGTCGAGCGCGAGTACCTTCATCGGCCGGGACTCGCGCAGTTCCACCAGGCCGTTGTCCGCGAGGCTGCGCACGGTGTCGTACACCCTCGGCTGGGGGATCTCGGTGCGGTCTGCGATCTCCGAGGCGGTCAGCTCCCCGTGCCGGAGCACCACGAGGTACGCCTCGGCCTCGTACTCCCCGAAGTCGAACCGCTCGCTGACGCGCTCGAGCGCGCCGCGGAGGTCCTCGGAAGTCATTGCCGGTGCCTCCGTCGGGCGCGTAAAGAGCCTGTCTATCAGCGCGTGTCAGTCGCTGTTGCCGACCCGGATCACCTGTACCATCGAGTACACCGGAACGCCGTCGATCTCCTCGACGCCCTGCTTGTCGACGAGGACGACGCAGGCGACGGGCTCGCCGCCCTGCTCGCGGATCGCCTCGACGGTCTCGGTCATCGTCGTCCCGCTGGTGATGGTGTCGTCGACGACGTAGCACTCCCGCTCGCGGATGTCCGCGAAGTTCCGGGAGAACGACCCCCGGAGGTCCTCCATGTCGCCCTCCTCCCACTGGTGCTTCCGGGGAGTGTAGGTCGCCAGGTCCGTCTCGAGTTCGGTCGCGACGGCCGTCGCGATGGGCGCGCCGGCCTTCTCGATGCCGACGGTGAGGTCGATCTCCTCGCCGCGCTTCGAGAGGAGGTCGGCCATCGCCATCCCGACGTAGGAGAGCCGCGCCGAGTCCCGCCCCAGCGCGCTCCAGTCGACGTGGATGTCGTGCGGGCCCTCGGCGCTCGGCTCCGGTTCGGGCGCGGGGGTCGTGCCGCTGCGCTCGACGAGCCAACTGGCCGTCTCCCGGGAGACGTTCAGTTCGTCCGCGATCTCGCCCTTGGAGAAGCCCCGCTCCGCGAGCTCCGCGGCGCTCTCGATGAGGTCGTCGATGTTTTTCATTGGTTGTGGAATTCCACGGCTGCCTTTATTGTCGTTTCGTCGTCCGCAAACGCGCGCTCGAACTCGCCGACCCCGTAAACGTCGGTGACGAGGTCGTCGAGGACGGCCGTCGGGAGGTTGACCAGTCGGTCGGCCGCTGCCGCGAAGTGCTCGCGCCCGGAGTTGACGCTCCCGACCAGCGCCTTGTTGTTCATCACGAGTTCCCGGTGGATGCGGCCGCCGTCGACCTCGAACGTCCAGGAGTCGGGGACCCCGAGCAGCGCGGCGACCCCGCCCGGCGCGAGCGCCTCGACCGCCTCGAAGGGGTGGCGGGCGTACCCCGTCGCCTCATAGACGAAATCCATCGGCTCGTGGACCTCGCCGAGCGCGTCGACGGGGATCTCCCGGGAGTCGACGTAGGTCGCGCCCAGCGACTCGATGAACTCGACGGTGGGGTCGGGCCGGTCCCGGCGGCCCACGCAGTAGGTCCGGTCGTACCCGCCGAGCATCGCCAGCGTGAGCAGGCCCAGCGAACCGTTGCCGAGCACGCAGGCGCTCTCGGGCGCCCAGTCGAAGGCCGACCGCGAGGCGTAGGCGTGCTCGACGGCCTTCTCGGTGACGCTGGCCGGTTCGACGAGGAAGCCGTACTCCGCGAGCGCCTCGGGGAGTTCGACGAGGAACTCCTCGCGGGCGGTGAAGTACTCCGCCATGAAGCCGTGCGCGCCGTCGATGCCGCACTCCAGCGTCGCCCCCGGAGGCGCCATGTCGGCCGCACCGCGCGCGAAGTAGTCGTTCGGGTCGCCGTTCGGCGGCCGCCGGACCGTCGGCGCGACGACCGTCCCCGCCTCGAGTCCGGTCCCGTTGGGGTCCTCGACGACGCCGACGGCCTCGTGGCCGAGCACGAGGTAGTCCTCGCCGTCGGGGACGGTCCCGTGCGTGCCCGCGAGGACCTCGTGGTCGGTCCCGTCGACCCCGACCCTGAGGGTCCGGACCAGCGCCTCCCCCGCGTCGGGGACAGGACGAGGTCGCTCGATCGGTTCCGGCGCGTCGGCGCCGCGCCGGAGCGCTATCGCGTCCATGATCCGGGTAGCGACCGGGGAAGTAAATCATTTACTGTGCAGCGAGTAAATGTTTTTCAACCGGGCGGGCCTTTACCGGGGCGAGCTAACCCAGACCATGCAGCGCCACGAGCAACTCTACCGGCTGTACGACGAGTTCGACGCGGAGACGCTCCGGAGCTACCAGACGTTCGTCGACCTGTTCCCGCCGATCGACTCCCGCGTCGCGCTCGAACACTGGCAGAACGCCAGCGAGGAACTCGACGAGCGGAAAGACCGCATCCGGGAGGCCTACCCGACCGCGGGCGAGACGTTCGCCGCCATCGCCGCCCGCGTCACACGCGGCCAGGCGTTCACGGCGCTGGACCTCCACACGAAGTACGGCCGGGCTGTCAACGCCCTCGTGCTCGACGTCGACGAGACGCTGCGCTCGGCCGGGGGCACCGACAACGAGATCCCCCGGGAGACGCTGCACGTGCTCACCGAACTCCACGAGGAGGGGATGCCCCTCGTCATCTGCACGGGTCAGACCCTCGAGAACGTCAAGGGCTTCGTCACGCAGGGACTGGGCAACGAACTCGTCCACTCCGGCCGGCTGAGCATCGTCTACGAGGCGGGCAACGGCGTGTTCACGCCCGGCCACGGCGAGACGACCAAGCGCCTGCTCTACGAGGACCTCGACGACGAGGTCCGCTCGGTGTTCGACGGCGTGCGCACGGGCGCCCTCTCGGAGGCCCCCGAGGACGTCCGCCGGGGCTGTCACCTGCAGGGCAACGAGTTCAACGTCACGCTCAAGCCCAACTTCCAGACCGGGAGCGCGAGGGCGCGAGAGGTGATCGACGAGGCACTCGTCCACCTCCTCGACCTCCTCGGGCGGACGGTCCGTGAGCGGGCGGCGTCGGGTCTCGGAGACGGGGACGCCGGCGACGAGCAGACCGCCGCGTGGGCGCGCGCCCACTACGCCGAGCGGGACTCCGAGATCCGGGACGTCCTCGAGGCCACCGGCGAGCGCCCCGAGGTGGCCGTCGAGGAGATCCCCGACCCCGTCGCCGACACGTTCGAGCGTATCGACGTCGCCTACTACGAGGCCGACGCCGCCGAGGTCGGCAGCCTCGAACTGAACAAGGTCGCCGGAGTCGAGGCCGCCTTCGAGGTGCTGGGCATCGACGACCCCTTCGCGCTGGTCATGGGCGACTCCAAGAGCGACCTCCGGGTGATGCGGTGGGTCGAGGAGAACGGCACGGGCCTGGCAGCGGCCCCCGAACACGCCTCCGAGGACGTCCTCGAGCACGTCCTCTCGACGGACGAACTCGTCTTCGACCGGGGCGACGCCGCGGAACTCCTCCGGGTCGTCTACGCGCTGGACCGCCTCGCGCGACTGGAGTAGCGGAGGCCGGAATCGGGACGCCCCGCGGAGAACTCCTGCCGCCACGTCCGCCGAGGGCTTACTCGCGTCCGGAAACCGGATCGACAACCGTTATTACCGGCGGACGGGAAACGTGCGCTATGACTGACTGGCCAGCCGCCGGAACGGACGATCCCCTCTCGCTGGGGGGGGGCGTCCCGCCGACCGCGACCGTCTTCGACGAGGGCGAGGCCGTCGACTACGAGGCGACCGCGGCCCACGCTCGGTTCGTCGTCGACGGGGGCGCCCACGGCGTGTTCCCGCTGGGGACCAACGGCCCGTGATCGCTGGCGTCGGTGCGCCGAGTACCCGCGGGACGGTCGCCCGTGCCCGTGCCGCCGAGGGCGCGGGCGCCGACGGCGTCGTGGCCGTCACGCCGTTCTACTACCCGCTCGACGCCGACGGCGCGGTCGAGCACTACCGGCGGGTCGCCGGGGCCGTCGACTGCCCGACCTACGTCTACCACATCCCGAGCAAGACCGGCAACGAACTGTCGCTGTCGACGCTCGATCGGATCGCTGACCTCGACGGGATCGCCGGCGTCAAGGACTCCTCGAAGGACGTCCCCTGGCTCGGGCAGGCCGTCGAGGCTCACCCCGAACTCTCCTTCCTCGTCGGGTCGGACTCGCTGCTCTACCCCGGGCTCGCGGTCGGCTGCTCGGGGCTCGTCAGCGCCGTCGCGAACGCCTTCCCCGAACTCGTCGTCGACCTCCACGAGGCCTACGCCGACGGCGACCAGGCCCGCGCCCGCGAACTCCAGAGCCGCGTCTACGACGTCCGCTCGGCGATCAAGCGCGGCCCCTACATGGCCGGCGTCAAGGAGGCGCTGTCGCTCCGTGACGTCGGATTCGACCCCGGGCCGCTGCGCGCCCCCCTCCGGCGGATGGACGACGAGGACCGCGACGCGCTCGAACGCGACCTGACGGACCTGGGGCTGCTATGAGCGGCGGAGAGCGCGCCTGGTGGAAGGAGGCGGTCGTCTACCAGATCTACCCCCAGAGCTTCAACGACTCGGACGGCGACGGGATCGGCGACATCCCGGGTATCGTCGAGAAAGCCGACTACCTCGACGACCTGGGCGTCGACGTCGTCTGGCTCAACCCCGTCTACGACTCCCCGCACGCGGACAACGGCTACGACATCCGCGACTACCGGGCGATCCTCGACGAGTTCGGCACGATGGCCGACTGGGAGCGCTTGATCGAGGAACTCCACGACCGGGACATCCGGCTGATCATGGACCTCGTCGTCAACCACACCTCCGACGAGCACGACTGGTTCCTCCGGTCCCGCGAGGACCACGCGCGTGCCGGCGACGGCGACCTCGAGAGCGGGGACCGGGACGATCCGGACGCCGACTACCGCGACTGGTACGTCTGGCGCGACGGTGACCCCGACGACCCGCCGAACAACTGGACCGGCGCCTTCGGCGGGTCGGCCTGGACCTACGACGAGGACGTCGGGAAGTGGTACCTCCATCTCTTCCTCGAGAAGCAACCCGACCTCAACTGGAAGAACCCCGAGGTTCGGGAGGCAGTCTACGACATGATGGAGTGGTGGCTCGAGGAGGGAATCGACGGCTTCCGGATGGACGTGATCAACCTGCTCTCGAAGCCCCAGTCGCTCCCCGACGGCGACCCCGACGACGAGTGGGTGGGCCACGAGCACTTCATCGACGGCCCCCGGATCGACGAGTACCTGACCGAACTCACCGAGCGGACCCTCGACAACTACGACACGATGAACGTCGGCGAGTGCGTCGGCGCCACCCCCGAGCACGCCCGGCGGTACATCGACGGCGGCCTGGACATGATCTTCCACTTCGAGCACGTCCGCCTCGACTGGGACGAGGAGGACGGCTGGTGGAGGCTCCGGGACTGGGACCTCACCGAGTTCAAGGAGGTGTTCACGCGCTGGGACCGGGAGGTCGCCGACGAGGGCGGCTGGAACGCAACCTACCTCGGAAACCACGACCAGCCCCGGATCGTCTCCCGGTTCGGCGACGACGACCAGCACCGCGTCGCCTCCGCGAAGACCCTCGCCACCTTCCTGCTGACGATGCGGGGCACGCCCTACATCATGCAGGGCGACGAGATCGGGATGACCAACTACCCCTTCGAGTCGATGAGCGAGGTGATCGACCCCCAGACCGCGGGCCGCGTCCGGGAGGGGATGGCCGCCGGACGGATCGACTCCTTCGACGACGTCCGGCACCTCGTGCGCGCCCGCTCGCGGGACAACGCCCGGACGCCCGTCCAGTGGACCGACGGCGAGCACGCCGGGTTCACTGAGGGCGATCCGTGGCTCCCGGTCAACCCCGATCACGCGTCCGTCAACGTCGCCGACGCCCGGGCCGACGAGGACTCCGTCTGGCACTACTACCGCGACCTCATCGCGCTGCGGGACGACCACGCCGTGATCGTCTACGGGGACTACGACCTCCTCCTGCCCGACCACCGGGAGATCTACGCCTACACGCGGACGCTGGACGACGAGACCTTGCTCGTCGTCTGTAACTTCGACGACGGGACGCCGACGTTCGAACTCCCCGACGGGGTGGCGTTCGAGGAGAGCGAACTGCTGATCGGCACCCACGGCGGCGAGGTCGCCGCGGCGGCGACCGCGACCGACCGCGAACCGACCGACGCGCCCGCCGCCCCCGAGCGGTTCGACCTCCGGCCCTGGGAGTCGCGGGTCTACCTGCTGTCCTGAGAACGGCCGCGCGGTCCGGCCGCGTTCCCGGCTCTACGACCCGCGGCCTACAACTATTTACTACGCGGCGAGTGAACTGACTCCATGAGCAGGGACTACGGCTCGCTACACGATCCGAACGCGGAGTACACGATGCGGGACCTCTCGCGGGATTCAATGGGGCTGACGGCCGACCGCGGCGCCCGGGGCGTCGAGATCACGGACGTCCAGACCGCGATGGTCGACGGCAACTTCCCGTGGACGCTCGTGCGCGTCTACACCGACGCGGGCGTCGTCGGCACCGGCGAGGCCTACTGGGGCGCGGGCGTTCCCGAACTGATCGAGCGGATGACGCCGTTCGTCGTCGGCGAGAACCCGCTCGACATCGACCGCCTCTACGAGCACCTCGTCCAGAAGATGTCCGGCGAGGGTTCCATCGAGGGGGTCACCGTGACGGCCATCTCGGGGATCGAGATCGCGCTCCACGACCTCGTCGGGAAGCTGCTCGACGTGCCGGCCTACCAGT
This sequence comes from Halobacteriales archaeon QS_5_70_17, assembly GCA_003021975.1. Classification (GTDB taxonomy): domain Archaea; phylum Halobacteriota; class Halobacteria; order Halobacteriales; family Haloarculaceae; genus Halomarina. The sequence continues at coordinate 38,296 of PXRR01000039.1, read as the reverse complement.
TACTGGGCGGGAAGTACCGCGACAGCGTCCGAGTGTACTGCGACTGTCACACCGAGACGGAGTCCGACCCCGAGGCCTGCGCCGACGAGGCCGAGCGCGTCGTCGAGGACCTGGGCTACGACGCCCTGAAGTTCGACCTCGACGTCCCGAGCGGCCACGAGAAGGACCGCGCGAACCGCCACCTCCGGCCCGGCGAGATCCGACACAAGGCCGAGATCGTCGAGTACGTCACCGAGCGAGTCCGGGATCGCGCGGACGTCGCCTTCGACTGCCACTGGACGTTCACCGCCAACAGCGCCGAGCGGCTGGCCGACGCCATCGAGGAGTACGACGTCTGGTGGCTCGAGGACCCGGTCCCGCCGGAGAACCACGACGTCCAGCGGGAGGTCACCCACGGGACGACGACCCCGATCGCCGCCGGCGAGAACGTCTACCGCAAGCACGGCCACCGGCGCCTGCTCGAGGAGCAGGCCGTCGACATCATCGCCCCCGACATGCCCAAGGTCGGCGGCATGCGCGAGACCCGCAAGATCGCCGACATGGCGGACACTTACTACGTTCCCGTCGCGATGCACAACGTCTCCTCGCCGGTCGCGACGATGGCCAGCGCCCAGGTCGGCGCCGCCATCCCCAACGCGCTGGCCGTCGAGTACCACTCCTACGAACTCGGCTGGTGGGGCGACCTCGTCGAGGGGGACGTCATCGAGAACGGCTACGTCGACATCCCCGAGGAGCCGGGGCTCGGGATCTCGCTGGACCTCGACGCCGTCGAGGAGCACCTCGTCGAGGGCGAGGAGCTGTTCGACGAGGCGTGAGAAGGGGGCCCCCGTCCCCGTCGCTCGTCGGCGTCGATCAGTGGTTCCGGGATCGTCGGCGGTCGTTCGGCCGGAATAAATCCCTGATTTGTGGTTATCGATGGGGCAGAATTCCCGCGCGGTCGCCGAGCGGTCCGTCAGACGGTGGTCGGACGGAGCGACGACGAAACGGTTCGAAACGGCGGGTTCGGGCGTCGGAACGTCAGCCGGGGCGCTGGCAGCGGCGCTTGCGAGGAGCGCCGTCTCGTCGCCGCTACCGCGCGCGTGAACGGTAATGAACGGTTTTCCGCCGGATCTGCGGAGCGTAAAACGGGTGAACGACCGGCAACGGAGTCGGCCGTTTATCAGTCGGTCCCGTGTCTGTCGTGGTATGAGTGCGCTGCAACGCCCCCGACCGCGAACCGACGGCGAAGACGACAGCGCGGGTCCGGACCCGGCCCGCGAACGGACGCGGTCGGAGACCGAGGCGGAGTCGGCCCCCGACCCGGGAGTAGACACGGACGACGGATCGACGGAGGCGACCGAGAGCACGCCTCCCGCGGAGATCGACAAGGACACCGCCTTCCACCTGCTGTCGAACTCCCGGCGACGGGCGGTCCTGCGGCAGGTCCGGGAGGCCGAGGGGACGATCGAACTCGGCCCCATCGCCGAGCAAATCGCCGCCCGCGAGAACGACACCGTCCCGGAGGCCATCGACGCCGACGAGCGCAAGCGCGTCTACATCTCGCTGTACCAGTGTCACCTCGGTAAACTGGCCGACGCGTCGATCATCGAGTACGACCAGGCCCGGGGGACCATCGACGAGGGGCCCCTCCTGCCGGCGGTCGCGCGGTTCATCGACGAGTCGCCCCTGACGGTCGACGAGTCCGACCGTCGAGAGGCGACCGAGGACGACCCCGACTCCGGGATCGTCGCGACCGTCGGCTCGCTGTTCGGTCGCTGATCTATCGCGTCACCCGGTCGCCGCCCTCGCCGAACAGGTCCAGGTCGGCCCGCGTCGGGAGCCCCTCGATGTCCCCGCTGACGGTCGTCGCGAGCGCGCCGGCGACGTTAGCCCGGTCGGCCGCGGTCGCCGGGTCGAGGCCGTCGAGGCGACCGGAGAGGTAGCCGGCGACGAAGCCGTCCCCGGCCCCGACCGTGTCGACGACCCGCTCGACGGTGACCCCGGGCACCCGCTCGTCGACGCCCTCCGCGGCGACGTACGCCCCCTCGGCGCCGAGCGTGACGACGACCTCCTCGGCGCCCCGCTCCCGGAACCCGGCGGCGATCCCGGCGGGGTCGTCGGTGCCAAGCAGTACCTCCCCCTCCTCGATCCCGGGGACGACGACGTCGGCGCGCTCGGCCAGCGGGAGGAGCGTCTCTCGCATCGCCGGTTCGTCCCAGAGCTTGAACCGGAGGTTGGGGTCGAAGGAGACCCGCGTGCCGGCCTCGCGGGCCCGATCGGCGGCCTCGAAACAGAGCTCGCGGCAGCGCTCGCTCAGCGCGGGCGTGATACCCGTCAGGTGGAGGTAGTCGGCGTCCGCGAGCGCGGCGGCCGGGAGGTCCTCGGGGGACATCCGACTGGCCGCGGAGTCGTGGCGGTAGTAGAACACGCGGCTCTCCCCGACCTCCCGGCGCTCCTTGAACATGATCCCGGTCGGCGCCTCCGGGTCGAGGGTCACGTGCGTGGCGACCCCTTCGCCGCGGATCGTGTCTCGCACGTACCGGCCGTGGGGGTCGTCGCCGAGGCGACTCGCCCACGCCGCGTCGTGGCCGAGGCGCGCCAGCCCGATGGCGACGTTGCTCTCGGCGCCGCCGATGCGCTTGGCGAAGCGGTCGGCGTACCGCAGCGGACCAGTGGCGCCGGGATTTAGTAGTACCATCGTCTCGCCGAAGGAGAGGACGTCCGGAGTCATTCTGGTTCCCGGTGGTTCTACTCGGTGCGGGGTAAGCGTTCGGACGGGCCGTGCGACAGCGGAGAGAGAAGCGCGGCTCGCGGCGACCGGAGCGGCGTTCGGGAGCCGTTGGCTCAGTCGACGAACTCGAAGCGGACGCGGTCGCCGTGGGCCAGGGGAGTGTCGGCGCTCGCTCGCTCGTGGCTCTCCGACGAGCGGACCGTCGCGACGACGCCCTGCCGGAGGCGGTCGCCTTTCAGGAGCGCCCGCCGGACCTGCGGCCCGCGGCGCTCGGCGAGGCGGTCGACGACGTCGGCGACGGTCGCTCCGGCGGCGAGCGACATCTGGCTCCGGCGCATCCCCGTCCGGACCACAAGTACCCCCGTCAACTCGACGCCCACACCGACGCTCGCGGGACGGTCGACGTCGGCAGTCGCCTCCGTGGTTCCCGTGCTCATGGATGGACCTACGACCGAGGAGGCAAAAACTTTACTCAGTTCTGGAAAAACGAATCCCCGGTCCGGCAGGGTTCGCCACCTCCCCCTCTTCCGGTGGGTTTTACGCCCGGTCGGCGTCTTCCCTCGCACACGTATGACCGACGACGACGCCGACGCCGAGTTCCGGACCGAGCGGGACAGCCTGGGCGAGATGCGGGTGCCGGCCGACGCCTACTGGGGGGCACAGACCCAGCGGGCCGTCGAGAACTTCCCCATCTCGGGGATCACGTTCTCGCGGCGGTTCGTCCGCGCGCTGGGGGTCGTCAAGAGGGCGGCCGCGCGGGCGAACGCCGACCTCGGTCACCTGGAGGCGGACCGCGCCGAGGCGATCGTCGCGGCCGCCGACGAGGTCATCGCGGGGGAGCACGACGACCAGTTCCCCGTGGACGTCTTCCAGACCGGCAGCGGCACCTCCTCGAACATGAACGCGAACGAGGTGATCGCCAACCGCGCCGCGGAGATCATGGGCGAGGAGGTCGGCTCCCGGGCCGTCCACCCCAACGACCACGTCAACTTCGGGCAGTCCTCGAACGACGTGATCCCGACGGCGATGCACGTCGCCGCGCTGGAGGCCGTCGAGAAGGACCTCCTGCCCGCCCTCGAGACGCTCCGGGACGAACTCGCCGCCAAGGAAGACGAGTTCGACGGCGTCGTCAAGACCGGTCGCACGCACCTCCAGGACGCCACGCCGGTCCGCCTGGGCCAGGAGTTCTCCGGCTACCGGACCCAGGTCGAGAAGGGCGTCGAGCGCGTCGAGGACGCGACGGCCCGGCTCTCGGAACTCGCGCTCGGCGGGACCGCCGTGGGCACGGGGCTCAACACCGACCCCGAGTTCCCCGAGCGGGCCGCCGAGTACATCTCCGAGGAGACGGGCCTGTCGTTCCGCGAGGCCGACAACCACTTCGAGGCGCAGGCCGCCCACGACGCGATGAGCGAGGCCCACGGCGCCCTGCGGGTCGTCGCCGGGTCGCTGAACAAGATCGCCAACGACCTCCGCCTGCTCGCGTCGGGGCCGCGCAACGGCCTCGGGGAGATCGACCAGCCCGAGAACCAGCCGGGGTCGTCGATCATGCCCGGGAAGATCAACCCCGTCGTCGCCGAGGCGGTCAACCAGGTCCACAAGCAGGTCATCGGCAACGACGCCGCCGTCAGCGCCGGCGCCGCGGAGGGCCAGATCGACCTCAACCTCTACAAGCCGGTGATCGCGCACAACTTCCTCCAGTCGGCCGGGACGCTCGCGAGCGCCAGCGAGGTCTTCGGCGAGCGGTTCGTCGCGAAACTGGAGGCCGACCGCGAGACCTGCGAGCGGCAGGTCGAACGCTCGATGGCGCTCGCGACCGCGCTCAACCCCGCCATCGGCTACGACAAGGCCAGCGAGGTCGCCAAGGCCGCGCTCAAGGAGGGCAAGACCGTCCGGGAGATCGCCGTCCAGCGGGGCTACCTCGACGAGGACGAGGCCGACGAGGTGCTCGACCCCGCCGCGATGACCGATCCCGGCATCCTCGGCGACGAGGACTGAGCGGGCGCCGAGTCGCCGCGAGCGCGCGGATCGAGCGCGGCCGGAGCGAGACTACACCCTTTTTGGCGACGACGGCGCATGCTCCGACAATGAGCGCGCGCGACTACGACTACGAGGACCTCGGCCTCGTGGCGGGGCTGGAGATCCACCAGCAACTCGACACCGCCACGAAGCTCTTCTGTGGCTGCCCGACCGAGCGCCGCGAACCGGAGGCGGCGACCCGCACCGTCTCCCGGTACCTCCACCCCACGCGCAGCGAACTGGGCGAGATCGACGAGGCGGCCCTCGAGGAGAGCCGCGTCGACCGGGAGTTCGAGTACCTCGCCTACGACACGACCTGTCTCGTCGAGGAGGACGACGAACCGCCCCACCGGATCGACGAGGAGGCCCTCGAGGTCGCCCTCGAGATCGCGACGCTGCTGGACGCGACGACGGTCGATACCGCCCACGTGATGCGCAAGATCGTCGTCGACGGTTCGAACACCTCCGGGTTCCAGCGCTCGGCGCTGATCGCCACCGACGGCCTCGTCGAGACCGACGACGGTCCGGTCGGCATCAGCGACATGCTCCTGGAGGAGGAGTCGGCCGCCCGGATCGACGAGACCGACGAGGGGGTCGTCTACGGGCTCGACCGCCTGGGCATCCCGCTGGTGGAGATCGGCACCGATCCGGACATCCGGACGCCCGAGCAGGCCCGCGAGGCCGCCGCCCGGATCGGCATGCTGCTGCGATCGACGGGCAGGGTCAAACGCGGGCTGGGCACCATCCGCCAGGACGTCAACGTCTCCATCGCGGAGGGCGCCCGCGTCGAACTGAAGGGCGTCCAGAGCCTCGACGACATCGACGGCATCCTCCGCAACGAGGTGGCCCGGCAGGTCGAACTCGTCGACATCGCCGGGGAGCTCCGCGACCGGGGCGCGAGCGTCGGTGAGCCCCGGGAGGTGACCGACGTCTTCGCGGACACCGACAGCGGCGTCATCGCCTCGGCGAACTGCGCGGTGGCCGTCCCGCTGGCCGGCTTCGACGGGCTGGTCGGCCGGGAGATCCAGCCCGATCGCAGGCTGGGCACCGAACTCTCGGACCACGCCAAGCGGTCGGGAGCCGGGGGGATCTTCCACACCGACGAACTCCCCGGCTACGGCGTCACCGGGGCGGAGGTCGACGCGCTGCGGGAGGCCGTCGACGCCGGTCCGGAGGACGCCGTCGCGCTGGTCGCCGCCTCGCGGTCGGTCGCCGAGTCCGCCGCCGAGGCGGTCGCCGAACGCGCCCGCGCGGCGGTCGCGGGCGTCCCCGAGGAGACGCGCGGCGCCAACGAGGACGGCACCTCAGAGTACCTCCGGCCGCTGCCCGGCGCCGCCCGGATGTACCCCGAGACGGACGTCCCGCCGGTCGACCTCGACCCCACGGCGGTCGAACCGCCGGAACTGCTCACCGAGAAGGTCGACCGCTACGCCGAGGAGTACGGCCTCGATCGGGGACTCGCAGAGCAGGTCGCCTACGGCCGCCGAATGCCCGTCTTCGAGACGGCCGTCGAGCGCGGCGTCGATCCGACGCTCGCGGCCGGCACCGTCGAGTCGACTGCGACGGAACTCCGACGGGACGGCGTCCCCGTCGAGAACCTTCGCGACGGGCACTTCCTCGCCGTCCTCGAACTCGTCGAGGACGGCGACCTCGCCAAGGAAGGGGTCGGTGACGTGCTCGCCGTGCTCGCCGAACGCCCCGCCCTGACCGCCGAGGAGGCCGCCGAGGAGGCCGGCCTCGCGGGCGTCGACGAGAGCGAGGTCCGCGAAACCGTCGCCGAGGTCGTCGAGCACAACGCCGATCAAGTCGAGACCGAGGGGATGGGGGCGTTCTCAGCGCTGATGGGCGAAGCGATGGGAGCGCTCCGCGGGAAGGCCGACGGCGAGGTCGTCAGCGACGCGCTCCGCGAGGAGATCCAGCGGCGGATCTGACTCCGCCCAGCCCTTCAACTCATCCCCAACAAAACTAATAGTATAGAGAATATATTCTGAAGAAGTGAATTCACCGGAGCACCCGCCGGGACTCGAGTTCGAGCGGGGAACGAGCGCGCTCTGGGTCGGGCCGCCTCTGGGCGAAACACCGCGAGTAGCGTCCCACGCAGCCGCCACGACCGACGGGCCGGTGATCGCCGTTGCGACCGGGGCGGCGGCATTCGACGCGCTCGCCGAGGGTCCGCCGTCGCTGACGCGGCGGATCGCCGCGATCGGTTGTACCGGCGAGGAGCAGGGCGGCGATGACGACGCGTTCGCCCACGTCGAGACCATCGCCTCGCCGGCCGACCTCACTGGTCTCAGCATCGTGCTCTCGCAGTCGCTGTCCGGCGTCAGGGAGAACCGGCGACCGACGGTCGTAGTCGACTCGCTGACGACGATGGCCCTCTTCCAGGAGTTCGACCGCCTGACGCGGTTCGTCCGGCAGTTGATCGCCGAGGTCACCGGCCGGGACGGCGCGCTCGTCGCGACGGTCAGGAGATGGCGACGCTCGGCGCGCTGTTCGACCGGCGGATCGAGACCGACGGCCACGGCGAGTTCCGCCGGCGGGGCTCCGACGGAACGACCACCGACTGGCGATCCCTGCCGGCGCTCCCCGGCATTGACACCGGGACTGGAGCCGGGACCGGGGACGCGAGTACCGACGCTGACGCCGACGGTCGAACCAGCGGCGGCGGCCGTTCGTCGGCCCCGCCGCCCGACTCCCTGGCGGACCTCGTCGAGCGGGTGACGGGCGAGGGACCGACGCTGACGCTGTGTAACGTCGACGACTCGGAGGATCTCGACGCGGTCCGGTCGTACTTCGGGCGGCTGAACGTGGCCGTCCGGACGGCCACGCTGTCGACGACCGCTCCCGGGGACGTGGCCCTGCTCCACCGAGACGAGGAACTGGTGGCGGCGTCGCCGCTGCCGGCCGTCCGGGCGGCCGTCGAGACGGTGGACCACGACGGCGGACGGTCGATCCGCCCGGCCGTCGTCGAGCGGACGGCCCACGACCCGACTGGGGGACGCTGGTGCGCGCGAGCCGAACCGTCGAGCGACTGGTCCTCCGCCGGGGAGAGGGAACCCTCCACGCCGGCTTCCAGTCGCTGTCGAACCTGACCGCCGACCGCGGGACCCGTCGGATCTACGACGCGCTCGCGGACGCCGGCGTCGACCTCCACCTCTACGGCGCCCCGGACGCCGACCTCCCCGAGTGGCCGACGGCGACCGTTCACGGGACGGCCGCTCCCGAACTGGCCGACGCCTGGTTCGTCGCCTGCGACGCGGCCGACCCCGCCGGGGCGGGCGCGCTGGTCGCTCTGGAGCGGTCGCCGGGGGAGTACGACGGCTTCTGGACGTACTGCCCCGAGCGGGCCGCCGCTGTCGTCGAGTACCTCGAGGACATGTACACGGCGACCGCCCCGCCGTCCGGGCCCGGGGCGAGGTGAGCGGCCGACCGGGAGTCGACTCTCGTTTCCCGGTCAGTCCGCTGGCGACGGCTCTCTCTCCCGATCGGCGGCGGAGTCGGTCTCGGCGAGTCGCCAGTCGAGCGACAGCGGCCCGGCCCCGGTGACGATCAGCAGCGACGCCAGCCCGAACAGCGAGACGTGCGCCAGCACCGGATCGTCCGGGAGACCGAACAGCGTCAGGGTGAACAGCCCGAGCGCGACCGCGGCGAACGCGCGGGTCAGCAGGCCGGCGATCAGCAGCGTCCCGACGAGCACCTCGCCGAGGCCGGCCCCGAGCACCCACAGTTCGGGCGAGACGGGGACGACGGCGGTGAGGTCGTACTTCTCGACGGCCGCCAGCGCGTACGCCGGCGCGAGGAGCTTCTCGGCGACCCCCAGGAAGACGAACGTCGCGCCCAGCCCCGCCCGGACGACCGTGGGGACGTACGCCCGGTAGGGGACGATCCGCCGTTCGAACGGGACGGCCAGTTCCCGGTAGACGGGGTCGATCCGCGAGTACACCGTCCGGTCGTCGTCGGCCAGCCGAGCGAGGACGTGATCGGCGCTCGGGCGCCCCCCGCCCAGCAGGATCGCCGCGAGAAAGCCCGGGACGTACTCGAACGCGAACAGCAGCGCCGGGCCGAAGGCGGCCAGCGCGGCGAGGTAGGTCAGCAGGCCGACCGCCGCGACGGCGCGGGTCGCCAGCCCGAACAGCAACAGGAACCCCAGACCGACGCCGGCAAGCCGCACCAGCGCGTCCGCGGCGAGCGCGTCCCCGATGCCGATGAACCCCGCGCCCACGAGCGGCAGGCCGACGCTCAGGCGCACCAGCCACGGCAGCAGGTCGCGGTAGCCCTCCAGCGCCGCCCGGAGGGTCCGGAGGTCGGCCCGGGCCGGGCGCGCGCGGAGGTATCCCCTGACGCCGACGGCCAGCGCCAGTCCGCCCGCGAAGAGGACGAGCAGGTTGACCGGGTCGATCAGCGCGTCGACGAGGAAGGACGCCGCCTCGCCCGGATCGCCGCCCGGGACGACGTACCGGACGTGCCCCGGCACCGGCACGCTCGCGGCCACTCCGGCACTGAGTCCGTCCATGCGCCTCACTCACGCGGGAACCGACGTAAACGTACCGCGGAGCGAGCGCGGCGCTCCCTGCTAGACGGCGTGCGAGCCTATCCCTCGCGCTCGCCGGGGAGTCCGTGACGCAGTCCCTCCTCGGCGCGCCGGAGGATCCCTCGGAGCGTGCTCGCCTCGCGAGTCGTGGGGTGAGCGCGGCCCAGCAGGCGCCGCCAGAGCCGTTCGGTCCGCCGGCGCTGGGTCCCCTCGACGCCGAGTGCGTCGAGGAGCGTCGAGAACTGGTCGTGCAGTCCCTCGACGTCGCGCTCGGGCGCTCGCTCGATCGTCTCCGGGAGCTGTGTCTCCTCGACGGTCAGTTCCCGGAGTTCGTAGAGGACGACCGTCGCGGCCTGCCCGAGGTTGAGCACCGGGTAGTCGGCGCTGGCGGGGATCGAGCAGACCTCGTCGAGGCGCTCCAGTTCCCCGTTGGTGAGGCCGACGCGCTCGCGGCCGAAGACGACGCAGGTGCCCGCCGAGACTCCCGCGAGCGAGTCGGCCAGTTCGGCGGGCGTCCGGAAGGGGTACCGGACGTGCCGCCGGTGGTCGTCGTTCGTGATCGCCGTGCAGCCGACGGTGTGGTAGTTCTCGACGAGGTGGTCGAACTCCACCTCGCGGGCGTTCGGGAGGACGTCCTCGCGGGCGTGACCGGCGAAGCCGTAGGCCTCGCCGTCGGGGTCGAGGTCGGGCGGGTCGACCAGCAGGAGCTCCGAGAGCCCGAAGTTCTTCATCGCCCGGGCGATGGTCCCGACGTTGCC